>JAOABY010000053.1 GCA_026418115.1 Spirochaetaceae bacterium | reverse complement strand
TGCCTGACGGATCCACCAGACTGCATAGGAGATGAAATGATAGCCTTTGGTCACATCGTAGTGTTCAATGGCATTCAAGAGGCCAATATTGCCTTCAGCTATGAGGTCAGCAAGAGGAAGCCCCTGATTCTGGTACTTTTTCGCCACATTGACTACAAATCGCAGATTGCTCTTTGCGAGCATTTCTTTCGCGTGCTTGTCACCAGCAGCGGCGCGGCGGGCATATTCGTTTTCCTCTTCTCGGGTGAGCAAGGGAACTTTGTTGATCTGACGCAGGTACATGGACAACACGTTGTCGTCGTCATCGTACGCATCAACCCGTGTTTCCTTCTGTGTCTGTCTAGTGTTCATGTGCCACTCCTTGTCTGTATATAAGCAAGAAGTGTGCCAAATATTATACTAAATGCTATTTATATATTTTATATAGATTTATTATGTTCAGCCCGATGCTGTTTTTGGCTTAACTGCCTGCTTCATGACATCTTCCAAAGGCAGAATGTTTCAAAATGACATAGGGCAAGAAAAAGAGGGCTGGATTGTTTCAAAATGACACATTTTGACGACAAATCAGAGGAGTTCGCTCAAGCCCTGTGTTCTGCCGCAACACTGGCGATACGGCAATCCGGATCCGCAAGGGCATGCATCAGAATACGATGCAGGATCTGAAGACTCTTTCCTTGAAGGCCGGCGTGTGGCGAATGAAGATGCATAGAAAACGGGGAAATCAAGCTTTACCTTTTTAAAAAGGGCAAGTTTCTCACCACACTCAAGACCTTCCAGGAAGCCATGATCTTTCAGCATTTTCCAGCCTGAAAGAATGGACTTCATGACAGTATCATGCTCGCTGACTGAATCAAATCGGTGAGATTTTTTCTTCATCAAATAGACCGTGATCTGAATACTCACGAAAGCATAGAGATCATCCAGTTCCCTGGTGGGGCGCTTGAGCATGCCATACTCATTAATGGTTCTACTGTAAAACCTGCGGGCAAAGCTCTTTCTTCGAAGTTTCTGGGCATTGGCTAGGCTTTTCAGAGCGAGCTCTTTTCTATCAAGCTGATAAAGGGCAATCGAGAGCCAGTACAATGCGCGGCTCAGCTCATCCGAGCAGGCAGGAGGAGTCTGTTCTACAGCCTCATGGAAATATTCAAGCGCTTTTGTAGGCCGGTGAAGTGAAAGTTCACGAATGCCTTTCCTTACCAGTGCCTCTGATTCCGTGCTGGTCATCCTGAAACTTCTCATACAGGACAAATGTACGAATGAGTGATGCTGCCAGGCAAGTGGCAACCTGTCGGAGAGACCTCATCCGGCTGCGACAATCATGTGGCTATCAGGAATATGAGCGTTCTTGGCAGAATAATGAGAGATTGTGGATCCGGGAGAGAGGGCGCTTCATCTTCTCTCTCAAAATCATGTGGCGAGGGAAGCGAGGTGTCGATGACCTTGCGCCATGGAGATGGAAGATGATCTACCGGCACAGAGACAGTACAGGCCTCAGTTCCAGCATTGAAAATGAGAAGGTATGAAATGCTGTGCGCTGCTTCTGATTCCCGGTAATTGAGTCGAGCCTGCAGCACCTTGCCGGAACCCATCCAGTCTGGTGGTCTGCCGTGCTCGTCGTACCAAAGGATATCTGCGATGGACCAGTCATGATGTTCTGGTTCTCCTCTGAAGAAATCCTCTCTCCGGAATGCGGGATGCCGTTTTCGGAAATCAATCAGGAGGGTCACAAAACGATGGATGTCGCGATGGCGCTTCAGCAGGCTCCAGTCATACCAGTTGAAAGGCTTGTCATGGCAGTAAGGGTTGTTGTTGCCCTGCTGAGTACGGCGGAATTCATCGCCTCCAAGCAGCATTGGTGTGCCAATGGACAGCAGGAGGGTAGCGAAAAAATTCTTGATCTGGCGGTTTCTGGTCTGCTCAATGAATTCATTCTCCGTGGGACCTTCTACTCCATAATTTGAGGAATAGTTTTCCTGCTGGCCGTCACGATTCTCTTCACCGTTGATTTCGTTGTGTTTCTGGCTGTAGGAAACCAGGTCGTTCAAGGTGAAGCCATCATGCGAGGTGATGAAATTGATGGAATGGAAGGGCTTTTTGCCATTGCCTGAGTACAGATCGCTGGAACCGGAGAGTCTGGTTGCCAGGTGTCGGGTGAATCCTTCGTCGCCACGCCAGTAGCGTCGGACATCATCTCGAAAGCGGTCATTCCACTCAGCCCAGCGCCCGCCAGGGAAGGACCCCACCTGATAGGCTCCACCAGCATCCCAGGCCTCAGCGATAATCTTGGTATTCCGCAGCAGGGGATCTTCTGCAATTGACTCTATGACTGGTGGATTCTCAAGCAGTCTTCCCTGTGAGTCCCTGCCCAGAATGGAGCCGAGGTCGAACCGGAAACCGTCAACATGCATGGTCACCACCCAGTAGCGGAGACACTCGCGGATAAAGGTTCTGAGCACAGGATGATTGCAATTGAGCGTGTTGCCGCATCCCGAGTAATTGAGATAATGGCGCCGGTCAGGTGCAAGCATGTAGTAGATGGCGTTATCGATGCCTCTGAAACTCAGGGTGGGTCCCATCTCATTGCCTTCGGCAGTGTGGTTGAAGACAACATCGAGAATGACTTCAATGCCTGCCTTGTGGAGCTCTCGCACCATGTACTTGAATTCTTTGACCGGGTGTGAGGGCTCATACCGGGCGTGGTCTACCTCATCAGGGAAGGCGTAGGCGGTACGGGGCGCAAAAAAGGCAATCGGAGCGTAACCCCAGTAGTTGGAGAGCGGTTCTCCGGTAAGTGGATTGGATCTGAATCGTTCATGAGAATCGAATTCCTGGACTGGCATGAGTTCGAGGCTGGTAATGCCGAGTTTGCTGAAATACTCGATCATTTCGGTGACGCCTCGATAGGTGCCATGATGACGGACGGGTGCGCTTGGTGATCGGGTCAGTCCCCGGACGTGGGTTTCATAGATTATGCATTCTTTCAGGGGATAATTGAGTGGAGTGTCGCCTTCCCAGTCGAACGCATCATCAACAACGACACATTTCGGCATGCATCCATCATTCTGCTTTTCCGAGAAGGAAAGGTCCCTGTCGGGAGAGTGTTCGTCGTAGGCAAAGGCAGAACAGAGGTTTGCCGATCCATCTGTGAGCGCTTTCGCATAGGGATCTATGAGCACCTTGTTGGGGTTGTAGCGATGCCCTTCGAGAGGGGCAAAGGGGCCTTCCGCTCTCCACATGTAGAGTGTATTGGGCTTGAGGCCGGGTACATAGCAATGCCAGATATCACCTGTCTTGTTGCGGCGCGGGTCGAGCCTGAAACTGGCGGCAGGCCGATCCGCATCCGGTGCTTCGTACAGGCAGAGAATCATGCACGTGGCGTGACGGGAGAAAATTGAGAAATTGACTCCCCTGGGATCGGGGACGGCGCCAGGCAACTGGGGGTTGCCCGGCTCAATGTAGAGCACGCGCGGGAGCGTGCTCCAGCGATAACTCATATGTGTTTCACAACGAGGACTGCGTTCTGGCCCCCGAAGCCCATGGATTCCTTCACGAAGGCACGAACAGGCATGGAGATGCCTACATTGGGCACATAGTCCAGATCGCAGGCAGGATCGGGATTCTCAAGATTTATGGTCGGATGGACGTAATCCTCGTTCATGCCCAGAATGGCTGCAATGGTCTCAACCGCACCTGCTGCACCGATGCAGTGGCCAACCATTGATTTGAGACTGGATACCTTGAGCTTTGCAGCATGATCCCCGAAGGCGTGCTTGATGGCCTTGGTTTCAATGGGATCGTTGAGCGGTGTGGATGTACCGTGAGCAGATACGTAATCGATGTCCGCGGGGCTCATATCAGCATCACGCAACGCCTGTCGGATTGCTTCGGCAACCCAGTAACCCTCGGGATCGGGTGCGGTGAGGTGGTGTGCATCGCAGGTTGCACCAAAGCCGGCAATTTCTGCATAGATAGTTGCACCCCTGGCTTTGGCGTGCTCGTACTCTTCGAGTACCAGGATGCCCGCACCTTCGGACATGACGAAGCCATCGCGATCCCTGTCGAAGGGGCGTGAAGCGCGAGCCGGGTCATCGTTGCGTGTGGAAAGGGCCTGAATGTTGATGAAGCTCGCCATGCACATGCGCACGATACTTGCTTCAGATCCGCCGGCAAACATGATGTCAGCATGGCCATCCCGGATGAGACGCATTGCCTGACCGATTGCATCGGTAGCCGCAGCGCAGGCGGTTACCACAGTCATGTTGGGGCCGTGGATATTGAAAGCCATGGCAATCTGAGCAGCACCAAAGTTGGCCAGCCCCTTGGCCACAGTCATGGGCGGAACTCTTGACGGGCCGCGTTCGAAGAGGCGCTTACCTGCCTCCTCAATGGTCGCAGAACCGCCCTGTCCCGTACCGAGACAGACGCCAGTGCGTACCGGATCCAGGTTCTCAGGAGAAAGGCGAGCCGCTTCGTATGCCTCAATTGCTGCATAGACCGCAAACTGAGTGAAGCGATCCATCTTTTTTGCTTCTTTGGGATCGATGCGTATCCCCGGATCGAAATTCTTGACTTCCCCTGCAATGCGTACGGCAAGGTCGGTGGTGTCGATCTGGGTGATAGGAGCGATACCGGAAATATTCGATTTCACGCTTGCCCAGAAACTGGGCACATCATTCCCAATGGGACTCACGATTCCCATGCCGGTTACGACAACTCGTCTTCTCCTCATGATTACATCCCCATTCCACCATCAACATTCAATACCACACCTGTAATATAGGATGCATCAGGACCACAGAGGAAGAGGGCAGCTGCAGCTACTTCGGCAGGACTTCCAGGTCTGCCCAGGGGAATGCCTGTTTTCATGGATTCCTTGAGTGTATCGGGCAGAACCTCGGTCATGGCTGTTTCGATATAGCCTGGAGCTATGGCATTGACGCGGATGGCGCGTGAACCGACTTCTCTTGCGAGGCTCTTGGTAAATCCAATGAGGCCGGCCTTTGAGGCGGCATAATTCGCCTGGCCTCCGTTGCCATGAATACCCACAATGCTGCTGATATTGAGGATGCATCCGGAGCGTTGCCTGAGCATGGTACGGAGCACTGCCCGGCTTGCGATGAAGGCGCTGCGAAGATTGGCTGACAGTACTGCATCCCAGTCTTCGGTTTTCATGCGCATTACCAGGCCATCTTTGGTAATACCGGCATTGTTCACAAGCACATCGATCCGACCTTCAGATGCGAGTATAGATTCAACCGCGCTTTCGATCGAAGATTCACTTGTCACGTCGCAGGCAATCCAGTGGGCGCTGCCAGCGTGTTCCGCAGGCGCTTCGTAGGGAGAACGGGACAGGGCATAGACCCGTGCTCCCTCGGCGAGGAAGCGATCCGCAATCGCCTTGCCGATGCCTCGTGATGCGCCGGTAATGATACAGACCTTCTGATCAAGCTTGCCGCTCATGGCTGCTCCTTGCATGGTCAAAATTCAGAGGGAAAATGAAACAATGGCATCCAGGGTGCCCGCAGGGATGGAAGGAATGCTGGTGGTGTAGGATTTCCAGAGACCCGAGAGCACGGTACCCGGCCCGGTTTCCACACAGCGTTCGTAGCCAGCCTCAAGAATCGATGCTTCTTCATCAATCCATCGGACAGGAGAAATGATCTGCTCGCTTGCAAGTTTTTTGGCTTCGGCGCCAGAGGTGATCTTCTTTCCCGTAACATTCGAGAAACACTCAAGGACAGGATTCATGAAGGTCACTTCCTCAACGATACCCTTGAATTCCTCGTAGGCGTAGCGCATGAGCGGAGAATGAAATGCGCCGGAAACCTTGAGGCGGATGACCCGTTTGGCACCTGCCTGTCTGAGCTTTTCTTCGGCGATGACGATATCGTGCTCCGTGCCCGAAATAACGCACTGTGAAGGGCTGTTGTAGTTTGCAATCCAGCACTGTTGCAGGCCGGCTTCAGCAATTACCTGCTCAATTTTCTCCGGTGAGAGGGAGAGTACTGCGCTCATGGTAGAGCCGCCTGAGCGATTGCCGGCCTCATCCATCAGTCTGCCTCGCTCGGCGACAAGGCGGAACATGTCAAAATGGCTCAGAATACCAGCTTCTGCCAGGGCAGGCCATTCTCCGACCGAGAAGCCAGCACATCCATGGGGCACTATCCCATGCTCCCGTGCAGCCAGTGCTGCGGCAGAGCCGGCGAGCGCGACTGCAATCTGCGTGTAGCGTGTCTGCTTGAGGGTTTCTTCATCGCTCTCGAAGAGCAATTCCTTGAGATCCATCCTTGCAGCGTCGGACGCCAGCTCAAAAAGCCTTCTTACTTCGGAGCTTGTTTCATAGAAATCCTTGGCCATTCCGGGATATTGTGCGCCCTGACCAGGGAAAAGAAAGCATGTCTTCATGATTCCTCCCAATGGAAATCTGTTTTACATAATCTCAGAAATTGTCAAGACTGTCAAAGGCCTCTCTGCCCAGCATCCTGACCAGAGCGCCTCCAGTACGGAAATAGCCATGTTCATCGGCCTCATCAAGTACTGACGAGGCGAGCAGCGGAGCCTCAATGATGACTGCTCCTGCATTGGCTGCCAGAGCATATTCTTCGATATCCTGAAGCATTCGCCATTCCAGGCTGCAGGCGAAGCAGTCTTTTCTCACAAGGATTGCGTGGATGACCGCAACAGCGGTGGATTTCTCCGTACGCTTCGCTGTATCGGAAGGTTCCATTGAAAAGAATGTCATAGCCGCCGGATCACCTGGTTCGACGCAGGCGTAAGCAACCATGAGCCTGGGGTGGAGTGGGATAAGTCGTTGCTGAAGGCGTGAGGATATCCAGTTGCAAAGGAGAGGATCCCAGGTTTCGGGGGCATCTGCCAGCAGCTGCTCTACAACTTCAGGAAGATTGAAGGGTACTGAGGATGCCGGCAGGATGCAGGTTGCAAATTCGGAGTTGATGAGATCGGTGAGATCCTCAGGAGCTTCATCCAGCATCTCAAGACGGGATGCGTTCTCAAGCGAGAGCATCCAGCGTTCGATAACCGGCCGGAGAACATGCAGCTTGAATTCACGGAATCTCAGTTTCTGCAACGGATATCGTTCCAATGCAGCTTTGAATGCCCTGAACACGCCTTTGCCATTGCGGAGGATGGCCGCAAGTTCCCTTCGCGCCTGCTGGTCAGGAACAGTAACACAGAATGCTTCGAGCAGACGGAAACCCTGATGCGCAGACCAGGGAGGGGGCTCGACGCAAGAGAGAGTTTTGCCTTGCTCTGCAACTGTCTGCCTTGGTACCAGCTCGCCAGTTTCAATATCGATGAGATGGAGTCTCGACTGATCCTCCATTGCAAAGACAATGCGCTCAAGCACCGCATCGGTGAGGCGGAACATGCAATGATTGTACCGGAAAGGTATTCCGCTATGGAAGACACTTTTGCGACCGGGTATACTGGTGCTGCCATGATTGCCAATCTGCACCTTCACTCACGCTTCTCGGATGGGACTTCATGGCCAGAAGATATCGCGCTTGATGCAGCGCGATCTGGCCTGGATGCAGTCGCGCTTACCGATCACGATACCATGGCGGGGACGGAGCGCTTTCTGGAAACCTGCAGGCATCTTGGTCTTGATGCTACACCGGGATGCGAACTGGATATCAATGAGCCGGAGCTTCACTACAAAAGCGAGCTGCTGGCCTATTTCCCTGGCATGCATGGCAATTGGAAGGAGGAGCTGCCACGCACTGCAAGAGTACTGGAGGCAGCACTCGAACGGCGATTTCGCAGGATACGGTTTTTCATCGAGAATGCAAGAAGTGTATTCTCAGGAAAGAAGCTTTCGTTCGAGGATCTCTTTACCGACAAGACAGGCCTGCCATATGACGAGCAGCTTGCATGCTCCATCTCCTGGAGCAAAGTAGACCTGTTTCTCTATCTGAAGGCGAGAAAGTGCATCGATGCGGATGCAAGCTACAAGTATTTCAAGCGTCGATATTTTGGTGAAGGAGTATTCCAGAAATTCAGGTTTGAGAAACCCGATGCACTGACTGTCATAGAATCGGTCCATGGCGATGGAGGCTTTGTGGTACTGCCCCACCTGGGTCATCTCTGGAACGATGATCTCCATGCCATGCAGCATGATGCGCAGGAAGTCCGTCATATTCTTTCATGGTTCAGAGAACGGGGCGTTGACGGTATCGAGCTGTACTGGTACAACTCTGAACGCAAGAGTGGCCGCATCAATGAGTATTTGCGCACCATGGCTGAGCCGATGGGGTATTTCTTCACCTATGGCTCCGATTGCCATGGCCCGGGCTCCGACAAGCATACCATCTCGCTTTTCAAGGGCAAGTTCACGGGATTCCCTTCACGCTGAGCGAGCATGAGAATGGGAAATAGCTGCATACGCCATATCCAGCAGGACCTCCGGTAAGAGGCTGTCGATGGAAAGTGTAATGCGGCCAATGAGGCAGGAATGATCAGAATTGTTGCATTTCTTGGGAATATTGGTGCTGAATATCGGTGGCACAGGCATAATGTCGGCTGGCAGTTTCTCGATTCAATGCCTCAATATCAAACACTGTCATGGGCTCTGAAATTCAAGGGCCAGATAGCTTCTGTAGACGCTGGCGAAACCAGGGTTCTCTTTCTCAAACCGCTCACCTATATGAATCTGTCAGGCGAGAGTCTTGCAGAAGCTGCTCGTTTCTACCGAATCAGGCCGGACGAAGTGCTGGTTGTGCACGATGAGCTCGAGATGGTGTTTGGAGCCTTCGGCTATAAATTTTCAGGTGGCCTCGGAGGACACAACGGCCTCAGATCCATCGAGCGATTGCTGGGGACACGGGATTTCTGGCGGTTGCGCTTTGGCATTGGAAGGCCGGATCATGATGACATCGCCAGCTATGTGCTCTCTCCCTTTACCAGAGAAGAGCAGGAAATATTGCATTCAGCAGTATTTCCTCAAGCCGCAGCAACCTTCACCTCGATGTTGGTGCATGGTATTGAGGGATATGACCAGCGCTACAAAAAAGTGCAGCCATATAAGCCCCCCAGGCCTTCGCATGAACAAGACATGAGCTGAAGCCTTCCTGTAACGCCGAGCGTGTGAAGCAGCAAGGACCTCAGAAAATCATACTGGCCAGGCGTTTGTCATCTTTTCGCCAGTCAGGATCCACAACAACCTGCAGACTGAGTTTCACCGGATAATCGAAGAGTTCTGCAAGTTCGGCCTCGGCCTCCTCCCTGATACTCTGTATGACCGAACCCTTTTTCCCTATTACAATGGCTTTCTGGGAATCCCGCTCGACAATGATGTCATAGCGCGCCAGAAGACTGCCATCGGGTTTCCGCGATGATTCCCTATACTCGACGGCAATCGCGTGAGGAAGTTCCTGCCGGGTGTGCAGCATGGCCTTCTCTCTGACAATCTCGGCAATCCGGAACACTGGTTCCTGGTCGGTATAGATATCCTCTGGATACCAGAGAGGACCTTCCTCTGCCAGTTCGAAGAGCAGCGAAAGCAATTGATCCAGATTCTGCTGCTTCAGTGCGGAAATCTTGATGCGTCGAGCCTCTTTCAGACGGGAGGCGAGGAACTCCTCCATGATCAGCGGTTTGGAATCGGCATCATCGATCTTGTTGATGGCAATTATAAGATGGTTGCTGTGCTCCTTGAGGAGGGTAAGCAGAGCTTCTTCTTCCGGTCCGGGATCGCGTGTGGCATCAACGAGATAGAGTACAATATCAACCTCACTCAGGGCCTGCACCACAAGCTCCTGCAGTTTTTTGTTGAATTTTCTGTCCGAAAGGTGATAGCCGGGGGTATCAACAAAAACCAGCTGGCCTTCAGGCCGGGTAACGATGCCCCGGATAGAATTCCTTGTCGTCTGGGGTATGGGCGATACAATTGCTACTTTTGCGCCACACAGGGCATTCAGAAGGGTCGATTTCCCCGAGGATGGCCGGCCAACTATTGCAACAAAGGCGGATTTGGGCATTCCAGGCTCCTTTCGCTGTGGTGTTCAGGGCTCAATGTGCGCGTAGATTTCGGGAGGAGGCTCATTCATCCAGAGTTTATACTGTCCAGCTGCCTGATAGCAAAGCATGCGATAGCCATTGGTCACTTGGCAACCTGCGGCTTCAGCTCTCTTGAGGAGGGCAGTGCGGGGAGGATGATAGACCAGATCGAAAACAGCCTCTGTCCCCTTGAACTCATAGAAGTTGAGAGGATCGTCTTCGCTGTCCATGCCGACACTGGTCGCCTGCACGATAAGCTCAGAATAGGAAGAGATGAGGTCGATTGATCGATCATCGAGATGGCCATACAGGAAATTGTACTTTCGGGCCAGTTCACGGGCAGCCATGATCGTGCGATTGAGGATAAGGCAGTGAGCGCCTTTTCTGTAGAGCGAAAGCGCTACGGATTTTGCAGCGCCTCCTGCGCCTATGATGGTAGCACGCATGCCTTCGAGATCAGTCCGACCGAGAAACTGCATGAGACTGCGCTCGAATCCGTCAGCATCCGTGTTGTAGCCCGCCCATGCACCATCGCGCAGCACCAATGTATTACAGGCTCCAATACGCTGAACATCAGTAGATCGAAAAGCAAGATAGGGTAAAACATCCTCCTTGAAGGGAACAGTGATGGCAGCACCCTTGCATCCGAGGAGTTCGAGAAGCGCAAGGCCATCCTCAATACGATCTACTACAAGAGGAAAGAAAAGAGCGTTCTTTTCGAGGGTACGGAAAGCCGTATTATGAATAAGCGGTGAGAGCGAGGCTGCGATCGATTTCTGGCCAAGGAGGGCGTAGAGTTCAGTCTGCGGGCCGTATTCTCTCAGATGATAAATATCATGCAGCACAGCGGGATCAAAAAGAAAACGATCGCTTGCATCGGAGGGATGGCGCGATCGGGCATAAGTCCACATCGAGCCCAGTCGCGATGAGAGGATATGGCCAAACAATCCATACACTCCTGTAAGAGTGAAAATTCTTTCAGCAGGAGGAAGTGCAATCCACCACCGAAGGAATCGCAGCGCTTCTCCGGAAGATTGGATTGCTACATCAAGACGCGGGATTTCATCATCTTCGCGGGATAGAGCTGCTAAAGCTTCGTCAAGATTTTCAGGCAGGCCTTTTTGATAATGATGTGAACGCACAATGCGTGTTCCGAAAGTGCGGCATGCTTCCTCTATCGCGGGGATGTGAAAATCGTCTTCAAGTTCCACGTATGCATAGTTCGCGCTGACATCGGAACGGGCATAGGAAAGGGCTTTCGCAAACAGCACAAGCCTGACACCTTCGCCGTCCGTGAACTTTCCACCATCTGAAGCTCGTCTGATTGAAAGAAGGCTGGGGATGCGTGCCTTTTCAGGGAATATCCGGATGTAGAATTTTTCGCTTGGCTCGAGGAAATCTGCTCGCAATTCGACAAGATCGACCTTGTCGCGGTACTGTTCCAGTATTCTGAGGTTTTCATCAATGGTCTTTCCTGCAAGACTCAGGCAGATCTTCACTTGGTTTTCCTGCATGGCGTTCCGTTCCAGCTTTCAGATTCCCGTATAGCGAATCCCCAATGTTTACACAATAGCTGATAATAAAGTATAGTACAATCACATCAATACCTCTGGAACACACCTGCAGGAGTACTTGCGTGTCAGACGATAGCGCACTGGCAAAAATCAACGAAAAATCACTTGAAGCATTCCTTGATGGGATCCGAGAGGATCTGCGCCATCCTGCCGATCCGGCTCTGCTGGATGAGGTGCGACGTGCTTTCAGGAAAAAGATACCATTTCATTTGAGATCCTATGCTGCAGCCCTCATGATCCTGCGCGCAGCAGGTCTATCGAGACCACGACCGGCCAAGACGGGCCAGGAGGAAGGCACAGGCCAGGAGGAGAGGTCCGGAAGCACAAAGGCTCGCGAGGTATCGGCATTTTCACGTTCAAGAAAAAATCACGGTCTGAAAGCCGAGATGGTTCCGCTGTTCGTTTCGATGGGTAAGCGTCACAAACTCCGACCTCAGGATCTGCGTACGCTGATGTCCGAGAAGACCGGTATCCCTGTGGAAAATTTCGGGCGGGTACATCTGCTCGACCATTATTCTTTCATTGATGTGCCGGCGTCGGAGGCAGAGCGGATTCTCACAGCCATGATGGGAGCCGAACTCAACGGTCGGCCTTTGGAGGTCAAACCATCAAGAAAGAAGTCCGAACTCGCCTCTGAAGGATAAGACAGAAGATGAACAGGCTCTGGAGACTCTCTGTAGGCCCGATTGGGGTCAATTGCTATATTG
>JAOABY010000052.1 GCA_026418115.1 Spirochaetaceae bacterium | reverse complement strand
GGAGATGTGTATAAGAGACAGACATTGCACAGATTGACCAGCGGAAATCGGAAGGATCTGTTTGTTGTCGACCTTGATATGGATGAAAATGATCGAATTCTCTCCGCACTGGATCTCTGGAAGCGCCATGTGCAGGGGTTCTCTGCATACAGCGATGCGCCAGAATCTTCGGTTCCCTTCCTTCTCGAGGCGCTGCAGGAAGGAGATATCCTGCTCACCATGGGAGCTGGCGACAATTGGAAAGTAGGTGCAGCCATAGCGAAAAAGCTTTCTGAAGGCCAGTCCATGCAGAGCAAAATGGAGTAACCGGACATGAAAAGCATGACTGGCTTTGCACATTGCGATCTGGAACTTGGAAGTGCAAAAGGTACTCTTACTCTCAAATCCTACAATAATCGTTATCTTGATCTTGCCATCTCGCTGCCTTCAAGGCTGGCGGGGCTCGAGCAACGCATAAGGGATTTTCTTTCTGCGCACATTACAAGAGGCAAGGTGGAATGCTCACTCAGACTGCGCCGCGAGCAGGAGATGGGAACTCCAACCTTTAATGTAGAGGCTGCCTCGGCACTCACGGAGCAGCTTCGGAGGCTGGCGGATGCCTGTGGAATTTCGCAGGAAGTTCCCCTTCAATTGGTAGCGGGTTTCCCCGGCATAGCAGAGTTCGGAGATTCCTTTGATGAGGAATCACTCTGGGAAAGTCTTCTGCCATATCTGCAGAAAACATGGGATGAATTTGAGGCCAGCAGGATCAGGGAAGGCAATGCGACCCAACAGAACATAGAGAAAGAGATGCAGAGATTTGCCGGAGCCCTGGCACTTGTTGAACAGCATGCTTCGACACTCGAATCCCTCATCCATGAACAGATCACCTCAAGATTCAGGGAACTTCTGGGAGACTCATATGACCAGACAAGAGTGCTGGCTGAAGTGGCAGTGCAGCTTGTCCGCCTTACCATCAATGAAGAACTGGCAAGACTCAAAGCACATATGGCTGCCTTTGCAGAGATGTCATGCGCTCCCTCCTGTGGCAAGAAACTCGACTTTCTGTGCCAGGAGATGAATCGTGAAGTCAATACCATAGGCTCAAAGAATGTGCTGGTTCCTGTCTCGCTTGCTGTGGTCGAAATGAAGGATGCACTCGAAAATATCAGGGAACAGCTCCGGAACGTGGAGTAAACAGCATGGCTATAGTAGCAATCAGCGGCAAATCCGGCTGTGGTAATACAACGGTATCCCGGCTCGTGGCAGAAGCTCTGGGATATGAATTCATCAATTATACTTTTCGCACCATGGCTGCAGAGCTGGGAATGCCTCTTCAGCGTGTTCTGGAACTCGCAGCGGATGATCCATCGTGGGACCAGCGACTTGATGCACACCAGGTGGAACTTGCAAGGGCAGGTAATACTGTAATTGCGTCCAGACTGGCGGCATGGATGGTCCCCGAAGCAGATCTCAAGGTATATCTCAAAGCCTCGCCTGCAATTCGAGCTGCCAGAATTCATCGGCGCGAGGGAGGCGACTTTGATGAAATCAGGCGTTTTACGCAGGAACGCGATACACGCGATCATGAACGGTATCTCAGGATCTATGGGATAGATATCGATGATCTGCAACCAATGCACTTGATCATAGATACCGAACGGTGGCAGGCGGCGCAGGTAGCAGATATCATCATTACTGCCTGCCGAGCGGCAGGCCTGGGAATATCGCCAGGCACGGAGCACAGCAAACATGGCTGAGAAGACAGACGGAAAGCGCATAGTGCTTGTGACCGGTGCCACCAGCGGCATTGGCAAGGCCATTGCTGCAACGCTGGCATCTGCGGGATACCTTGTCATAGGAACAGGCAGACGTGCGAGGCCATCGGATCTTCCTGAGACCATCCATTATGAGATCATGGATGTGACCGATGATGCTAGTGTCGCCGAAGCTGTTCAGAAAATCACCAACACCTATGGCTACCCGGAAATCTGTATTGCGTGCGCCGGATCAGGCATAGCAGGTGCGGTCGAGGATACTCCGCTGCAGGAAGCAAAGGCACAGTTCGAAGTGAATTTTTTCGGCACCGTTCGAGTGGTGCAGGCTGTGCTGCCGCTCATGCGTGCGCGGAATGCAGGCCGTATTATTCTTATCGGCTCTCTTGCTGGAAGAACGGGAATGCCTTTCCAGGCATTCTACTCGGCAAGCAAATTCGCTCTTGAAGGACTGGTAGAATCACTGAGACATGAGATTCGCCCTTATGGTGTTGAAGTCTGTCTGCTCGAGCCCGGTGACTTCAAAACCGGCTTTACCGGAGCCAGAAGGAAACTGGCCAGAGAAGGAAGCCCCTATCTTGCTCGTTTCAGTACTACTATCGCAATCCAGGAGCATGACGAGCAGCATGGCGCTGATCCTTCTGCTGCCGGAGCGGCTGTGCTGCGATTGCTCCGCATGCGAAAACTCCCACTGAGGGTTTCCGTGGGGCCCCTCTTTCAGAGGGCTGCGATCGGGATGCGCCGGCTTCTGCCAGATGCGTGGTTTGAAGCCGTATACAGGATATATTACAGGCTCTGACGGACCTGCAAGGAGTATTCCATGAGTATCACGAAAAAATATTTCGGTACGCTCGCTTCGGGAGAGGATGTCTCTCTCTATATTCTTGAAGCTGGTGACTGCAGAGCTACTTTCATTGATTATGGCGCGACGTGGACAACCATGTTCACGCCTGACAGGTCGGGAAACAGGCAGGACATCCTCCTTGGATTCGCTACACTTGCGGGTTATGCGAGCAAGCATCCTTTTTTTGGCTCTACCGTTGGACGGTTCGCAAATAGAATTGCAAATGCACGTTTCATGCTGAATGGTCGTGAATATCCGCTATGGGCAAACAATGGCAGGAATCACCTGCATGGCGGACGGCGGGGTTTTGACAAGCACATGTGGAAAGCCGAGGCTGGAGCAATGCAGGGCAATCCTTCGGTTATTTTCCATCGCATTTCTCCTGATGGAGAGGAGGGGTATCCCGGCACACTCGATATACAGGTTCAGTTTACCCTCGATGCCAGCGGAGCCCTTGAAATTTCCTACAAAGCCCGAACCGATGCCCCTACTCCAGTCAATCTGACCAACCACGCCTACTTCAATCTTGCAGGAGAAGGTGCGGGCACAATTCTCAAGCACGAACTGGAGATGGCATGCTCCTTCTATCTTCCTGTCACTGAAGACCTCATCCCTGAAGGGCTTCCCCGCCATGTTGATGGTACTCCCTTCGATTTCAGAACTCGCAAGTCAATAGGAAGAGATATTGCCTCCGCAGGAGGGGGGTATGATCACTGCTTCGTCATAGATAAAAAAGCGCTGATGCCGGATAATTTTGCTCATGTATGGGAGCCGACTTCTGGAAGGGCGTTATCGGTTGCAACAACCATGCCAGCGGTGCAGTTCTACACTGGGAATAATCTGAACGGTATTACCGGGAAACGAGGGTCTCTCTATGAGCGCTATGCAGGCTTCTGTCTTGAGACCGAATTCTATCCGGACTCGCCGAACCGACCCGAGTTCCCCTCGGCAATTCTGCATCCTGACAGCACGTGGGAGCAGAGAACTGTCTATGCTTTCGGTGTGGAGACATGAAAGCGAGCAGGCTTTTCCTGCCAGGCTCATCTGAGAGCTCTGGCTCCTGCCAGGTGCTCGAAAAAAAACCTGATTTCTGCGATACTGGGTGTCACAGCATCCTTGATTGACATGGAGGAAACAATGCTTGAAGAACTTGCTCGACCACTGCAGGATCTGAAGCAGGAAATACTTGAAATCTGGGGGCGTCTTTGACGCCGACTCAATCAGCAAACGGATACATGAGAAAGAGACACTCTCTGCCGATCCTGATTTCTGGAACGATCCAGCCAGAGCAAGGAAAGTGCTCTCTGAAATCAAGTCGCTCAAGGATCGTCTTGAGACCTGGCAGCGGCTTGTGAATGATATTCAGGCCCTCGACGAAATGTACCTGCTGTCTGTGGAAGAATCGCAGACCGACATGGAGGGTGATCTCCGCGCTTCCTTTGACGATATCAAAAAACGCTTTGACAGCGCTCTCGTCATTGAGCTGCTGTCTGGCGAAGCTGACGCAAATGATGCATTCGTAACCATACATGCCGGTTCAGGTGGCACCGAAGCATGTGACTGGGCATCCATGCTGTACCGGATGTACAGCAGATGGGCGGAACGCCACGATTTCAAGGTGGAAACTCTCGATCTACTCGAAGCCGAAGGAGGCATCAAGTCGGTTACCATGCAGATTTCCGGCCAGTATGCCTATGGCTATCTCAAGGGTGAGAGTGGAGTACACCGTCTGGTGCGCATTTCTCCCTTTGATGCCAATGCAAGGCGACATACATCGTTTGCGTCTGTCTCGGTCATGCCGGTCCTCGATGACTCTATCCAGGTAGAGATCAGGCCGGAAGACATACGCATCGACACATACCGGGCCGGCGGAGCTGGAGGCCAGAAGGTCAACAAGACCGATTCCGCTGTACGGATTACCCACCTTGCTACCGGCATAGTCGTTACCTGCCAGAATGAGCGCAGCCAGTACAAGAATAAAGATGTGGCGATGAGCATTCTCAAATCAAAACTCTACGAGTACTACCAGGCTGAGAAAGAGAAAGAAACCGCCAAATTCGCTGGCGAAAAGAAGGAAATCGCCTGGGGTTCACAAATTCGATCCTATGTATTCCAGCCCTATACCATGGTGAAAGATCATCGCAACAAATTTTCGGTAGGCAATGTGCAGGCTGTGATGGATGGCGATATCGATCCTTTCATCGAAGCCTATCTCCATTGGAAATGGAAGGGCGGAGTCGTCACATCCGAGGCTGAAGAAGAGCTGGAGTGAACATGATCATGAGGCTGAGAGGTTTGCTGGTGACGGTCGCCTTCCTGCTTGGAATGGCTGTGCAACTTGCAAATACGCAGCCTCTTGCCGTTTCTGGAGGACAGACTGAAAACGGCAGTCCGCAGGTTCTCGTACTCGGGTATACAGCAACGGGTCTTCTCCTGCCAGCTCAGGATACCGCAATCCCTTCATTATCCTGGCTGGCAGAACCGCAGGGTCCTGTAACGCGTTCCTTTTCGCGAGCTTTTTCCTCATCTCTTGGAAGCATATTGCAAGTCACGGTGACTGTGGGGTTCCCTCCCGATACTGCATTGCCTGCAGGAGCCAGCGATCTCGCTCTGAGCCAGGAACAACCAGCGATGCCTGTACAACTTGCGGACTCCAGCAAGTATGATTTTGTATTCTATGTTTTCTGCAGCGAGGGTGATGGCAGATTCTCGGCGGTGATCAGGAGCATTGATCGACAGGGCAATGCAGCCTCATGGGCCTGTACCGATGCTGATGTATTCATGATTACCGATCAGGCTCGGAATGCGGCACAGGAGCTTTCAAAGAAAATGAGCCTTGCGGTCAGACCCCAGACAGCCACCTCAGCGGCACTGAAGCTTGAACCTGCAAGCCAGCATACCCAGGTACCACAGCTTCAAAGAGAACGATATGGCAGAGCATCGAAATCATTCTCCACTTCCATGAAATGGCTTGCGCTGAGCCTGCCACTCACCCTGTTTGCTGGAGGCGTCCACCAGATGTATCTGGAAGCAGCATACCGAAATCCGTCTTTTCAGCCAGGAGCGGACATCAGTCTGGCAGCAACTGGGGTGACTGCAGGGCTGTCATTGGGTATTCTCGTGTATGCAATGCTGCAAAACATCACGCTGCTGAACCTGGCAAGGTAGGCAGTTTTTCATCGCAGGAGCATGTATGGGTTTTGCCGACAGGATAAAAGCTTTTTTTAGAAGGAATACTCTCGGAGACGAGGTGTTCGAGGATCTGGCAGATCTTCTCATCGAAGGCGATATAGGGGCTTCCTTTGCATTCGAAGTGGTAGATGCTCTCAAACAGGCATGCAGAAAGGAAGGCATTACCACACCCGAGGCCGCCCGCGCAAAACTGAAAGGCATATTGAGACCGCATGTGCGCCGTGCTGAATTCAGAATAGATCCTTCCAGACTCAATATTGTGCTGATGCTGGGCGTCAATGGAGTCGGCAAGACAACAAGCTGCGCAAAGCTCGCAAACTGGTCACGATCTGTTGCCCCAGGGACGGGTGTGCTTCTTGCAGCAGGAGATACATTCAGGGCCGCTGCCATCGATCAGCTCAAGATTCATGGACAGCGCCTGGGAATCCGGGTTGTCGCGCAGCAGCAGGGATCAGACCCTGGCGCTGTTCTCTATGATGCGATTGAAGCAGCACGGGCAGGCAACATGCGACTGGTGATCGCCGACACTGCCGGACGAATGCACACGAGAGCTGATCTTGTGAAAGAACTTGAAAAAATGGATAGAATCATCCGACAGCGTGCAGAGGGGTGTGCCTATACCAAGTATCTCGTGCTTGACGCAACTACTGGCCAGAATGCCATGCGTCAGGCGGAAATCTTCCATGGCGCAGTATCTATTGATGGCATAGTAATGACCAAGTACGATTCCACATCCAAGGGAGGCATGGTGATCGCAGTCAGCAGGCAGTTCGGCCTACCCACAGCCTTTCTTGGAACTGGAGAAAAATACGAGAATTTTATACCCTTTGATACAGAGCGCTATCTTACCGATTTCGTAGGGGAATAGGCTGCAGGCATGCCACCAGAGGACAACGGAACAGGTCAGGCTGCAGGCTTTCGAGCCATACTCTTTATCGCTTTCCGCTGGATGCAGGTGGGGAGAGGAGGTGCCCACCGCTCACGTCTTCTTTTTGCTTCACTCGGCATTGCCGCTGGAATTGCTACACTACTGGCTGTACTCAGCGTCATGAACGGTTTCCAGCGTCACTATATGGAAACGCTCATTGAAACCTCGAGTTTTCATGTCAGAGCGGATGTGAGGCCCAGCCTGTCGCAGGAAGCAATCAAGCAGCTCATGGCAAGTCTTTCTGAGCAGCCGGAAGTGCGTTCAGTTCTGCCATTTGCAGAGACCAGCATGATAGTGACCGATACTAGATTTGGCAGACAGACAGTCGCAAAGGTGCTGATTGTTGATTTTGAGCAACTTGCCCACGATTCCGGATTCATAGCGGCGCTCGGCCTTGACCAAGCAGCAATTGCTCGCCTGGGTGACGAAGGGGCAATGATCGGTGTGGAGCTTGCTCGACAGCTGCAGCTCGAACAGAATGCATCAATCCTGCTCAAAGGCGCTGCGGTCTCTGAAGAAGAAGGGCTTGTTCCCTATGCAGCACAGGTAGCGGCCAGCGCCATCTTCAAATCCGGGTATTATGATGTCGATGCTGGCCTGATACTGCTGTCGGCGCAAACAGCCGCGAGGGAAGGATTGCCGTATGTACATCCCACTACGCTGGGCATCAAGCTTTTCCATGCAGAGCGTGATGCACGGTTTCTCATGAAACTCAGAAACAGCGCCGAAGATGCCTTGCAGCATATCGAATCCTGGCGTGAATACAACAGAAGCTTCTTCAGCGCGCTGAGGACGGAAAAAATAGTCATGTTCATTCTGATCAGCTTCATTTTTGCGGTAGTCGCCATCAACATCCACCATGCAATGAGACGATCGATTGCAAGAAAACTGAAGGATCTCGCCATACTGGCAGCCACCGGGGCGGAAAGCAGGATGATAGGCGCAATTTTCATTCTGGAGGCTCTGCTGACGGGGGCTGCGGGAGTTGCTGTCGGATTTGCGGTGGGCATCCCCCTTGCCTTGAATATGAATGCTGTGATCAATGCGGTGGTACGAGTACTGGATGCCATCGTTGATCTACTGGGATCTGCCGGTATTATTGCCGGCGGAAGCTCATCCGCTCTCTTCTCACCTGAAATATTCTATATCGAAGCAATACCTTCCCGCCTGCTGCCCGCAGACATGGCGATCATAGCTGCCTGTGCAATACTGTTCCCCTTATTTGCCTCATGGATGGCATTCAGAAGATTCCTCGATATGGCTCCTACGGAGGTACTGCGCAGTGAGTGAGCCACTTGTTCTCTGCACCTCACTCCAGAAATCATTTCAATCTGGAAGTGAAACCATCAATTTGCTACGGGGCGTCGACTTATCGATGGACGAAGGGGTCGTCTGCAGTATTGTAGGACCCAGCGGCTCAGGCAAGAGCACATTCCTGGCAATCCTTGGAAGCCTTGAGCCTTTCGACGGGGGAACTGTGAAGGTGGCGGGGCATGATCTTGGCGATATCCCCGAACGACGGCTACACCTCTTCCGCAGAACCATCATTGGCTTTGTATTCCAGTTCCATTTCCTTCTCAACGAATTCAGTGCTCTGGAGAATGTTGCGCTGCCGGCCATGCTCGCAGGCATGCCAAGACAGAAAGCCCAGGAGAGAGCCAAAGATCTACTCAGTCTCATGGGGCTGGCACACCGGGCTGACCATGTACCATCGAAGCTTTCTGGGGGAGAACGGCAGAGAGTGGCAATTGCCAGAGCGCTCGTCAATGCACCACGACTGATACTTGCTGATGAGCCTACTGGCAATCTTGATCCAGCAAGCGCGGCGTCAGTGGAAGAAGCACTTCTATCTCTTCCGACAGTAAGCGGCACATCGGTCATTCTTGTGACGCACGATGACAGGCTCGCCGGCCGGGCTGGTGTGCAGTACCGGCTTCATGATGGATTGATGGTGCGCTTGAGATGAACAGAGAGCAGATCAGGACAAGGCTGCATATTGGCATGAGGTTCATGCTTGGAAGCCCTTTGCACGGAAAGGAACGCCGCCATGCTCCCTTTCTTGGCGCTGCGGCCAGTATCGCGATCAGCCTTGTTCCACTCTACCTGGTATTGATGGTGTCCAACGGCATGATCCAGGGAATTACCGAGCGCTATCTTGAAACCAGAACAGCACATTTGCAGCTTGCAATCCCTTTTGGGATTTCTGAAGAGCGGAGAAGTGCGCTGCTGGAAGGAATACAGTCGCTGGATGGGGTAGTGCTTGTACGGGACGAAATTGCGGGGATGGGGCTTGCTGTTTCTTCATCAGGATCAGCGAGTGCAGAAATCCGTGCATTGGATATGACGAGGCCTGATGAAGGCTTCTCTGCTTTTATGCAGGTGATGGCTGGCCACATGCTGCCTTCGAACAGCAGCGAGATAGTGCTGGGCAAATATCTTGCAAGAGAGCTCCGCGTGCAGGAAGGTGATCTCGTTTCTCTGGTGACCCAGCGCAACAGCAGCACTCCTGTGCCTCGTGTCACTCCTTTCAAGGTTGCGGGAATCGTATCCACTGGATACCGGGAGCTCGATGCGCACTGGTGTTTTGTGAGGCCTGATGCTGCTCGACGGATGCTGAGTGAGGGGACCGGATTCAGGTTCCTAGCGATAAAGATACGGCAACCATTTTCTTCATTTCTTGCGGCCAGCCGGGAAAGAATACAAAGTCTTGCACTCGATCAGGGCATGAACAGAGACTGGGATGGCACAGTAAGAACGTGGCAGGAACTCGAATACGGACTTTTCAAGTCTTTCGTTGACACACGATCGGTGCTGCTCGTGATCATGGCCCTTGTCATAGCCGTGGCAGCACTCAATCTCTCCTCGGTACTCAGCACCTTTGCCATGGAACATCGTATGGATATCGCCATTCTGAAAGCATGTGGGGCTTCTCGAAACGATATTGCCGCATCCTTTCTGGGTGGCGGGATGGCTGCAGCACTTGCAGGTGTCCTGGTGGGTACTCTCACCGGGCTTGCACTTTCGCTGAATATCAATGCAATCATACGTACGCTTGAGACGGTGGCGAGCGCGGTTGTCTCTCTCTTCGAAGGACGCCACCTGCATATCACACTGCTCAATCCTGACTACTATCTTGAAACGATCCCCGTAAGAGTTCCCTGGAATACCGTAATCCTGATCAGTGTCCTGACCTTGCTGGTATCTCTGCTGGCTTCCGTGCTTCCAGCTCTGAAGGCAGCTGATATTCCGCCTGCGGAGATTGTAAGAAAAGAATAAAGCCAGTGCATCCCGTGCGAAAAGTTGAAGTGTATGGTACAATCCGAGCGTCTTGAAATGTGGAGGAACACAGACAATGCCGAGAAAACCATCCAATCCTGCTCCTGAAACAGTGGGCGAGCGTGACACACCATTTTCAGCCTCAGCCAGAACCAGTGAACAGCAGACTGCAATGACGAGCGATATGGCCAGAGAACGGGAAGAGAAACTCAAGGCTCTGGAAGCAGCAAGGCTTCAGATAGAAAAGCAGTTCGGCCAGGGTTCGCTCATGAAGCTCGGGTCCCATGAGAATGCCCAGGGCATAGAAGTCATACCTTCAGGAAGCATCCTTCTCGATGAAGCCCTTGGCATTGGCGGCTATCCAAGAGGAAGAATCATCGAAATCTATGGGCCTGAATCGTCGGGCAAGACCACGCTGGCGCTCCACGCAATTGCCGAGGCTCAGAAAAAAGGCGGCATCGCTGCATTTATAGATGCGGAGCATGCGCTGGATCCGGTATATGCGCGGAATCTTGGTGTGGATATCGATGAGCTCTATGTCTCGCAACCTGATAATGGCGAACAGGCGCTCGATATTGCCGAAAGACTCATCCGCTCTGGTGCTGTCGATATTATCGTGGTAGATTCGGTAGCTGCTCTTACCCCACAGGCCGAAATTGAAGGCGAGATGGGCGACGCACATGTAGGTTTGCAGGCTCGGCTCATGAGCCAGGCTCTCCGAAAGCTTGCCGGAACGCTTTCAAAAAGCAAGACCATACTCATTTTCATCAACCAGATTCGGATGAAGATTGGAGTGATGTTCGGCAATCCCGAAACGACAACAGGCGGCAATGCTCTGAAATTCTATGCTTCGGTCCGGCTCGAGGTTCGAAAGATAGAAACCATCGAACGCGGTCAGGATGAAGAGGCCGTAGGCAACAAAGTAAGGGTAAAGGTGGTAAAGAACAAGGTCGCACCTCCCTTCAGGAAGGCTGAACTCGAAATCATGTTCGGCAAAGGCATTTCGTGGAGCGCTTCTCTGCTTGATGCTGCTGTGAAATGCAATATCATCGACAAGAAAGGCGCATGGTATACATGGGGCGCAGAGAAGATAGGGCAGGGAAGGGAGAATGCAAAAGCCTTCCTTGAACAGAATCCCGAAAGCGCAAAAGAAATCGAGGAAGCTGTACGCCTGGCCCTGTTCGGTACCCGCCAGGATGCCTCCAGTCAGGTACAGAGCAGTGCACCGGCAGCCAGGAAAGGCTCCGAAGATGAAGCAATCAGACTGGAGGATCTTGAATCGTCCGTCGATGCTGTTTCCGATGATTCTTCGGTAATCAAGGCATCTGATCTTTTCTGAGGCAGACATGACAGCAGGCAGCATGACAAAAGTATGGCTGGGGCTCGGATCCAACAAAGGCGATAGCCTCGCCATACTCCATGCCGCAATCGAAGAACTGCGTTCTCTCCTTGAAGACCTGAAAGTTTCCGGTTTCTGGAGATCAAGAGCTCGGTACTACGAGGATCAGGATGATTTCATAAATGCTGTGGTTTCCGGCTTTACCATGCTTGATCCGCATGAACTTCTGGCGAGAATACATGTGATAGAGGCGGCACATGGTCGTGACCGCACACGCGAGTTCGCAAAAGGGCCACGAACGCTCGATATCGATATCCTTCTGTACGATAATGCCGTACTTGCCGAGCCTGACCTCATCATACCGCATGCAGGCCTTCAGGAAAGAAAATTTGTGCTGCTGCCACTGCTTGAGCTTGATCCAGACCTTGTGCACCCTGTATTGGGACTCTCGCTGATGAACATAGCAGCATCATTGCCCCCTCAAGGTATTTACCCCCTTGTCGACGATCGGTATGATGCTCCTTATCCGCAATGATACACGAAGCTGCACACCATGAAGAACTGGAGAACGCTGCATCCTCACAGGGGAGAGTCTTTCGATTGGCTGATTTCGAAGGACCACTCGATCTTCTTCTCTATCTGATCAGAAAGAATGAGATGGATATCTATGATATTCACATCTCTACCATCACGGAGCAGTTCCTCGAATGTCTGAGGCAGGATCCCACAGCGGATCTCGATGAACTTTCAGATTTCTATCAGATGGCTGCGACACTCCTCTATATCAAGTCGCGTCAACTCCTCCCGGGAGCCTCCGAGGAAGACGATGAATTCGAGGATCCACGCAGAAATCTCATAGACCAGCTCATCGAATACCATCGATTCAAGAAGCTTTCCGAACTGATGGAGCAGCGTGAAATGGAAGTTGAATGGTTTGTGGAGCGCGCCTGCTCTCAGAGAACACTTCCTTTTCCGGAAAACGTTGATGATGAACCCTGGATCAATGCCGATGCATGGGACCTTCTCCGGACATTTGCCTCCATGATCAGGCACTTCAATTCAGAGCGCATCATAGACT
>JAOABY010000051.1 GCA_026418115.1 Spirochaetaceae bacterium | reverse complement strand
TAGTGGTGCAGCAGGTAGGAGCACTCTGGGCAAGAATTCCCCAGGGTGCCGAAGAAGCGGCACGCACACTCGGTGCAAAGCGTTGGCAGGCCTTTCTGACAGGTACTCTTCCATGGCTTGCCCCTGGCATGTTCCAGGCCGCAGGGCTTATCTTCCTCTACTGCTTCTTCAGCTTTACCACGGTACTGGTGTTTGGAGGAACGAGTGGTTCCACACTCGAAGTCGAGATATTCAGATCACTCAGATATGCCGGCAGGCCCATGCAGGCTCTGGTCTTTGCCATACTTGAGACAGGTGGAGCTCTGTCGGCAATAGCAATCATCAGCAGACTGGGAGCGCATGGTGACAAGGCCGTAAAGGATTTTGGCAGGCGTCCACCGCTCGCACAACCTCGGGGTTTTGTCATTGGTATACTTCTGCTGTATGCCGCCGGTCTGGCGTTCTTTTTCTTTGGTCCGCTGCTTGCTGTTGCTGTTGAGGCTTTCAGTGTGCCATCCTCCCTTGGCGGACGCATGCAATTCGGACCAGGCAATTTCATCAGGTTGATACGGGGATTTCAGGCTCCACTGCTGCCTGCACTTGCCATGACACTCCGTGTCAGCGGCAGTGCTGCAGTTGCTGCTACGGTACTCGGTGTGGCAGCTGCCCTGGCTGTCAGACAGGGACCAGGCACAGGCACGGATCTGCAGGAACACGGATTGTTGCACAGAATGCCTGTATCCGCTGTAAGGTTTCTCATGTGGCTTCCGCTTGCAGTCTCCCCGGCTGTCTTTGCCTATGGATGGGCTTTTCTCTCTTCGCACCTCGCTGGAAATGAATCAACAGGCGGGATGCAGCTTGCACTTGCGGCAGCGCAAGCGATGATGTCCTGGCCCTTCGTGGCCAGAGGCGTGAGTGCGGCTCTTGCATCCATTGACAGATCTACAAGAGAAGCAGCCCGTACTTTGGGAGCTCGACCCTTGCAGGCCTTCCTTACGGTCGAACTGCGTGCAATAGCGCCCTCGGTTGCTGCTTCTGCAGCCTTCGCTTTTTCCATCACGGCAGGTGATGTCAATGTGCCACTCATGCTCGGTATGGGGGAATTTGAGACACTGCCCCTGCTGCTCTACCGGCTCACCTCTGCCTATCGTTTCAATGAAGCGTGCGCTGCCGGGCTGGTGCTGGCCGTGCTCACAGGCTTCGTATTCTTCCTCAAGGAGAAATATCTCGATGTATCTCTCGGTTGAGAATATTCGGGTGCGACGAGGCTGTTTCGAGGCACATGCAACCTTTTCACTTGAAAAAGGTACGATTTTGGCATTGCTGGGGCCCTCCGGATGTGGCAAGACAACCCTCCTGCGCGCACTGGCCGGATTGGAGCACATCGTGCAGGGCAGCATAGCGCTTGATGGCAGGCGCATTGAAAACCTGCCTCCCGAGCATCGTTCCATAGGTTTCGTATTCCAGGATCTCGCGCTTTTCGAGCAACTCAGCGTGAGAGAAAACATCGCGTACAGTCTGAACATCAGACGTCTGCCTGCACAGGCCGTGCAATCCGTCGTACAGAACCTTGCGGAGCGCATGAGAATCCTGCACCTGCTGGATCGACTTCCAGCGATGCTGTCAGGCGGCGAGCGTCAGAGGGTGGCATTTGCACGAGCCCTGGCATCAGATCCCAAGCTCGTATTGCTTGATGAGCCACTCTCGGCGCTGGATGCGCCACTTCGGAGGGAGATGCGTCGTTTTCTCAGGCTTCAGCTGATAAGTCAGGGACTTACGGCTGTGCATGTCACCCATGATGCCGAAGAAGCAGCTGAATTGGCAGATATCATAGCCATCATGCGTGACGGCTCCATCGTGCGCAAAGGCTCCTATACCGAAATCGTGGCCAATCCCGGCAGCGGCTGGCTCGCTGAATTCATGGACACAGGAGTGGTCCTTCCAGTTGAGAGAATTGAGGGAAGGTCGGGCAATGGTTTGAGGAGGGTCCGCACACCATTGGGCATGCTGTACGCATCAGGAGATCATGATGAGGCGACAGCGGCAGCATCACAGTGCCTGTACTGTCCCCATGAAGGCATCACCATCATCCCGAGCAAAGAAACCTTTGCTACCGGTGATGCTGCCATGAATCACATTCGGGGGCGCCTGGTGCAGGCTGTCACAAGCGGCAACCGTACCCGCGCGCTCTGCACCTGGCAGGCTACCCTGCCGGGCTCTGCCATTTCTGCAGGAAGCTTTGAAGTATCCCTGGGAGAATCGACTGATCTGAAGACTGGCTCCACCATCGACTTCAGGCTGGATCCGGCGAGATGTCTTCTTCTGCCTGGAGAACCTGTACCTGCTATCGGTACCTGATCTGCCGCGCCGCATCAGCCTCGTGTGATGCATTGCCTGTAATAGGCCTCAACAAGCATGACAATTTCCCCGGCAGTGTCCGCAGGATTCTTTTCGCCCTGCCAATGATAGATGATCGCTGCAGTCGCCTGATAGAGAGGAATGCGTTGCCGCAGGAGCCTGCCTACCTCTTCCTGCCAGTCATCACGCTGTAGCAGAGGTCTCCCAGCGCGCTGGCTTGCAAGCCTCGCCAAGAGTTCTTCCAGCGGGACATCAATCCAGACAGTTATGCAACGCTCTCGCAGCATCTGACGATTCGCTTCCCGCAGCACAATGCCGCCGCCGCAGGCAAGAACCTGCGGTCTCTGCTCGAGAAGTGCAGCAGACAGGCATTGCTGCTCGAGTTCCCTGAAACGCTCGGCCCCCTCTCGTTCAAAAATCTGCGCAATGGTGCAGCCCGTTGCTGCTTCCAGTCTTGCATCGAGATCGGCAAAGTGCACATCCAGAATTCGCGCGATTTCTCTGCCTGTTGCCGTCTTGCCGCTCCCCATGAAGCCGATCAGCGCGATGGCCGCTCTCCCCTCAGGCCACTCGATCTTCATACGATTTCGATCCGTCTGTCAGCCGAGGATATCCGAGAAAACCCGTTGCCAGTTTTCTCCCAGGATCCTGCAGCAATCCGAATGGCTGTAACCATGCCGGCGAAGTGCTTCGTACAGCAGGCCATACGAACCGGCATCGGGAAGCACACCTGGAAATTCCATCGCGTAGCCATCGAAATCCGAACCAATTGCACAGGAGGCAATGCCTCCAGCGCGCACTATTGCATCGACATGCCCCAGAAACGCCTCAACCGAACAGGCAGCGGGATCCTGTGTCACAAAATTGGGCACAAATACGCAGCCCACCGCTCCTCCATGATCGGCAATAATCCTGATCTGTTCATCCGTAAGATTGCGCGGATGCTCCAGGACACTGCGCGCATTTGCATGTGAGGCAATGAAAGGGCCTTTCATCAAGTCGGCGACTTCATGAAAGCCCTGGTCTGAGAGATGCGCCACATCGACAATAAGGTGCATGTCCTGCATGGCCTCAACCAGTTCCCTGCCCAGTGGCGTGAGCCCGTCGTCACCTTCTGCTCTGCAGCCACGGCCAAACTGATTGCGTCTATTCCATGTTATGCCAATGGCGCGCACTCCTCTGCGATAGAATACTGACAGGTTGTCGAGAGAGCCTTCCAGTGCCTCAGCCCCTTCCAGCGACAGCAGCATTCCTACCTGACTGGATGCTTCTCCGGGATGAGAGAGAGATGCAAGATCAGATGCTGACACTACGGGCTTCAGTACGCCTTTTGATTGAGCCAGTACTGTATCGAAAACATCGAGCATGTGCATCGCTGCATCCCTGGCATGCTCTAGCTGTTCGTCTTCGAGAAAGACAGCCATGACCTGGCATGCCACGCCGCCGCGCAGCAATTTCGGCAGATCGAGATGCACCCCCGGCGTGTCCATGAAGAAGTCTCTCGGGGCCTTTTCGGCACTGTTCATGCTTCTGCCGCACAGCGCCATGAGTGTATCGCAATGCGCATCGATGACCATGCAGCGCGCTCGTGTATCCATGCTCTTATCCTTTCAGGTGGTCTGTTTCAGTCGTTCTATTTCATCACGAATGACTGCAGCCTGCTCGAACTCCAGATTTCTTGCATGCTCCAGCATCAGTTTCTCGAGCTCTCGAATCAATGCCTTTCTCTGGGCAGGTATGACGATATTGTGCGTACGCTTCAGCAGCGAGATTTCATCCAGCGAGGCTTCCTTCTTTTCCTCATGATGTCTTTCCAGAATATCCTCGACTTTCTTCCTGATGGTCTGCGGCGTGATGCCATGGGCCTCATTATAGGCTATCTGCATGCGCCTGCGCCGCTCTGTCTCTGCTATTGCCTTTTTCATGGCAGCGCTCATGGAATCGGCATACATGACAACAAGGCCTGCAGCATTGCGGGCAGCCCTTCCAATGATCTGGATGAGGCTGGTTTCCGAACGCAGAAATCCTATCTTGTCGGCATCAAGAATGGCGATGAACGATACCTCAGGAAGGTCGATGCCCTCTCTGAGCAGATTGATGCCAACCAGCACATCAAAGGCTCCCGCTCTCAGCTGTGTGAGTATCTCGACCCTCTCGATGGTCTCTACCTCGGAATGAATATAGCGAACCCTCAAGCCCAGGCCGGAAAGGTAGTCGGTGAGTTCCTCAGCCATTTTCTTGGTGAGCGTGATGATGAGACTGCGCTCTCCGCGCGAAGCTCTTTCACGGACGCGAGTATAGATATCTTCCATCTGGCCCTCTGAGGAGCGTACGAGAATTTCCGGATCAACAAGTCCGGTAGGACGTATGACCTGCTCTGCCACTACCCGTGATCGGCTGATTTCGGTCTCACCCGGCGTAGCGGAGACATACACAGTCTGAGGCACTATTGCCTCGAATTCCTCGATAGTAAGAGGGCGATTGTCCAGCGCGCAGGGCAGCCTGAACCCATACTCTACAAGTGAGAGTTTTCTGCTGCGGTCGCCTGCGTACATGGCTCCGATTTGCGGCAGCGTGACATGCGACTCGTCGATAAAGGTCAGAAAATCATTGGGAAAGTAATCCAGCAGTACGCCCGGACGCTCACCCGGACTTCTGCCCGAGAGGGGCGCCGAATAATTTTCGATACCTGGGCAGTAGCCTATTTCCTCAAGCATTTCCAGGTCATATTCCGTGCGGGCCTTGATGCGCTCGGCTTCAAGATATTTGCCATGCTCCAGAAACCATCGATGCCGTTCCTCGAGCTCCTCTCGAATACGCGCGACCGCTCTCTGGATCATGTCGGCAGGCATCACAAAATGCTTGGCCGGATAGATCACTGCTTCCTCGAGATCTTCGCTGGCTGCGCCCGAAACTGGATTGAGTCTGCGTATGCGGACGATGGTATCGAAATCAAATTCAATGCGGTATGCCTCTTCAAGATAGGCAGGAAAGACCTCGAGCACATCGCCGCGGATGCGGAAACGACCGCGTTCAAGTGCCACATCATTGCGCTCGTACTGAAGAGCGACCAGACGATGCCGTATCTCGTGGAGGTCTACGGTCTGGCCCCGATCCAGGTAGAGCCTCATGTCCCGGTACAGATCGGGGGATCCCAGGCCATAGATGCAGGAGACAGTTGCTACAATCACGACATCGCGCCTTTCCATCAGTGCTGCTGTGGCAGCGAGGCGCATCCGGTCTATTTCCTCGTTGATGTCCGAATCCTTCTCTATGTAGAGATCCTTGGACGGCACATATGCTTCCGGCTGATAGTAATCGTAGTAGGAGACGAAATACTCTACCGCATTCTCGCGGAAGAAACCTTTGAATTCTCTGTACAGCTGAGCTGAAAGCGTCTTGTTGTGCGATATGACGAGGGTCGGTTTCTGCACCGCCTCAATGACCTTGGCCATCGTGAATGTCTTGCCGGAGCCGGTTACGCCTTTCAGTGTGGCATAGCGGTCTCCTCTCCGGAGAGCCTCGACCAGCGCTTCGATTGCCTGTGCCTGATCTCCCGCGGGGCCATAAGGGGCAACTACCCGGAATGGTTTCACCGCTTGCGCTCCACGAGTGTGACATTCGTTTTCATACGGGCATTGCCCCTGTAGAACTCGACCGTCACATTCTGGCCAGGCATGGTGTCCTCGAGTGCAGCATAGAGCTGTGCCACGCTCGTCACAGGCTTTCCTTCAATACTCACCAGAATATCACCACCAATATAGAAGATTGTCGAACCATAGCGTACCGCAGTGGATCCACCTCTGAGCCCTGCCCTCTCCGCATTGCCACCCTGTGTCACTGTCGATATCAGGAGGCCCTGATTCACCGGCGAACCTCTGCCGCTTTTCTGCAGATATTCCACAAGATCAGGAAAGAGCTGTATTGCCTGCATTTCGATCCATCCTCGCCTGACCTTGCCATCCTTGATGAGCTGAGGGACAATACGGACGGCCGTGTCGACAGGAACCGCAAAACCGATGCCCACCGAACCGCCTGATGGCGAGTAGATCATCGTGTTGATCCCTATCATCTCTCCGCGTGTGTTGAACAGTGGCCCTCCCGAATTACCGGGATTGATGGAAGCATCGGTCTGTATCATATTCTGGAGAATAGTCTTGTCATCCTTCTGAATGGGCCTTCCCAGCCCCGACACGATGCCTGCCGTAAGTGTTCTTTCCAGACCGAAGGGATTGCCGATCGCGAGCACCTTCTGCCCAACCTTGAGATTCTTTGCTGTACCGAAGGGAATGGGCACAAGCCTCGTCCCCGGAGCGGGATCGAATTTGATGACAGCCAGGTCATTCTCTGGATCCGCGCCCACCAGTGCAGCTTCATATCTGCTGCCGTCAGCCAGATTCACGTAGAGCTTGTATGCATTCTCCACGACATGGTGGTTGGTGAGCACATAGCCACGTGCATCGATGATGCTGCCCGATCCCGATCCTCCGCTTTGCGGTACCGGCTCGAGAAACCAGTTGATGCTCAGAACCTCGGTGGTAATATTGACGACCGATTCGTTGTATTTTTCATAAATGCCGATATTCTCGAGCTCCTCTGCCGAATAGGTCTGTCCGGCAGGCTGTATGGCTGCAGGTATCGCAAGATTACCTGTCGATGAGGACTGTTGCTGTGCCGAAGCGGGAGAAGGCTCCGACTGGCTGGATGCCGGAACAGCGGATGCGGACAGGGACGATCTGTGCGCCTCCGAATTTCTGGTAATTGCCAGCACGAGAACTGAGGCTGCGACTGCTGTCGCCACAACAGCAATGGTGATCGCGGCAAACACCTGCCGCCTGGAATATAGTTTCATGGTATCCCCCGCTTTCTGCGGTGCCGTCTGTGTTTCAGACGAACCTGAGCTTCCCCTGTGATGCTTCTTCGTCTCTGGCAAGCATGTAGATATAGTCAGAAAGACGGTTCAGCGTACGGATGAGCACGGGCGAAACGGGTTCCATACGTGAAAGTCCTATCACCCTTCGTTCGGCCCTGCGCGCTATGGTACGTGCAATATCCAGAGCGGCCGATCCGCTGGTCATGCCAGGTACGACAAAACCCCGCAGAGGAATTCTCGCCTCTATTTCTGCAGTGCGACGCTCGATTTCCTGCTCGTCCGATTCGGTAACAGGTCTGTCAAAAGGAATCGAAAGAGATGCAAGCTCGCCAGCTACCCTGAAAAGAAGCTGCTGAATATATTCTATGGCATACAGGACATTATCCTGCAGGCAAAGATGACGGGCCATACCCAATGCGGATGACAGCTCATCAATCGTCCCGTACGCCTCGACTCTGAGGGAATCCTTGCCAATGCGCTCTCCGGACCAGAGTCCGGTGGAGCCGTCATCGCCAGTTCTGGTGATAATACTCATACATTGAAAATTATCCACACTGAACCTTTCATGCAAGATGGAGCGGCACGAGTGGAGAAATCCTCCATCGTTGACTATTCCCGGTCGCCGTGATAGCTTACGTGAAGCATCTACCCATGTTCTTCTGCGAAAGGAACACTATGGCTTCTGAAGAGAACAAGAAACAGTCTGCTGTCGAGCCGTCACGACAGCCAGAGAAGAAAAAAAACGGTGAGCGCACCGTCAATCCTCTCAAGCGCACGATACGAAACCCCTTCGTGTATTTTGGCACCATCGCCATCCTTATCATTACCATCATCGCGTTTGTTTTCATTCCGGCAGTGGGCGGCGGCAGTTCCGGAAGCTCGGGCGCACCTTCCTTCGGCAGCTGGAATGGCAAGAAAATCGAATACACCGCCGATTCCTATTTTGCCGACCAGGTGAGCCAGATCAATGATTATCTGAGGCAGCAGGGCATGGATGAGCAGCTCGCCCAGCTCTATGCCTACCAGGTCTGGCGGCTTGCCTTCCAGAACACGGTGGTACGCACCGCGATGCTGGACACGGCCCGCGGATCGGGCATGCGCATCAGCGAACAGACCATCGACGAAGCAATCACGAAGAGCGAAAACTTTCAGGTCGATGGCAAGTTCTCTCTCGAGAAATACAATGCTACGCCGCTTGCGACCAGACTGGCCATTCGCAACCGGCTGCGCGATGATCTCATGATTCAGAACTTCTATGGCGATGTGCTCTCTGCTGCTCCCTCAACCGGAGAAATCGAATTTGTCGCATCGATGGCCAAACCTCAGCGTGAAATACGCTATGTGACGGTGCCCTATGCCTCCTTCCCTGATGAAAAGGCAATCGAATGGGCCAGGGCCAACGAAAAACTCTTCCGCAGCATCGGCCTGTCCCGCATCACCATCACTACTTCCCAGAAAGATGCCGAAAAGGTGCTCGAGCAGGTGAAGAACAATCAGCTCTCCTTCGAGGATGCCGCGAAGAGTCACTCAAAGGATTCCTTTGCTGAAAAAGGCGGTGACCTTGGAATCAAGCTCTACTATGAGCTCAAGGAAGAATTCTCCAATGAGAACGATCTTGAGTCTCTGCTCGCTCTGAAGAAAGGTGAGCTTTCTGCAGTCTACAAGCTCGGCGACAACCGCTGGGCATTCTTCAGAGTCAATTCCGAAGCATCATCTCCCGATTTCTCCAGGAAGGATGTGCTGGAGGCAGTCAGGAGCTATATGTTTGACCGCGAAAAGGGCGTGCTGGAAAACTGGGCGCTTGAAACCGCAAAGAAGATGGCCGAAGCAGCATCCTCCTCCACTCTGGATGCAGCTGCAAAGAGCATGGGGTATGCTGTCAAGGCAGGCGGCCCCTTTATGCTCAATTACGGCAACCCCGGATTCTATTTCTATGGACAGCAGATTTCGCTCTTCATGGATCCCTATCGATCTGACGATCCGGACCTTACCGGTGCGGCCGAAAAGGAAAGCTTCCTGACCGAGCTGTTTGCCACACCCAAAGGCGCGGTCTCTAAGCCGGTCGTGCTGGATGGCGCAGTTGTGGTGTTCACCGTCACCAGGGACGCCGATGCTGGAGAACAGGAGACTTCCTACACGAAGTTCTCGTATCCCTACTTCTATCAGCAGGCAATGGAATCCCAGATCCGCTCTACGATTCTCTCATCAAAGAAATTCAAGGACGAGTTCAACACTACCTTTGCGAAGATCTTTACTCCAAAGAAATAGACTCGCCTGAGAGATGATACGAAAAAAGGCCGCGTTCATACTCGCGGCCTTTTTTATCCTCGATCGCTGCGGCAGGATGCACCTTCACAGTCGCTCAGCGGTCTTCTTCCTCCCCTGCCTTGAGTACCGAGAGGAACACCTCCTGCCCAAGCTCGACATTGCCGATCATCTTCAGCTTTTTCTTGCCCTCTTTCTGTTTCTCGAGCAGCTTGCGCTTGCGGGTGATATCGCCACCATAGCACTTTGCCAGCACATCCTTTCGGACCGGATTGACAGTTTCTCGAGCTATGATCTGCCCCCCAATGGCGCCCTGAATTGCTACCTTGAACTGCTGACGCGGAATATTTCTCTGCAGTCGTTCGCATACCGTTCGGGCACGTTCGTAGGCATTCTGCCTGAATACCAGCATCGAGAGCGCATCGACCGGATCTCCATTGATGAGAAAATCGAGTTTGACGAGATCGGTTGGCCGATAGCCGATCAGATCATAATCGAAGCTTGCATACCCTCTCGAGGTTGACTTGAGCTTGTCATAAAAATCAAACAGCACCTCGGCGAGTGGCATTTCGAAGATCAGTTCCACGCGCTTTTCGTCAAGATGAATGAAAGATTGCTGCATGCCTCGCTTGCCCACACAGAGTGAAATGATATTGCCGACATAGTCGACTGGAGTGATCACCTGTGCCTTGATGTAAGGCTCTTCCGCACTCTCTATTCTTGCCGGATCAGGATACTCACTGGGATTGTCTATGTAGACCGTCCTTCCATCTTTCATCAGCAGCTTGTAGCGTACCGATGGCGCAGTCATGATAATCGACTGACCGAATTCCCGCTCCAGCCTTTCCTGGACGACTTCAAGATGCAGAAGCCCAAGAAATCCGCAGCGGAACCCGAATCCCAAGGCGAGCGAATGATCCTTTTCATAGGTAAGTGAGGCATCATTCAGTACGAGCTTTTCAAGACTGTCCCGCAATTCATCATAATCCGCTGAATCTATGGGATAGATCGAGCTGAATACGACTGGTTTGACTTCCTTGAACCCGGGAAGAGGCTCCGTACAGGGGTTGTCTTCGGAAGTCACCGTATCGCCGATCCTGACTTCAGATACGGATTTGATGCCTGCGATACAGTATCCGACATCCCCTGGCCCAAGCTCATCGCAAGGCTCAAGTGAAATCTTGAAATGGCCCACATCTTCGACCTCGTGCACCGCTCCGGTCGACATGAGGCGGATACGCATGCCTTTGCGAAGAATGCCCTGCACCACGCGCACATGCACCACGGCACCGCGATATGGATCATAATGAGAATCGAAAATGAGCGCCTGCAGGGGTGCTTCAGCCTTGCCCGATGGCGGTGGCACACGTTCGACGATTGCTTCCAGAAGCTCATCGATACCTATTCCGAGCTTTGCCGATACTGCAAGCGCAGTGTCTCCATCGAGCCCCAGGTCCTTGTCAATCTGGCGGCGTACGCCTTCCACATCTGCAGCCGGCATATCAATCTTGTTGATGACAGGAATAATCTCGAGATTGTGATCGAGTGCCATGTACATGTTGGAGAGTGTCTGTGCTTCCACTCCCTGGGTCGCATCCACAACAAGAATGGCACCTTCGCAGCTTGCAATGGCGCGGGAGACCTCATATGAAAAATCCACGTGCCCCGGTGTGTCGACCAGATTGAGCGTGTACACCTTGCCATCTCTGGCAGTATGGCGCAGGCTAACTGCCTGGCTTTTGATGGTGATTCCACGCTCACGTTCGATATCCATGGTATCGAGCATCTGATCCTGCAGTTTTCTGCTGTCGATTATATGTGCCTTCTCGATGAATCGATCAGCAAGGGTACTCTTTCCATGGTCAATGTGGGCTATGATGCAGAAATTGCGGATAAGTTCCGGCTGTATCATGGGCTGACTGTACCGCATACGCCTCTTTTTTTCAATGATGGATATTGCAGCAGGTGCAGGGCTGTGCGACACTGCCAGAGAGGCATACGTCCATGGAACCAACCATCTCCGCTCTGCTGGAGGAGGCCTGTGCCATTTCAGGCGTACAGACTGAACGTCTGCAGACGAACCTCATATCCCGGCCAGCGGGGGGCGCCTATGTTCTGTACTGGATGCAGCGCGCACAACGGGCAATCGACAACCCTGCCCTCGAGCTTGGGCTTGCGTTGGCTGGCCAGCTGCGACTGCCTCTGCTGACAGTCTTCGTGCTGACGGATTATCCGGAGGCGGTCAAGCCGCACTATCGTTTCATGCTTGAGGGCCTTGCCGAGACGGCATCGCAACTCCGTGATCGTGGCATTGGGTTCGCGATACTGCAGGGAGATCCTGCGGAGATGGTGGCGCATCTCTGCCGAGATGCTGCTGTGCTGCTCTGTGATGCCGGGCGCCTGCAAATTGAACGAAGCTGGAGAAGCAGGCTTGCTTCGATCTTGTCTGATATCCTCATCATTACTGTTGAGACCGAGGCCGTGGTACCTCCTGCTCTCGCCTGCCCCAAACCTGCGTGGTCGGCTGCGGTGTTGAGAACCCGCATAGCTGCATTTCTGCCTCACTTCCTTGCTCCATCCCCAGAACCTCAACATGCACGAATCGATGGTACGGCACTCGGCAAAGCAGGAGATGACCGTCTCTTTACTGCGTGGACGACTATGCCTGATCCCCCCTCCTCCGACATGCTGCGGTTCCAGCGGATTGCGATTCCATCAGGCACTGCTGCTGCCTTGAAAAGGTTTGCCGATTTTCTTGCGAATGACCTCACACGCTACAGTCAGGAACGCAATGATCCCAACGTGGGAGCAGAGAGCGGCATGAGCCCCTATCTGCACTTTGGCCAGGTTTCTCCCGTGACTCTGGCGCGCATGGCTCTTGCTACAGGCCTGCTGCAGGCGCAGGATTATGTCGAACAACTTGTGGTCAGGAGAGAGCTTGCTGCCAATTTCGTACTCTATGTCGATGGCTATGACACCTATGCCGGCGCAGTACCCGACTGGGCCCGCAGTACTCTCGCGGCCACACCACGAACCACTCTCTACAGCCCCGCAATACTTGAACACGCCCAGACGGATGATCCTGTCT
>JAOABY010000050.1 GCA_026418115.1 Spirochaetaceae bacterium | reverse complement strand
GATTCCCTGCAGCACTTCTTCGGCTGCGCGGGGATTGCGAAAAAGCGCTGTTCCTATCTGTACAGCGACCGCTCCTGCCAGAAGGTATTGCAGAGCATCATCGGCAGAGGAGATGCCGCCAAGACCTATCACAGGAATGGCAACCGCCCTGCTGACTCGATAGACCGCGGCAACGCCAATTGGGAGAATAGCAGGTCCTGAGAGGCCGCCAGTGCCACGCGCTATGGCAGGACGGCAACGCGAGGTATCGATCGCCATACCGACTACAGTATTGATACAGGAAACAGCGTCGGCGCCTCCTGCTTCAGCGGCTCTTGCCATGGATGCTATGTCGGTGACATTGGGGCTGAGCTTCACGATGAGTGCGCGTGATGTGCAGGATCTCAATGCAGCTGTCAGACGCTCAACGAGTACAGGATCCGTACCGAATGCCATGCCGCCTCTGTGGACGTTGGGGCAGGAAACATTGATTTCGTAGGCGTCGACCCCCTGGGGAGTGTCGGGATGGGCTGCGAGGTATTCCTCGATGCGCCGGATTACCATCGCATAATCATCCTCAGCCGAGCCGGCTACATTGACGATGATTGCGCATTTTCTCTTTTTCAGGAGAGGCAGCTTGTCTCTGAGAAAAGCCTCGACTCCAGGATTCGCAAGACCGATGGAATTGATGAGTCCCATTGGAGTCTCAACGAGGCGGGGTGGGGGATTACCCTGTCGCGGTTCAAGGGTGACGGCTTTGGTGTAGAGCGCACCGAGCGCATCGATATTTACAAGTTCCTCATATTCTTCGCCATAGCCAAAGGTACCGGAAGCCACTCCTACCGGGTTGGGCAGCACGAGCGGTCCGATACGAACGGACATGTCCACAGCAATTCCGTGGTTCACAAGCATGCCTCCCATGTAATGGCTCTGCTATCAAATACGGGACCATCTGCGCACACCCGCACATATCCCCCCGTACTTGCAGGCAGTACGCAGCCATGGCAGGCACCCACACCACATGCCATCCATTGTTCTGCGGAAAAGTGTGCAGGAAGATTCCAGCGCACTGCGAGACTTGCAAGCGTGGCAAGCATCGCAGATGGCCCGCAGGCATACAGATGCACTGGCCGTGTGAGGAGGGGTGACAGATCGAGAGCATCTGCTACTGTACCCCGCAGGCCATGACTGCCGTCATCGGTGGTAATCACCGCCTGGTTCATCAGATGCTGCCAGGCAGGAAGGATTGCTGATTTGAAATGCCCATTCCATGGAATGCGCTCGGCGCTTCTGAAACCAAGGACCAGTGTCCAGGGTCTGCCAAGCTTTTCCAGAGTATCAGCAAGAAAGAGAACCGGTCCCAGCCCGATACCTCCACCGGCAATGAGCGCATGCTGCTCTTCATCCGGCAGGGGGAAGGAATTGCCAAGTGGTGCTATGATGTCCAGCACATCATCAGGTTCCATTGCAGACAGTGCCCGGGTCGCAGGTCCCCGCACCTGATAGATTGCATGGGCCAGGCCGCCATCGGATGCTCTTTCGAAACCGGCAAAAGCAATCGGACGTCGTAGCACAATCCCTGCTTCGGATTCGACCATCTTAGGCAGAAAGGTAAAAAACTGTCCGGGAAGCGGTGCGGGAAGCTCCGCTGGCCACTTAAAGGCCAGATGCCTCCAATCTGGGGCTATGGGATTGTTCACAGCAAGAGGGGTGCTGAGCTGGCGCATGCATGCTCCTGTTGGAATCAGTTTAGCAGAATATGCCGAAAGTGTCACGAACCAGAGGATGAATGCCAGGGCAACCTTCCTGAATATGATGGCAGGGAGTGTTCAGCTTCGTGACAGCAACCTCGTTTTCGCTGTACAGTACACGACGAAAGGCGGTCATCGCAGGAATGCTTGATATTCTCATACTTCTGGGATTCATGGTTGCAGGAGCCCTGGTGGCTGGGCTGAAACAGGCCCCAAAACAAGCAAGTGTCGAACGTCTTCTGGTTGTCGCCCTGTGGCTGCTGCTGTTCAGTATGGGATTCAGAATCGGCAATGATCCTCAGATTCTGAGTTCAATAGGCAGGATCGGACTTCTCGGGCTGGTGTCGGCACTGGCAACCATTACTGGAAGCTGTGTGCTTGTGCTTGCGGCGGAACTCGTGCTGCATGGGAAGCTGGGCACGAATGCAAAGGCATCTGGTGAGCAGCACACGCAGCGTACCGTCGTCACCCATTCTCTGTGGGAACGCGTCAAGGCTCCCGTCAGACTGCTCGCAATTGTGGCACTTGGGCTTGTGATAGGGGCACTGCTGCCCAGGCTAGGATTTGATCCAGGCATCATTACTACATGGACGCTATATTTTCTGCTTTTTCTGATCGGGATGCAATTCCGGCAATCTGGCATTGCGCTCGGCAAGGCCCTAGCCAATCCTTCCATACTGATACTTCCCGTAGCCACCGCCGTCGGAAGCATGCTGGGTGGCATACTGCTCATGCCCCTCTTTTCGCTTACGCCAGGGAAGGCCCTCGCCGTTGCTTCTGGATTTGGGTGGTACAGCCTTTCCGGAGTGCTGATCGCCAATATGGGAGATCCAGCGCTCGGAACAGCAGCATTTGTTGCCAACATGCTGCGGGAGAGTCTTGGGCTGCTGTTGATTCCTCTGCTCGGAAAAAGCCGTGTACCACAGCTTGCAATCTCGGCTGCAGGGGCGACTGCGATGGATGTGTCACTTCCACTGATCGAGCAGACATTGGGACCAGCAGCCATTCCTGAGAGTTTCTTTTCAGGGGCGGTGCTCTCTCTGCTGGTGCCCGTGCTCGTTCCATTCTTCATGCGACTTTGAATGCACGAGAGCATGCGCCTCTTGTTTCATGCATCGAGAGTCTGCGCTGCCAGCTCTTCCAGACGGGCCTCGATGGCCTGAAGACGTGCCTGCATGGTCGCAATGGATCGCTCGAGTCTGTGCCGTTCTGCTTCGAGCGCAGCGACGGGATCGTTGGTTGCCGTCTGTGGTTGTACCACCATTCTTCTGGCAATCTGAGGCGGAGTGCCGGAAGCAAGTGCCTCCACCGCGCGTGCACGCTGTTCGGGATCGCGCAGCGATGCAACGAGCTGAAGCCCGTCCCAGCCCAGCGAGGGTGCGAGCCCCATCGACTGTGCATGCATTGCCGTAGTAGCGGTTTTTCTGGGAAGACCCAGTACACGCTCTACATAATCCTCGAAACGGGCGTGGTGTGCTCGACAGAGTTCCTCTGCGCGTACAAGCAGTCTTCCCAGTTCGAGGAGCAATGCGCCATTGCCGGTAAGGCATTTCTCCTTTATTTCCGCAGTGAGTTCAGCAAATGCCGGTTCGGCTTCGAAGATGCTCCTGTAGTACCCAAACGCTTCCGCCTTTCCGAGCAGCTCATGAAACAGCACCCAGAACTCCTGTGTGTGCGGTCGGGGCATGGCAACGCCACCTTTGCGAACAAACAGCAGGTGGTGCGCGTATTCATGGATGGCGGTGTACAGCAATTGCGAATCGGAATCGAAGTTCCGGTTGTGAATGACAATTTCCTGCGTGGATGGCTTATAGAGCCCGTTTACCTTTTTGCTGGTCCGGCCTGAGAAGATGAGTTTGAATGGTGCAGGAGGAGTTTCCAGCGTCTCCAGTATGGAACGTACCTGGTCTTGATTCATCATTCCCCACTCTGATGGAGGCCAGTATACACGAAAAAAACCGCCGGGCAAGGAGGGGTGCCCGGCGGCTGAACAAGATGGAGGCTGCATGAAGAAGCTGGCTGCATGTGCTCTCTGTACTAACTATAATGCAGGCTCCTGAGAAAAGTTACATGCGGTTGAAAAATTTCCTGAAAAATGCTCCGGCTTTTGCAAATATGCCGGATAACGAATCCATCCATGCTCTTCTTGTCTCTCTGGCGGAACGCTTGAAGTGCAGCGCCGCTTCATCAATGGCGACTTCGGGACCGAATTTTCGCTTCATTTCATCCCAGTGCGATACAAGGTAGAGGTAGAGATCAGATACGGTTCGCCCGGGAAACAGAGACAGAAGATTTTCATGCTCTATGGCCGAAGCGATTGGCTGATATACGTTTTCGTGCCACGAGTAGAGAGCCTCATGGAAAGGCAGTTCGCCCTGCACATGCTGATTCAGAAAATACTTGTGTACCATGACATGTTCCCTGATGGTATCGAATCTTCCAGGTTCGCTGAAGTCGAGGTCATCAGTACCGGTGATGGATGGATAGTGTGTCGCTTCATAGAATCGACGTTTCTCATAGGCAACGACCGCTTTTCTGAGCTCATCGACAGTCATGTCGGGATGTAGGTCGATTTCAGACCTGAGCGAAACAACCTCGGCATCGATGTATTCCTGTCCCATTGCTCTGGCTACGGAAACACGGTGATTGCCATCGCGTACAAAATAGACACCGCCCATTTCATACAGAGAAACCGGTGGCAGCGTGATATCCTGGTATCTTGTCTTGTCGATACCGATCCAGCGTGATTTCAGATGTTCTCGCTTGGGGAAGAAGAAGCGTGTGAAATCCCTGTATCTTCCTTCGCTTCCTATTATCTTCTCAACAGGCACGGTCTGGAGCCCTCGATATGATTCGCCGGCCGGTCTCACCAGCTGTCGTGCCTCATCGAAGGGCAGAAGCTCCATGAGAGCCGGCTTGAAAATACCCAGCACTCTGTTGACCAGCGCCCTGGTGCGGGCGCGATAGAAATCATATTCTGCCATCTGATCGACATCATGGGGCATTGCGGTATTCCTTCTCGAGAGTCAGGACTCTGTGGCCATACACATTGACGACTACCGTATCGCCAAATCTCTGTTCACGCAGCTCCTGAGCATCGTAGAGGTGTACATGACCATGGACAAAGTATGCAGGCCTGGCGATCCTCATGAGCCAGAGAAAAGCGGAAAAGCCCTTGTGTGCCTGGTCTCCTCCGTCATGAATGCCACGAGGAGGAGCATGGGCCAGCACCACATCGACTGCCCGACCATACAGCAATCTTCGCAACAGGAGCAAAGGTACAAGCTTCAGAAGTTTCCAGGTCATACCGGCATCAGTGAACTGATTACCGCCATTGTTGTATCGAATGCAGCCAGGGATACCAAGAATGCTGACGCCGCTCTCGGTTTTTATGCGGAAGTGGGTGCGTTCAGGACGAATGCCGAATCGTCGAGGGCTGAATCGTACTGTCGATACGGGATCATCAGGAGCATCGTGATTGCCTGCAACCGAGATGACAGGTCTGTTCAGCATGCTTGCGATGTACTCCAGATATTCATCAGGGAGGTCGCCCGCAGAGAGCACCAGATCGGCTTCGCCAAATCTCTCCCTGATTGAAGGGCTGTACACAAGGAGATCGATCTCATCTGCAACGCAGAGCATCCGGATCATGCGTTTCATGTGAGCAGCCTGCCGAATTGCTGATAGAGGTATTCGTGGCTGAGCTGCAGAAAAACAGGCCTGCCATGGGGGCACCGTGGTTCAGGAAGGGCAAGAGCCTCAGCGATAAGCTCTTTCGCGTGCATATCATCAAGCTGGTCACCATCCTTGACAGCAGCACGGCAGGCGAGAGTAGCAATGAGGTGATCGACCGGCGTACCTCTCCCGGATTCCGAAGCCCAGAAAAGTAGGGCGTCGAGGGCAGTTTCCGCGCAGAGTGCTGGAACTCCTTCAATGCTGACTGTATCCTCGTGAAAGTCGAGAATATACCCGAGCGCTGCGAGATCTTCTCTTGACTGTGACAATGTCTGCACGATCTCATCTTCATGCACTACATAGGGCACAAGAAGAGGCTGAGCTGTTCCAGGCCGTGACAGCAGACGATCGTAGAGTATGCGTTCGTGTGCGGCATGCTGATCCATTATCCAGATTGCATCGCCCAGCGTGAAAATCAGAAAGGGACCAATTCCTCTTCCGATATAGCGAGGCCGCTCATCTGATCTGAGAGTTTCCCAGAAATCGGCTGGCAGGCTCCCCCCTCTGGAAGCAGAGACCGAAATGTTTTCGAAGCCATACATCCCATGTCGCTGCCTGATGCTGCTGTCCGAAGGATTGGCTCGATCATATGCAACGGGCTGTCGGAGGCGATGTGGATCTGCATCAGCAATCCACCAGGCGGCATGCTCTCTTTCCTGCGCAGCCAGGAAAGGATTCGGTGCCGGATTGGCATGCAGAGGCGAGGCCTCCAGACCTACTGTACCGGGTTTCCCGAATCTGAGTGCCAGTTCTTTTTCCAGAGCAGCATGTATTGCAGAGCGGATGGCATCAGGGCGCTTAAGGCGGACTTCTTTCTTGGCAGGATGAATGTTGAAATCGGCAAAGGCGGGATCAACCTCGAGAAAGGCGAAGACTGCAGGATACAGACCGCCTGGCAGATATTTTCCGAATGCATACTCAAGTACGGAAGATATGCCCCATTCCGGTACACGCCGCCGGTTGATGAAAATCTGCAGATATTTGCGATCTCTGCGATGAAGAGAGGGATTGGCTGCGATGATGATCGCTGAGAAGCCTGCATCCCCCGCATTACAGCGGAAAAGTGCCTGGCGCGGCAGGTCCGGGAAAATGGTTGCAATTCTTTCCTCGTATGATGCAGGCATCAGTACTTCCGGACTGGCCATACCGCTCTGCCATCGGAAGGCGAGCTGGGGATGAGCCAGGGCTCTCTCCATGAACACAGATCTGCAGAGCATTGCTTCACTCTGAGGTCGCTTGAGGAACTGACGCCGGGCAGGAAAGGATTCGAAGATCCCCTTAATGGTGACTCTGGTGCCTTCGCGGGCTGGAGCAGGCTGGAGTATCGGATCTTTCATGGGCTCGGCGACAAGCCGGTGCCCATCCTCACTGCCGTGCCTGCGACTCACAATTTCAAGCCGTGCAACAGCAGCGATCGATGCAAGCGCCTCTCCTCTGAATCCCAGAGTCCTGGTTTTCAGCAAATCATCGGCGGTAAAAATCTTCGAAGTTGCATGCTCCCGTATGGCAAGGGCAAGGTCCTCCCTGTCCATGCCGTTTCCATCATCGACTACCGTAATCGAGTCAATGCCTCCTCCCTCTATTGATGCTGAAACTTCGTGAGCATCTGCATCGATTGCATTGTCGAGCAATTCTCTGAGGGCCGAAGCCGGTCGGTCGATGACCTCTCCGGCAGCGATGCGGCGCGCTGTTTCTGGCGGAAGAATACGAATTGTTCCCATCAATACAAGAATACTCTGCATCCCCGAAAAAACAAAGCCGCCCTTGCGGGCGGCTCCGGTATCTCCATGAGCTCCGTGTCAGAACTGTATGCTGACAGACAGGCTTGAATTGGTCAGGAAATGACCAGTAACAGGATCCCAGATATAGTTCAGATAGAGTGTGAGCATGGAAAAGCCGACCTTGTAATCAACCTGGAGTCCTATGGATGCATCCTCGAAGTTGATAAGATCCTTGAAAATATCACCAGACTGCCTGCCCAGATAATACTTTTCGTAATTGCCCGTTATGCGCAGGTGGGGAATGATACCTTCCTTCATGATCAGCCTGCCGCGAACGTGGGGATAGAGGGTCTGGTCGTCACTGGGTGTCGCAGGAATTGGGGAGAAGGGGCCATCAACAGTGGCTCTGAAACTCAGATTTTCCGCAAACAGGTCGAATCCCAGGCTCGCCAGCCAGCTCTTCACATACTCAGTGCCGGGAGCAGTATCACGCACGAACTTGAAGCGTTCTGCTCTGTAGAGATCGTAGTTGGTGTCGAAATAGGAGGGAATGAATCCCTGCTGGAACCAGCGGATCTGCGCTCCATACCTGATGAAGCGAAGCAGCGCTCCGCGAACGCCGGTTGCAAGTCCCCTTGCGCCATTCATTTCCTCTGCACCTTCAGCAAAGGCTGTGAGCGAGAGGAGACCACCTCGCAGGACCGGGAACGTCACATCGGCACCATACACATGCACTTTCGATGCCGGTTCATAGGGAGTCGGATCCGCTACATACAGCAGCGGATCATTGTCGAATACTGCCGTTGCACCAATCTGGATTCTTCCGAACAGCGATGGCCCGAACACTGCGAGCGGTCGTACATAGACTCGGCCACCCACCACATCAAGCCGTGCCAGATTTGCAGCCATCACCTCGAAGCCGACAAGAGGGAACCCAAAGAGCTCGCCATCAAGACCTGCCTCGAGTCCAAAGAGTCTCTGCGTCGGCAGAAACCTCGTATTGGCATAGTTATCAACGATGAGGCCGTTGCCAAGCATGAAATCGGATATGGAACCGAGTTTGATGTAGAAGGGGTCCTCTCCCCGGTAGCCATAGCGGACGTACATGATCTTGGGGAGGTACAGGTCAAAAATCGTCTTGCCATCTCTGGGAATCCAGTCTGGCTCGTAAATTCTTACATACTGCGGATCCCCATCGAGATCAATCTGGAAACGGATGGTAAAATCAAGACCGATTGCAAACTTACCGATTGCCAGTTCCGGACGGGCCCCAAGCTTGAACCATGATGAGCTGACTCCAGGATTGTCGGGATCAGGCAGAAGATCGGAACCAAGCCCCAGGTTGAAGCCAAATCCATTTCCGTCAGCATACAGAGGCAGCACGAGCGCCACTATCAGAGCTGCCAGCACGCATCTTTTCAAGTTGCACCTCCTCTTGTAACATGCATCGCTCAACTATTAGTATACACAAAGACTGAGTAATGCACCATGATTTTCTTCATGATCAATGCGGTTGGCAGAAGGAGCGGCTCATGAGCTTTTTCAGAATGTTGGAGAACGCAGTGGCAGAAAAGGACAGTCTGCTGTGCATCGGGCTCGACCCATCATTTTCCGAGCAGCGTATTCGAGAGCTCGGAGTTGAGAAATGCGCTGAAGAGGCTCTTGCACACAACCTTCGGCTCATTGAGGCAACAGCACCCTATGCAGCCGCCTACAAACCAAACAGCGCCTTCTACGAAGCATTGGGAGAGCCTGGCATGCAGGCCCTCCATGCAACCATCGCTGCAATCCCCGATACTACTCCCGTAATTCTTGATGCCAAGCGTGGTGATATTTCATCAACCGGGGCTGCCTACGCACAGGCCGTCTTCGGCAGGATCGGAGCGGATGCGGTGACCCTCAGCCCCTATATGGGGATAGATACACTTGATCCCTTCCTCTCCTGGGAAGGGAAGGGAGTCTTCCTCCTGTGCAGGACCAGTAACCCTGGTGCCGGCTTTCTGCAGGACCTCCAGGTTGACGGGGAGCCGCTGTATGTGCACCTGGCACGGAACTGTGCCACCTTGCCATCTGAGGTGGGACTGGTGGTCGCCGGTAATGACCTCGAGGCGCTCAGAAGGGTAAGACAGGTCAATTCTCACGCCTGGTTCCTGAGCCCCGGCATAGGCGTCCAGGGAGGCAGGGCAGATGAGGCATTCATTGCAGGTGCACGAAAGGATGGATCCGGCATTCTGGTGGTTGCTGCAAGGGCTGTGGCAGAGGCTGACGATCCCGCGGCAGCAGCCAGAGCACTCAGAGATGCCATTCGTGCAGCCCGAGACAGGGCTGCTGCCCATACAACCGAAGCAATGCCTTCCGACTCCAGGCACGAAGCGCTCAAGGCTGAGTTGGCAAAGGCGCTGCTTGCGACAGGCTGCTTCAGACTCGGCGAATTCGTGCTCAAGAGCGGCAAGAAAAGCCCATTCTATATAGACCTGCGACGACTTGTATCCGATCCTCATGCCCTTCGCACAGCCGCAAAGGCATATGCGTCACTTGCCAGGTCTCTGAAGTTTGACAGAATCGCCGGCATTCCTGCAGCGGGGTTGCCGCTTGCCACAGCTGCGTCCCTGGAAATTGGCGTACCCATGATCTGGCCACGAATGCCGGTCAAGGAGCACGGCACCGGCAATCGCGTTGAAGGCGAGTACCATCAGGGTGAACGCGTTCTGCTGCTCGATGATCTCATCACAACAGGGGCAAGCAAACTTGAGGCTATCGAGATTCTGAAGGCTGCAGCACTTGACGTACAGGACCTGGTGGTGCTCATCGAACGCGGCCGGCAGGGCAGGGTGGATATGGAGCAGGCAGGCGTTCGCCTTCATGCCTTCATCCATGTGAAAGAGCTCTTCCTGATCTTCGAGCGAGAAGGACTCATCGATGCTGCTACACGGCTGAGTCTTGAACGCTTTGTAGATGAAGAGTGAGCGTATCTGCCTCAGCTCTTCATGATATCGGCAAGTGTCTTAGACCGCGCATAGCCGGCGAGCATCTGCTCCATGTCGTTCCAGAAACGCCCTGCCTTGCAGTCAACGAACTGGGGGCAGGGTTTTCTCGTTCCTCGATCACTGGCGCAGGGCGTGATCTCCAGTGGCTCACCGGCTGCTTCGAGTATATCGTATACCGTGATGGAATCCGGACTTCGCACAAGATAGAAGCCGCCTCCTGGACCGCGGGTTGCTGCCACGAATCCGGACTTGCGCATTCTGTAGAAGATCTGCTGCAGAAATTCAGGAGAAATATGCTCCAGTGCTGCAAGCTCATGCACAGGCATGGGGTTGGAGTGATCCGCTTCCTCGGCCAGTCTCAGTATCGCCTTGAGAGCATAGAGCCCTCGGGTAGTTGTACGCATGATAGGCTCCTGTAATATTTTATCATCATTTCATGCTGAAATCGTCAACTTCATGACGTACTGCCAGTATACAGGGCTCCTGTTTACCGGTCAATAATGAACCATGCACGTGTCATGACGTTACCTGTATTCATGCACGCAGGGTATCAAGGCGGCTCGTAAGCAGTGCAAAGGTTTCTGCGTTTCTCAGGCTGCTCACATCGTGAATCTCGATACCCGTATCAGGTATGCCTGCACCATGCAGCAGATCTTGCAGGGATGGCAGAAACTTATCTCGAACTGTCAGCACCAGAAGCATATGGTGGTCTGCAAGTGCCTTCTGCACAACAGCCAGGAAGCCTTCCTTTTTTGTAAGCTCCAGCTGTCCGATTTCATCAAGAAACAGAACTCCGCGATGCTGCAGCCTGCCATGGGTCATACGATGAGCATCGTTATCCCCATGCTTGCTGTCTGGCTCCTGCAGCAGCTCACTGACTTTGTCGCTGAATGCACAATATGTTTCTGCAGCGAACTGGAATGCCTGCGGATTGAAGACAAATGGAATATCCGTTCTGTGTGGAGGCCGTTCCCCAAGAGGTATTGATACCCTATCCGAGAATCTCAGCATGGTGAGACGATAGGGAATGCCTCCCTTGCCTCTTTCAGAGAGCTCAAAGAGCCCTTCACAGAGGATGCCGCTTTCCTGCAGTCTCTGAGCCAGTGCAAGAGCTGCTGTGGATTTGCCCGATCCCAGCCTGCCACACAGCACCAGTACGCGAAGCAAGAGGGCTCCGTTTGAGGCCGACACTGTGTTTTGCAGATACTGGTTCATTGCTCGGAGAGCTGTCTGTTCAGTCTGGTGCGCATCATGACGGAGAGCAGGGCATAACCCGAGGAAAGATCTTCTCGCTGCACCACAACATCATCAGGGACCTTGAGCTTGACTGTGGTGAAATTCCAGATGGATTTGATGCCTGCGGCGACAACCGCATCGCAGCTTGATTGCGCAAAGGGAGAAGGAACCGTAAGGATGGCAATTGCAATACCAAGCTCGCGGGCTACTGATGGCAGTGAGTCCATGCTGTAGACTGGTACGCCATGTACAGTGGTGCCAATCTTCAAGGGGTCAGTATCGAAGACTGCGACAATCTTCATCCCATGGTTCCGGAATTCCTGGTATCCCGTAAGGGCGGAGCCGAGATTGCCTGCACCAATCACTGTAGCGGCTTTTTCCACATCCCAGCCAAGATAATGCTCAATGGCCTGAATCAGCGGCTCTACCGGATACCCCTTCTTTGGCTTGCCTATGATTCCAGTAATGGAGAGATCCTTGCGGACCTGGATGGGTTCCAGATTCAATTCATTCGCAATATATGTACCGGAGATATAGGGTTCTCCCGTTCGCTGGAAAGCCCTGATGATGGTGAGATATGAGGGCATCCTTCTGATCGATGGTGTGTAGTTGAGTTTTTCTCTTGAAGAAGGCATCACGGAACTCCCTTTTCACGCGCAGTATTGCTGAAAAGAAGCCTACTGTGACGTATAGATAAAAGTCAAGCGATTTCTTGCTGAAGACAGAATTGGTGAAGACCAGTCAAAAAAAGTGGCACCGGGGGAAAGGAGGTAAAAACCCCGGTGCAGGCCTCTGAGAAAGAATCATGTCGGCATTCCGGTATATGCCGTTCTTTTGGTATGATTATACAGCGGTATTGAAAAATATGCAACTAAAATTTGAATTGGCCGCAGCAAATTGCAACTGCATGCAGTGCGGAGAGCATTCAGAGATGTATGACTTCAGTCCCACCATGTCTTGCCACAGATGTCCGGCTGGATGGAAGCTCCCGCATGGTGCAGAGAACATGCGGTTATCGTATGGGCGAACAGATGCGAGAGCCGTTTCGAGAACAGTTCAAGCGTCCGGCCGCCAGCTACGTCCTCGTCATAGAGTACCACTCTTGCATTCCGGTAATCAAACAGCCATGCCTGGTCGGAGAGGCTGACGATCGGTTCCTCATCATAGCGCTTGAACATGGAAAAGCGGATGAAATACAGTGGTATCTCGAGCATTTCAGCAAGCATGAGCCCAGGCATGATGGATCCATGTGCTGCTGCAAGCAGAAGGTCGGGATGAAAATGCTCTATCCTGGCTGCCAGGCTGGCAAGGAGCGAGGGATTCGATCCGAGCCATGTGTATTTGTCGCGGACTGCAGTATAGACAAATTCCTGCAGTTCCGAAGGCAGCTGATCGGAAAATGCTCGTATTGCACCAGGGGCTTCCACCGACAGGGAATAGGCTCTCCGGGCAACATCCATGGAT
>JAOABY010000004.1 GCA_026418115.1 Spirochaetaceae bacterium | reverse complement strand
CCTTGCGCTGGGTGGAAATCAGCGCGCAAAGTGTAAAGGCATAAGGCGGCTTGACTGCGAGTCCGACAGGACGAGCAGGTACGAAAGTAGGTCTTAGTGATCTGGCGGTAGCGCGTGGAAGCGCCGTCACTTAACGGATAAAAGGTACTCTGGGGATAACAGGCTGATCTTGCCCAAGAGTTCACATCGACGGCAAGGTTTGGCACCTCGATGTCGGCTCATCGCATCCTGGGGCTGGAGCAGGTCCCAAGGGTTTGGCTGTTCGCCAATTAAAGCGGTACGTGAGCTGGGTTCAGAACGTCGTGAGACAGTTCGGTCCCTATCTGCCACGGGCGTTGGATGGTTGAGAGGAGCTGCCTTTAGTACGAGAGGACCGAGGTGGACGAACCTCTGGTGTACCAGTTATCGTGCCAACGGTAAGTGCTGGGTAGCCAAGTTCGGAAGGGATAACCGCTGAAAGCATCTAAGTGGGAAGCCCACCTCAAGATGAACCATCCCTGGGGGTACAACCCCCCTGAAGGCACCAGGGAGACTACCTGGTTGATAGGCTGGAGGTGGAAGCGCAGTAATGCGTGGAGCCGACCAGTACTAATCTGCCGTGAGGCTTGACCATATTATCCTTCACTCTGCGAGACGCGGGCTTCACCTGAAGAGAGTCTTGCGCAGGCTGCAGCGTGCTGCGGCCAAAGTATGCAACAGGAAACACAAACCTGGTGACTATTGTGGAGGGGACACACCCGTTCCCATTCCGAACACGGAAGTTAAGCCCTCCTACGCCGATGGTACTGCATATCGCGGGAGAGTAGGTCGTCGCCAGGTTTTTTATTTTCCCCCACACACCACGCCTCCACCACCTCACGCACCGCAGGGACGCTCCAGACAGAGGCACGGCCCCTCGCTCATGCGGAAACAGACAATACCCCCAGCCCCTGCATCGAAAAACTGAGGAAAAGATACCTTTGCCTGAAGGCACTGCGACTCCAGACTGCAGATTCAGGCTCTCCAGAAGCGCTTAGAGAAGAGAATGAGTACGGTATAGACCTCGAGACGTCCTACCAGCATTGCCAGCGAGAGCCAGAGTTTCGCCCACCACGGGAAGAAAGCGTAATTCAAGGTCGGACCGACCTTGCCCAACCCTGGGCCAATGTTCCCGAGGTTTGCAATCACCGCCGTGATGCCGGTCAACACGTCTACGCCGCTCAGACTTATGACAGCCAGCGAAATGAAGAAGAAGAGAAAATACAGAAAGACCAGCGCCGCGGTGTCATAGATGACATTCTTGCGCAAGGCCTTCCCATTCATGAAAATTGCATAGACACCACGAGGATTGGAGAGATACCGAAGCTCGGTCGCCGCCATCTTGAAAAGCGCAACTACCCGTACAACCTTGATGCCGCCGCCGGTTGAGCCGGCACATCCGCCTATGAACATGAGGACAAAAAGGAAGGTTTTTGCTATTTCAGGCCATCTGTCGAAGTCCGCAGTAGCGAACCCCGTCGTGGTGAGAATGGAAGACACCTGAAACGATGCATACCGCAACGACTGGGCCAGATTTTCGTAGGTTCCGCTCATCGAGAGATTGATGGCAATCACCGCTGTTGCGACAAGGAAGATAGAAGCATAAGTCCTGAATTCGACATCCCTGAGCATCATGACCGGCTTACCCTTGAGCGCAAAGTAGTACAGAGTAAAATTGGCGCCGGCCAGAAACATGAAGAGCGTGATGACACCATCAATATACGCCGATCCGAAATGGCCAACACTCGCATTCTTGGTGCTGAAACCACCAGTCGCCATGGTGGCAAATGCGTGGGTGACCGCATCATACAGGCTCATGCCCCCCAGCATCAGGAGGAGCGTCTCGGCGAGAGTCAGACCAAGATAGATCAGCCAGAGCGTCTTGGCTGTCGTAGAGATATGCGGCGTAATGCGGTCAACCGAAGGTCCGGGAGCTTCAGCCTCTATTACCCGGAGCGCACTGAATCCGAGCATGGGGAGTATTGCAACCGTGAGCACTACTATCCCCATGCCCCCCAGCCAGTGGGTGGTCGCCCGCCACAGAAGCAGGGAGCGCGGCATGGCTTCAATATCGGTAAGAATGCTGGCTCCGGTCGTGGTGAAACCCGACATTGTCTCGAAAAATGCATCTATATAGGAGGGGATGGCGCCGGAAAGCCAGAAAGGAAGCGCTCCGAGCAGCGACGAAAGCACCCAGCTTGCCGTGACGAACAGCAGCCCATCACGATTGGTCAGAAATGGCCTGGGGTCCTGGTAGCACCACAGCGCCATCACCATCAGAAAACCGATGCCCAGAAAGCCGCTCTCTGCAAGCGCCAGGGTGACCTTGACGGGCTCACCGGACAGGGCTGAAAAGACCGCACAGATAAGAATAAAAAATGAAACGATCGTGATTACTATGGAAAGAATGCGCAGGATTGTTTTCGGATGCATGCCTATGCTCCAAATATGGACTCGAGCGCGCCAATTCTTGCCTTTGGAACAATGAAGCCAACAAGATCATTCTTCTCGATGACCGTATCTCCGGTGGGAATCATTGTTCTGCCCTGATGAATCACAAAAGTGATGAGGGAGCCTCTCGGCAGAGTCATGTTCTTGATTTTCTGACCGATTGTCGAGGCATTGTCTCTCACCTGAATCTCAATCAATTCATACTCGTTCTGCGGGAAACTGTAGAGCCTTCTGATGCGCGCCTTGCGCACCAGATCCAGAATCGCGCCTGACACGATTGCTTTCTTGTTGAGCATGATATCGACATTGATGATATCGGTGATGGAGGAGTAGAGATCGTTCTCCATCAGCGCAAGAGTTCGCTTTGCACCGGCGCGATTCGCAAGCATGCCAAGAAAGAGATTGAGACTCTGGGTTGATGTCAGGCAGAGCACAATATCGGCCTCGCCTGCACCTTCCTCTTCAAGAAGGTTTTCCTCGGTGAGGCTTCGATGAATCGATTCGATATCAGGAAAGGAGCGGGCAATCAGCTTTACATGATCTCTGTTTCCATCGATTACCTTGATAACGGGATTGCCGAGCAGCGAGAGCGCAGCCCTGTTCCTTGCCCTGTCTCGCGTGGATGCAGCAGATTCCTCGAGGCCCAGCTCATGCAGCAGCACAGCGGTCACCGGCTCTGCGCCGAAGATAAGAATACTTCTGAAGCGGCGAAGCGCTGAGGTACATGGACCAAAGAGACGGTCCAGCTGGGCGGGCTCACCCAGGAGATACACAAGATCGTCTTCCTCCATGACGAACTCGCCGCTCGGCACGATAAGCTGGCCTTTTCTCATGACGGCAGGCACCATGAAATCCTGCCCTTTTTCTGCCCTTATCTCAAAAAGCGGCTTGTCCACGAATCCCGGCAGATCGGCAGCCTGGCGCATTCGTACCTGTATGCCCGCTTCCTTGACATCGATGAGTTCTGGTGTCATGCCACGAAAGATGATTCTTGCGATTGCCTGCGCAGATTCAGCTTCCGGGCTCACCAGGTGATCCACACCCAGGATGCGCTTGCCCTTGTGCGGGAACGAGGCGAAGTATGGGTTTCTTGTCCGTGCAATAGTGCCGATTTTCATGCCGAAGGCTTCAGAAACCATGCCGCATGAAACGATGTTGGTCTCGTCGCTGCCAGTACAGGCGATGAACCACTCAACCTCACCTATGCCTGCATCCTGCAGTGTTTCGAGCCTTTCGCCGTCTCCTTCCACCACCATGCAATCCAGATCATTGGAGACTGCGCGGGCAATATCGGGATTCTTTTCGATGACAATGACATCACGCTGTTCAGCGATGAGTTCACGTGCGAGCTGTGTGCCGAGAACGCCTGCTCCCAGAATTGCAATCTTCATATCTGGCTGATTATAGGATTCGATCCGTCAATTGGCAAGCTTTGAGGATGCTGACGGTATCCTGGTCAATTGCAGGAAATGGGCTGAAAGGATATGATACCTGCAAGGTACATCGTGCATCGATTCCGTATTGGCCGCGACAAGCTTCTGCTGTTCGGCTATTTCATTGGATGGATAGTCACAGGAACCGTACTCCTCTCACTGCCTGCGGCGCGGCGGGGGAACCCTGTCCCTGCCATTGATGCGCTGTTCACAGCAACCAGCGCTGTCTGCGTCACAGGATTGGCTACGGTCGATACAACATCTTTCACCAGGTTTGGCCAGTCTGTGATCCTGTTGCTCATTCAGGCGGGCGGATTGGGTATCATTACCTTTGCGACCATGTATCTGTTTCTGCCAAGAACTCATGTGTCAGTCATCACCCGCCGTTTCGCAGGCGATTATACCGTGCCTGGGATTGAGTTCCGGACACGAAGACTGGTGGGGGCCATTCTCGGCAGCACGATACTGTTCGAACTTGCCGGCATGATTATCGCCATGCCTTCGGTACTTGGTGCGGGCTATGGCATCTTCGATGCTCTGTTCCATGCAGTCTCTGCCTTCTGTAATGCCGGTTTTTCAACTTTCAGAGGAGGCATGCAGGCGTTCAGGGATGACGTGGTGATGAATCTCAATACCATGATACTGATCGTCGCCGGCGGCCTGGGGTTTGTGGTGATGCAGGATGTGATGAAAGTCATCAGGAAAGAGAAGCTGCATCTTGCCTATCACTCTTCAGTCGTACTGAGAACAACGGGCTTTCTGCTCATTGTTGGATGGGCGGGTTTTCTGGTAACAGAATGGACACATGCCTACCGCACATTCCCCGTGCCAATCCGTGTGCTGGCTGCGCTGTTCCAGTCGGTAACTCCAAGGACAGCAGGTTTTGATACCGTTGCGCAGGCTTCGCTTTCTTCTGCCGGCCAATTGCTCACCATGTTCCTGATGCTCATTGGTGCATCGCCTGCTTCTACAGGCGGTGGCATCAAGACAACTACTTTCTATCTTGTCATGATGGTTGCGTTCAGGTTCAGGGAAGGCCGGGATTTTGTCAGAGATCATGGCCGGAAGATAGCTCCTTCCGCAATCTATAAGGCTATGGCAATTATCATCAGGGCAATGATGATAATTTCGCTGGGAGCACTGACCCTGCTGCTCGCTGAACGATCCAGAGGACATATGTTCAATGTTGAACAGGCTGTGTTTGAAAGCATATCGGCATTTGGCACGGTAGGTTTGTCTCTGGGGCTGACTCCTTCGTTGGGTACGGTGTCCAAACTGGCGCTTGTGGCAGAGATGTTCATTGGAAGGGTGGGATTTTTCTCGATGGCGCTCCCCGCGGTCAGAGATGAAATCGCGGCCATCGATGTTCCAACAGCAGAGGTCATGCTGTGACGGCAGGAGAAGAGGAGATATGGCGATGAAACAGTACGCAGTCATAGGACTAGGTGCATTTGGCATGACAATGCTTGAGAAAATTGCCGAGGTGACTGACCAGATCCTGGCTGCAGACCCTGATCCTGTACGCATTGAAAAAATCAAGGAACTTGTACTCACGGCCTTTGTGTTCGACCCGCTGGACGAAGAAGCCTTTCACAGGGTTTTTCAGGAGCCGGTCGATGTCGCTGTGGTAGATATCGAGATGCAGAGCGAGGCGACGCTCCTTGTGGTGCATCGGCTAAAAAAGCTTGGCGTGCCTGAGATCATTGCACGATCTGATTCGGAGGAGTATGAGGAATTGCTGAGACTGGCCGGTGCCACACGAGTGGTCAATGCAGCGAAGGAAGCTGCCTCGCGTATCGCGCCACTGGTGCTTTCGAGATCGCTGCTCAATTACATGCCGATCAGCGAACATCTGGTTATGGCAGAAGTCCTGTTGCCATCATTTCTTGCCGGACGCACCGTCATTGAGGCGAACCTTCGATCCAGATACCATGTCAACGTGGTGGCGGTTCGACCTGCCGGCGATGCTCCAGCCGGAGATGAGGACAGGAACGGTGTGTTCATTGACATCACCACGGATTATCGCTTCAGAGTCGGCGATGTGCTCCTTGTTACCGGCAGCGAGAGCGATGTCTTTGCGTTCTCGGGCAGAGCTGGTGAGAATGAACGAAGATCAGGGAAAAGAAAGAATCTGACCTCAGTCATGACGCAGCTCTTCACCCTAAAACCATTTCATAATTCCTCAAGGAAGCGCTGATCTATACTCGATAATTGACCTTCTCTGTCAGGCGCAAGTACAATCATGCCAGCGGCACCGGTTCGATGCACGACCGGTGCGCTTCGCGCACTGAGCTGCGCGACACTCTCCGTTGCGAAAAGCATTCGCAACGGACCGGAGGTCCATGATGGACATTTTTAAGAAGTGTTTTGAGTATGATCTCGACAAGCAGGCAATCGAAAAAGGGATCTATCCCTATTTTCAGCCGCTTGACGGCCTGGAAGGAACCGAGGCGGTGTTCCATGGCCGCAGATTGATCATGATCGGGTCAAACAATTATCTCGGCCTGACCATGCATCCCAAAGTCAGAGAAGCTGCCAGAAAAGGACTCGAGGAGTTCGGCCCATCCTGTACCGGCAGCCGATTCCTCAATGGCACCCTCAGTCTGCATCATGAGCTTGAAGCCCGGCTCGCAGCCTTTGTCGGCAAGGATGCCGCGCTCGTGTTTTCAACAGGAATGCAGGCCAATCTCGGCGCTATTTCCGCTCTTATCGGTCGCAATGATGTGGTAGTGATTGACAAGGAAGATCACGCCTCCATCGTGGATGGCTGCCGTCTCGGAATGGGAGAGATGAAGCGTTATGTCCATGGTGACCTTGATCAGCTCGAGCGCATTCTCCAGAAGATACCGCAGGAATCGGGCGTGCTCGTCGTCGTGGATGGTGTATTCTCCATGGGAGGTGACATCGTCGACCTGCCGAGGCTGGTGGATATCTGTCAGCGCTATGGCGCCCGTCTGTACGTCGATGATGCACACTCCCTCGGTGTGTTGGGTGGCGGTCGCGGCACGGCCTGGCATTTCGGTCTCACCGACAAGGTAGATCTCATCATGGGAACCTTCTCCAAGAGTTTTGCTTCACTTGGTGGATTTGTGGCGGGTGACAAGGATGTCATCAATTACATCAAGCACACGGCTCGTTCCTTCATCTTCTCAGCTTCATTGCCAGCTCCCAACGCCATGGCAGCCCTTGCAGCGCTCGATGTCATGGAGACCGAGCCGGAACATGTCGAGCGCCTGTGGGAGAATGCGCACTTCATGATGAAGGGCTTCCGCGAACTGGGCTTTAATATCGGCAAAACCGAAACGCCGATCATCCCCGTCATCATCGGGGACAGCGAGCAGTGCTTCCGGTTCTGGAAAGATCTCTTCGAAGGAGGTGTCTACTGCAATCCTGTAGTAACCCCTGCGGTTCCGGAAGGCATGGCGCTGCTGAGAACCTCCTACATGGCGACCCATACGAAAGATCAGTTGCAGCGCGCACTCGATATTTTTGAAAAGGTTGGCAAGAAGTACGGCATTATCTGAAGCTGAAGGTTCATGCCTTTCCAGTAATGGCGGCTTTGATGACGCTGGCATCTCCGTTGGAATGGAATGCCAGAACAGCAGAGATGGAGCTGAAGACGGCAGTCGCGGAGGCTGCCGTCTTTTTTTGGGGAATGATCAGTGCACGCCTGACGAATAGCCGATAAGACCATGCTCTGCAAAACTGAAGAAGCCCGAATCCGAGAAAATGAGGTGATCGAGCACCGGTATGCCAAGAATTTCGCCTGATTGTCTGAGTCTTTGGGTAATATCCAGATCCTCCTGGCTGGGCTCGAGATTCCCGCTGGGGTGATTGTGGGCAACGATGATGGCACAGGCACGGTCAGTAATTGGATCTGCGAAGACTTCTCGACTATGTACCATGGTTCTGTTGATGAGTCCTTTGGAAACCTCACGGATTGCATGAACTTCATGCGCACCATTCAGAGAAATCACAATGAAATGCTCATGTTTGCGGTCCGCAAAGTGCAGCAGAAGAGGATACATGTCCCGGGGACAGGTGATCTGTTTGCCGTGCGCGCCATAGAGGCGTCTTCCCAGTTCGAGCGCAGCCGCGATCGCGCAACTCTTGGCATCTCCCATACCTGAAATGGCGCTCAGCGTTCTCAGATCGAGAGGTGTCTTGCCTTCGCTCACCAGCCCGAGCACCTCGCGTGCAAGCCTGCGTACCGGTCTTCCTGGTATGCCACTGCCCAGAATTGCTATGATGAGATCGAGATCGGAAACCGCAGAACTGCCGAACCGGATCATCCTCTCCCGCACATCTACTGAAAAGCTGTTCTCCTCCTCGATATTTGCAATTTCTGAAACCTGCAGCATGCTCATGAATGCTTCTCTTGCCTCCTGAAGGCATGACGCTGGCGAGCCGTGCTCTGCTTCAAAAACACACATGACTGAGGTATCACCATGAGAATGAAACTGCTCTTTACCTGGCAGTACTGCTCGCCTATAATCAACACGAGAGTACATTGAAAAGGAGGGCATCGTGAAAAGTCTCAAAGGCACGAAAACCGAGGTGAACCTTCTCACTGCATTTGCTGGAGAGTCCCAGGCGCGCAATCGCTATACCTACTTTGCATCAAAAGCCAAAGAGGAAGGTTATATCCAGATTTCGCTCGTATTCGAGGAGACCGCCAATCAGGAGAAAGAGCATGCAAAAAGGCTCTTCAAGTTCCTTGAGGGAGGTACGGCCACCATCACGGCTGAATTTCCTGCCGGCGTCATAGGCACGACAAGAGAAAACCTTCAGGAGGCAGCTGGCGGCGAGAATTACGAATGGCAGACAATGTATCCGGAATTTGCCAAGGTTGCCCGTCAGGAAGGATTTGAGGCCATTGCTACAGTATTCGAGGCTATCGCCGTTGCAGAAAAACAGCATGCCAAACGGTACGAAGGCTTCATGGCCAACATCGATGCCGGCCGTGTCTTCAAACGTGAGGAGCCCGTGGTCTGGCGATGCCTGAACTGTGGTTATCTGTTTGAAGGGACTGAGCCACCCAAGGCATGCCCTGCCTGTGCACATCCGCAGGGATATTTCGAACTTCTGGGCGAGAACTGGTAGAAAGCAGGAGGTTTCACCATGACGCAGGTAAAACAGATCTACAAGTGCTTGAAGTGCGGCAATATTGTAGAGGTACTGCATGCAGGAGCAGGTGAGCTGGTGTGCTGTGGCGAACCCATGGTGCTCATTACCGAGAACACTGTCGATGCCGCAAAAGAGAAGCATGTTCCTGTCCTTGAGAAGACAGCAGAAGGGTGGTGGGTCAAGGTAGGTGCAGTGCCGCATCCTATGGAAGAGAAGCACTACATTGAATGGATCGAACTGATTGCGGACGGTGTTTCCTACAGGGCATTCCTCGCACCGGGACAGGAACCAAAAGCGTTCTTTGCAGTCAAGGCAGAGAAGGTATCGGCACGCGAATACTGCAATCTCCACGGTCTGTGGAAGGCATGATAGACGGGACAATCCGTATCAGAATCATAAGGAAAGGAGCGTTTCATGAAGAAGTACGTATGCGATGTCTGCGGCTACATTTATGACCCTGCGGAAGGTGATCCCGATGGCAAGATTCCTGCTGGAACCCCCTTCGAAAAACTTCCCGACGACTGGGTCTGCCCGATGTGTGGCGCCAGCAAGGATTCGTTCTCGCCGATGGATTGAGCAGCTCGAGGCTGCTTGAGACTCGTTGCGCACATGGGCAGGCCTGCAAAGGCCTGCCCTTTTCTGCATGAAAGCCATCGTCCTTCATTGCTGTAGCATAGTGCTCTGATGTAATTAATGCCGAGGTATCACGGCGCTGGGTGTGCTGGGAAATTCAGCACAGATATGATCCAGATCCTTGATATCGCTGGTACTTGCCCTGAGTGCAGCCTGCGATACAGCATCGGTAGAGGCAATGAACATGCCTTACCTCTGACAGATTGTTCTCCAGCCCATTGTTTCAGGCGATCCCAATGCTTCCCGGATTGAGGAACAGCTGACTCCCAGCATTGCACAGAGTTGCTGCTCGGAATGAAAGCGATCGCCTGGTTTGGGATTCTCCATCTGAATGCTTCGCAGGATTTCTTCTACGATCTGGTAGAAAAACTGGGTTGCTTCATTAATGCCAGCTAGCTTCCTTTTTCACTTCAGATTGTCAAACATCTGATGTGCGGTGTACTGTAGAGGGAATTATTCGGATCGTCAATTTTATGTGTGCAGTCTCTTTTTGCTGAAAAATGCTGACTTGTTTTCCGGCAGAGCATGGAGAGAGGAATACGAGAGGCGCATATGGCAGCAGCATGCTGCAAATGCCTCCGAAGTACGCAAAGGGGGAGACATCATGGAACTTCGTGCTGCAGCAAAAGCCATCTTCAGCGCAGCGGTTGATCGGGTAAGGCCCGAGCGCCTGCTGTCATGGAGCCTTGCGTGGGATGGAAGCGTGCTCCAGGTTCGAGAGGGCCAGACAACACTTGAGTACGAAATCGACCGGTATCAATACATCGTACTGATTTCGATCGGCAAGGCTGCGGTTCCCATGGCTGAAAACCTGCTCTCGATGCTTGGTAACAGGATTGCAGAAGGACTTGTGGTAACGAAGGCCATGGAAGGTGAGCTCCATTCCGATGAGGAAGCCGCATCTGATCTTGCGGCATGGCCACAGATTCGAGTGCTGCGGGCGGGGCATCCGGTTCCTGATCTTCGCTCCAATCAGGCAGGCAGAGAGCTGCTTGCGCTGGCAAGGCGAGCAGCCGAGAAACAGCGGCAGAACCTGCGTACGCTTGCGCTTGTGCTGCTATCAGGGGGAGGCAGTGCGCTGGCAAGCTGTCCTGCGGAAGGAATTTCCGCAGAAGAAAAAGCCGCAGTGACCAAGCTGCTGCTTGGCTGTGGTGCATCGATTCACGAAATCAACACGGTGAGGAAACATCTGTCGGCAATCAAGGGTGGGCAGCTGGCCAGAGCCTTCTATCCAGCTGAAGGCCTTGCGCTCGTGCTGTCGGATGTCGTCGGGGATGATCTCGACGTCATTGCATCGGGGCCAACTGTGGCTGATCGCAGCACCTGGCATGATGTGCATCGCATCTTTCAGCACTACAGGCTCATGGAATCCTTGCCGGCTGCCGTGCAGCAGCGCGTCGAGCTCGGTCTGGCGGGCAGCATCCCGGAAACGCCCAAGCCGGAGGATCCGCTTTTTCGCTCCTTCAGGACTGTACTCGTAGGGACCAATTATCATGCGATCATGGAGGCGGAACGGGAAGCGCAGCGGCAGGGATTTGCCACGCTGGTGCTGGGTACCCGTCTGCAGGGAGAAGCAAGGGAAATAGCCAAGGTCTTCGCTAGCATGACAGGTGACATACTGATCCACGGCATTCCACATGCTGCGCCGCTCTGCGTGATCGCCGGCGGGGAGACGACCGTTACGCTGAAAGGAAAAGGCAAGGGAGGGCGCAATCAGGAGATGGCGCTGGCGTTTCTAGCAGCAATGCGCAAGTTTCCTGCTGAGATCCGGGATCTCGGCGATCGTGTCCTGTTCCTGTCAGCAGGAACGGATGGCAATGATGGCCCGACTGATGCTGCAGGGGCTTTTGCAGATACCAACGTGCTTCGACGGGCAGACGAGCTGGGACTTGACCCTGAGGTATTTCTTGCCGAAAACGATTCCTATGCTTTTTTTGACAAGACAGGGGCGTTGTTCCGTACCGGACCCACAGGAACGAATGTGTGCGATATCCAGCTGCTTCTCGTACAGTAAAATCTGATCCATACGCTCCCCTTTCTGCATGAGGGAATTTGGACTATTATCTTTCGCACAGGGAGTGACAGCCTGCCCGGACTGTCTCCCGCTGGAGGTCTTTGATTCATGATCAGCAGGGAAGATTTCATATTCTGTATAGGCTTTGACGGCGAGACTGCCATTGTCGATGGCAAGGCAAAGAAAGAGTTTGGTCGGCTCAGCACCATGGAACTCGCAGAAAAAGGACTTTACAGGGCGGCGTTTGCTTCTGCGCTCTATTCGGGGAACGAAGAGGAAATGCGTGCCTTCATGGAATTTTTCAATGGCAAAGCCGGAACGTCCTACACAGAGACAGCCCAGCTCTCGAGACTGTTTGGTGTGTCACTCGAGACTGTTTCAAAGGTTTCGGTTCTCTAGTCTCCAAATCTGTGCTGGCCTCGCGGTTCGGGTCGGCGGAAAGGTGCAGGCTTGCGCATCTTGAAAAGACTCTGTGCAGGCTTGTACACGGGCTCTGAGCTGTGGAACGCTGCATGGCTGTGCGCGGATGCTCAGAGTACCTGGAGGATTCTTCCTTTTAGATAGCGCGATTCCTCATACCCGTACACGATGGGATGATCGACATCCTGATTTCTCTGTTCGAGCAGGCGCAGGGTGCGGTTGCAGTCATGCGCGGCATCAAGCAGCATGCTGTCGAACATGGCATCATCAAACCAGTGCGAACATGAGAACGTGGCAAGAATACCCCCACGCTCGAGGAGGCGCATGCCCCGAAGATTAAGTTCCTTGTAGCCACGCCTTGCACCTTCCAGCGCAGCCCTGTTCTTTGCGAAGGCAGGGGGATCGAGAATTACCAGATCAAAGCGGCGCCCCATCTTCTCAAGCTCGCGAAGGTAGTCAAAGGCATTCGCGCTGATAATTTCGATACGATCCGACACTCCATTGCGGACGGCATTGTGGTGCAGCAATTCCAGCGCTTCTCGAGAGCTGTCAACCGCCAGTACTGCTGCAGCACCAGCCTTGGCGGCCGAAATGGAAAATCCTCCCTGATTGCAGAACATGTCCAGAACTCGGGCTCCGGGTGCATAGCGCGCAGCAGCTGCACGATTGGCCCGCTGATCGAGGAACCAGCCGGTTTTCTGGCCGCCAAGCAGGTCTACTTCGTAGAAGGCGTTGTTCTCCGTAATCAGTATGCGTGGCGGCACAGTGCCCCACAGTACGCCAGCGGATGGCTGCAGTCCCTCGAGTGCACGGACTGGTGCATCGGAACGTTCCACGATGCCATCGGGCTTGAATACCTCGCGCAGCGCAGCCACGATATGCTCTTTGCGAAGTTCTACCCCCAGACTGAGGAATTGAGCGGAGAGCCAGAGCCCTTCTGGTTGATTCGCCTGGGGGAGGGCAGGGGTGCTCGCAGAGGCTTCCAGCGGTATGCCGGCAAACGCGTCGACTACCAGACCGGGCACTCCATCGGCCTCTCCAAATACTATTCTCAGGCTCATGCCGTGTGTGAGGGCATCCTCACCAAAACAGAGCAGGCGCCAGGCCCTCGCCTTTTCAAACGCTCGCAGAAAGAAGGAAAGGTCGGCGTGCTTTGCCTGTTTCGAATAGATGCGTGCGCGTATTCGGGAGGATGGGTTGTAGAATGCATAGCCGACCGTGAGACCACGGGCATCCTGCACTTCCACCTCATCACCTGGTGCCGGGTCGCTGAGTGTACGGGCGATTTCATTATCGTATACCCAGGGATGCCCCCTGCGGATTCGGATATCTTCCTTTGGTTTGAGCACGAGCACTGCCATGCATGTACAGTAGCGGTTTTCGTGCTTCATGAGCAAGGCACTCCGCAGGCAGTATCCATGCCGTATTGAACCTCAATCCATGCTCGGCTACCATACCAGAAGCATGAAAAAGCCAGCAACCATCTTTCGCTGTTCTGCATGCGGTCATGAAGAGCCAAAGTGGCTTGGGCGGTGCCCTGAATGCGGACAATGGAATACTCTCCTTGAAACCAGAACCACCGGTCGGTGGGATGGAGCAGCAGAGGCGTATTCTGTGCCGCTTGATGCGGTCGACTCCTCGATGGGAGTTCGGGTTTCCTCTGGCATGCAGGAACTGGATCGTGTATTGGGCGGAGGCTTCATGCGAGGCTCCGCTGTACTTCTTGGCGGCGAGCCGGGAATCGGGAAAAGCACCCTCCTGCTGCAGGCCTGTGCAAAACTGGGTGCAAAAGGCAAGAGTCTCTACATCTCCGGGGAGGAATCAGCTGCACAGATACGGCTGAGAGCAGAACGCATCGGTGCCATGGCCAGACATGTCGAAGTGTACTGCGGCAATGATGTGCATGCCTGCCTCGGCGTGATGGATTCGGTGCATCCACTACTGACGGTGGTTGATTCAATTCAGACAATCCATGCGCCGGATGCGGGAGCGGTTCCCGGGACACCGAACCAGATCAAGTACTGTGCCCAGATGCTGGTCGAATGGGCGAAGACACATGATTCCATGGTGGTCCTTGTTGCACATGTGACCAAGGATGGAATGATTGCAGGGCCCAAGGCAGCGGAACACCTCGTTGATACCGTCATCAGTTTCGAACAGGCTGAGCATGAGGTACGCGTGCTCAGGGCATCCAAGAACCGCTTCGGTTCGACGGAGGAGCTGGGTTTCTTCCGCATGGATGCCGCCGGATTGCTGGAAATGCCGGATCCGGGCAGCCTTTTCATGGTACGGCGTGACGGTGGCCAGCCCGCCGGTGTCGCTGTGGCGATCGTCCATGAAGGTTCACGGATTCTCATGGCAGAAGTACAGGCTCTGACGATTCCATCCAAGTCCGGTGTGATGAGGGTCTATTCCGATCGCATCGATCCTCTGCGCGTGGCACGTGTGGCAGCAATACTCGAAAAACACACCAGACTTGATTTTTCAAGCCAGGAAATATATGTGAATGTTGCCGGCGGGCTCAGGATAGCTGAACCGGGGGTGGATCTCCCACTTGCCTGTGCCCTGTATTCAGCACGCAGCGGGCAGCCTCCGGTTACGGCTTCTGCGATGGCAGGAGAACTCTCGCTTGCAGGCGAAGTACGCCCTGTTCGTGCGATGGAGCGCCGAGCCAGAGCAGCCCGACAGATGGGTTTTGCGTCGGTAGTAGGGCCTGCTGCCAGCGTTGAGGGAACACATCCGACGGTCTGGAAAGGTGCCCGCACGCTGCAGGAAGCAGTGCGCATCGTGTGGACCGAGGAAGGGAAGCGATGAACTATCTTCATGATAAGCTGAGCATTGCCGGTATGGCAGTGCCCCTGCTCGCAGTGAGACAGAATGAGAAGACTGCATGCGGTGAATACCTCGATCTGATTGATCTGGGCCTGCTGGCAGAGTCGTGGGGCCTCAACTTGATCCAGTTGCTGCCACTCAACGATACTGGTGATCTCCCCTCGCCCTATGCGGCATTGAGCGCATTCGCGCTGCATCCCATTCACCTTTCGTTGCAGGCTGCCCCGGAAACCCTTGCAGCACGGGGCGTATCGCTTTCTGCAGCGGAGAAGGCCGTTCTCTCAGAGGCTCATGAAGACCTTGCCACACGATATGCGTCCGCAGGGCGAGTGCCATTCGGCCAGGTGCTCGCTGGCAAGCTCGAAGCTTTTCGCAAGGTCTGGAATGCATGTCGAGAAGGGCTCATGCCTCAGGTCGAAAGATTTGCCGAAGAGCAAGCCTGGGCAAAGCCTTATGCAGCCTTCATGACCCTCAAGCAGCGATATGCTCTTGCGCCCTGGTGGGAGTGGCCTGAGTTCCGGAATCCCTCGCCCTCCGATATCGAGGCGCTCTGGCAGGCCCCTGATAGTGGAGAGGAAATGCGCTTCCGCATCTTCCTCCAGGTGCTTGCAAGGGACCAGCTCGAGGCAGCCGCTCAGGCAGTCCATGCGCGGGGCATCGATATCATGGGCGATATTCCGATTCTTCTGGCGCCCGATTCCGCGGATGTATGGTTTCAGCGAGCCATGTTCAGGCTCGACCGCCAGGCGGGTTCGCCCCCCGATTGGCCGGGGCATATGGGTCAGAACTGGGGATTCCCTCTCTACAACTGGTCGGCACCCGGCAATATCACGCTGGATTTCTGGCGTCGAAGACTTGCCTATGCTGCAAATTTCTACTCGGCGTACCGTATCGACCATGTGCTGGGCTTCTTCCGCATCTGGACTATCGACACCCGAGAGCGGGAGGCAGTGCTGGGGTATTTCGAGCCATATGGAAGAATCAGTCACCACGGGCTGGCTGCACTGGGATTCTCCGAAGAGCGCCTGGTCTGGCTCTCCAGACCGCATATAAGCGAAGAGCGACTGCAGGCAGTCGAGGAAACCTGCAGTCGGCGAACGGCAGATCCTCCTGCCATGCGAGCAAGGCTTGCTGCGCTTCGAGAGCAGTTGTTCATTCGGGTCAAGCAGGAACCACTGTTCCAGTTTTATCCCGATATCCACGGGACCATGGATATTGAGGCAATATGCAGGAAGGCAGGGAGTGGCATCCCAGGTGAGCAGGATGCGCTCCATGAGTATATCGATGCGCTTTCCGGATGGTGGTTTGACCGGACGCTGCAGGAGACTGAGCCGGGCCAGTATGTCTTTCGATGGTTTTTCCGGGACACCACAGCCTGGCACACCCTCGATGAGCGCGAGAAAAACATCCTCGAAGATGCGGCACGCCGCCTCGAAGAAGAGGCTCATCGCGAATGGGAACAGCAGGGAAGGCATATTCTCGATCTGATGGTACATGCTTCCGACATGCAGGCCTTCGCCGAGGATCTTGGCGCCATACCGCCCTGCGTGCCACGTGTACTGAAGGAGCTTGGCATACCCGGACTCCGGGTCTTCCGGTGGCAGCGACAGTGGGATGCGCCCGGCATGCCCTACCACGATCCCGGATCCTACGACAGCCTCTCTCTGGCCTGTACCTCAGTGCATGATTCGAGTTCGATGCGTGAGTGGTGGGAGAAGGAAGCTGACCGGAACCAGCTCTGGCAGCTGTGTGTCGATGTGGCTGAGAAGGATGCTCCCCTCGCAGCACTCATGGCGGAAGCGGGAGAGGAGCCGCCTGCTCGCCTGACACCGGAGGCAGCCCGGCTTCTAGTTCGACTGCTTGCGACCAGCAGCTCCATGGTTGCCATGTATCCAATCCAGGATATTCTGGCCTGTGAAGGACGCTACCATCTCCAGACCCCGGAAGAAGAACGCATCAATGTACCCGGCACGGTATCCGATGCGAATTGGACGTGGCACATGCCTGTCTCCCTTCTCGCGCTGAAGGAAGACAAACCTTTGGCCGGACTTGTCTCGAGCATCGTGAAAAGAGGATAAGATCATGCCAATATCCCGTGATATGCTTGCAACCATTGGGAAAAAGACACTGGATCGTACGGTTGCGACCTCACTCTTCCTCATCAAGATCATGGTACCGGTGAGCCTGGTAGTCACGCTGCTGGGCTGGAGCGGTTTCCTCCAGATCATTGCCGGATGGCTCAAACCCCTCATGCATGTGCTAGGGCTGCCTGGAGAAGCAGCGCTGGTCTATCTTTCGGGCGCACTGCTCAACAACTACTCAGCCATTGCAGTAATGTCCACACTCGAGCTTTCGGTGAGGGACGCCACCATACTCGCGGTGATGTGCCTGATTTCGCACAATCTCATCGTCGAGACCACAGTAATGAAATCGATAGGATCATCAGCCCTGAAAATGGCACTGCTGCGCATTGGTACTGCGCTGGTCGCAGGCCTGCTGCTCAACCTTGTCCTGCCCGCCGAGATGGCCACGATGCCGCTCTTTGCCCGCACACCGCCCAGAACCCTGCCGTTTGTGGAAATGCTCACAGCCTGGGGCTGGTCGACCATCCAGCTGATCGCCAAGATTGTGCTCTATATTGCTGTCCTGATGCTCGTACAGTCTCTCCTGGAAGCTTTCGATGTCATGGAAATGCTCAGCAAGGTCTTCCGTCCTCTCATGGCGGTGTTTGGTCTTGATGCATCCATGGGATTTCTGTGGGTGGTTATCAATGTGGTGGGATATGCCTATGGCGCAGGTATAGTGAAAGCCGCCAAGGAGGAAGGCCGCATGACGCTGCAGCAGGGAGATCTGTTCAACCACCACGCGGCGATTTCACATTCGCTGGTGGAGGACACTGTTCTGTATGCAGCGCTATCCCTGCCTGTGTTCTGGCTCGTCGTGCCCAGGCTGCTGCTGTCGATCGTCGTGGTATGGCTGGAGCGCCTGCGCAGGCATTATTTCAGAAGGATGATGACCGCTGGCACCATTTGAGGCGTGCCGGCGCAAACCTCGAACATCTGCGCAGCCTGTGAGGAAGGCTGCTGATCATTCCTTCAAGGCGAACAGCAGATAGAGAAGGGCCGCCTCTCATGGGGAGAGGCGGCCTGGTCTGCAGAGATTTTTCGCGGGCTTCAGATCCCTGAGAAAGTAAGCCAGCCACCAATCGTCCGCACAAGGCTTACCATGCCGCTGGCTTCGAGAACCAGCGCGATCATGGCAGCTGCTGTCAGGACTGTGGCGAAAACAGGTCTGTTGGGTGTACCTCTGGCCTTGCGCAGCCGTATGAATCCAAGGAAGGCAAGGATGATCCAGAAAAGGCTGCCGATCGCCCGCGCAAGGGAAGGATGCTGGTCAGCAAATGCCAGCAGCATGCCACCTCCCTGTGCCGCAAGTGAAGAGAGTCTGGATACGCTGCCTGCCAGCATGAACATTCCGAACACGATGAGCAGTATGCCAGAGGCAATTCGTACCTGATTGCCATGCCGTTTCAGGAAGGCAAGCAGTGGCGATAGCCTTTCGAAAAACAGGGCGCTTGCGATGAAGGGTACCGCAAAACCTGCAGAGTAGGTGACGAGCAACACTCCCGCGCTCAGCAGATTTCCATTTCGTGCTGCCATCAGCAGAATGGATGCAAGGATGGGGCCGATGCAGGGTGACCACCCCGCGGCAAAGGCGAGTCCCAGCAGGAAGGCATGCAGCTTTCCCCCTCCACGTGTACCGGTGAAAGTGCGTATCAATCGCGTATCGGCGTTCAGTAGCGCAATGAAGTCGAACATGATGTTGAGTCCCAGGAGAATTACCACGATTCCGGCTATTCTGCCGAACCATACGGATGATCCAGCGCCGGTGAACATCATGCCGCCGGAGAAGAGTACTCCCAGGGCGGTAAAGGTGAGCGTAAAGCCGGCTGCAAAGAGGAGGCTTGCGCCAAGCAGCCTCCCCCGGGACTGCCGATCGCCGAGAGCCTTTACGCCTATACCTGACAACATGGAGAGATAGGCAGGCAAGAGAGGGAGCACGCAGGGGGATACAAAAGACACGATACCGGCTGCAAATGCCGCGAGTATGCCTGGCTGACTCATCGCCGTGAGAGCTCCTTCACAATAGAGATGAATGCAGGATTGTCATATTCGAAGGCTCCGATGATGCCGGCTATGAATTTTCCGTTCTTGTCCAGAAGGTACGTCGTGGGAATGCCGCGGGAAGCGTACACGGCTGACAATGTATTCTTAGGATCCAGGTATACCGGAAAGCTGATTTTGTTTCTCTCCACAAATGATTTGACTGTCGCAGGCGGCTCGCCCAGACTGATCGCCATGATCTCGAACTTCTCTCCCTTCATGGTGTCATGGAGCTTCTGAATGGTAGGAATTTCCTGCTTACAGGGAGGACACCATGTAGCCCAGAAATTGAGCAGAGTAATATTGCCTTTGGTAGCGGTTCGAGGCTTGACACTTCCCGTGAGCGTGCTGACGGTGAAATTGGGCTGCTCGAAAGGCTGATCAAATACATAGAAGCCGAGTGCTTCGAGAGGTTGTGCGTACCAGGGACGTTCAACTGCCGCCTGTACGGGAGCTGAAGCCAGGAAAAAGAGAGGGAGCAGCAATACCAGCCCTTGCATCAGGAACTTGCGGGAACTGGCACGTGTATGTGTATACATGGTCTACCTCGCACAATAAGATATATAAAAATTACTATATTTTAGTATGCCCGGCAATCTCCCCCGGCATACTGCCAATATTGCCGATCCTGAGTGAAATCGCTATCATTGGCATGTACTTGCGGAACGCCAATCATCATCTCCACAGAGGAGTATCAATGAATACAGAGCCGAATGAAACAGTGCAGCCATCGCCCGAGCAACACCGCGAGGATCCCCTTGCGGAACGCTTTCTCAAGACCAGGACAGTGCTCCTGATCGGAGAGATAGAAAAAGAACTCTCGGAAAAGGTGGTTCGACAGCTGCTGCTGCTGGACAGCATTTCTCATGAACCCATTACCTTGCTCATCGATTCGCCTGGTGGCGATGTGTACGCGGGCTTCAGTATTTTCGATGTAATAAGGTTCATAGATTCACCGGTGCGTATTGTAGGCATAGGTCTGGTTGCCTCTGCTGCAGCGCTCGTGCTGCTTGCCGTGCCGAAGGAACGCCGTTTCGGCCTTCCGAATTCCTCCTATCTGATCCATCAGCCTCTCTCGGGGATGAATGGGGTTGCCACCGAGATCGAGATTCATGCACGTGAGATCGAGAAGGCCCGCGCACGAATCAATGCGATCATTGCTGGCGCCACCGGGCAGACTCTTGAGCGCGTCACCAGAGATACGGATCGTGATTTCTGGATGAATGCCGAGGAAGCCCTGGACTATGGCCTGATTGGCAAGGTTGTCGCATCCAGGAAAGAGATCTGAGCCCGGTCCGGCACCTGGAAAAGTAATCCCGCTCGCAGGGTGTGACACCAGATCGTAGGGATATATTCCGGTGCAGGCTGGAGGCGGTTCCTCGTCTCAGAATTGAAGCAAACCAGCCTCTGTGTGCGTCCTTCTGCGAGGAGGAGGTACCCATGAGGCTGCTTTTTTTGTACCGCGCGCTGGCTGTGGCACTGATCATCGTAGTATGCATGCTGCCGGGAGGCTGCCGAAGTGCACAGACTGACATGCAGCCCCCGGCGGATGTGGTGATTGCTTCCTATAATGTACACAACCTCTTCGATGCTTGTGAGAATGGGGGAGAATATGAAGAATACAGGCCATCGAAGAGTGGGTGGGACCAGGCTGGCTATCGAAAGCGGCTGGACCTTACTGCCAAGGCACTGCGGCTGGCATCAGCAGGGAGAGCGCCCGACATTCTCTGTCTGCAGGAAATTGAGAATGCGCAGGTACTGGCTGACCTCGCACGTGCCATGCGAAGTGACGGGTATCGTTACTGGGCTGCAGGAGGTCCTGAAGATGCCGCAGTGCATGTAGGGGTACTCTCCCGTTTTCCTATTGTAGGCATTCGTGCTCATGCGGTGCGTGATGCCTGGGGATTCAAGGGACTGCGCGACATGATTGAGGTTGAGGTGAATCTTCCTCATCCTGGAAGCCGGAGCTCGACGCTGGGGACTTCGTCAGGCAGCTCGCTTCTTCTGTTTGTCTGTCATTGGAAATCGAAGCGTGAAGGAGAGAAGGAAACGGAACCGGCAAGACGGGCAGCGGCTGCACTCCTCCGGGACCGCCTGACCATCGTGCAGAGAGAGAGGCCTGATCTTCCGATCATTGTCTGCGGTGATTTCAATGAATCACCTGATGAATATCTCCGGACAGGGAAATCGTATCCAACAGCATTCATGCCGCATGGGCTTGCAAGTATGCCGAAAGCTCCGGAGGGTCCTCCTCTGCTGGTAGCAAGTGAATATGTGATGCGTGCTCTGGCGATGCAGTCTCAGGTGGATCCACCGCCGGTTCTGTACAGTCCATGGGTTGAAATGCCACAAAGCTTCAGCATTGCATATCGGGACAGGCGGGAACAGTTTGATGGCTTTTTTCTCAACCGGGCGCTGTTCGATGAGAAGAGTCTTGAGTATGCCTCATTCATGGTGTGCTCGGAGCCGCCACTTGTGGATGACCATGGCATGCCGCGAGCCTGGGATGGAAGGGATGGTTTTTCCGATCATCTTCCCGTGCTTCTGTATCTTGCGTATCACCAGACAAGCGGTAGCGAAAGCCTTCGCTGATATTGTCCCGGCAGGGCTGCATGCGGTAGTCTGTACCTGCCATGAACAGACTGCAGGCTGCACTGTGGGAACGATTCGGGCTGAATGCCTACATTGCGGGAGATTACCAGCGGGCTGAACGGTGGTTCAGAAAGCTGGAGGCGCATGAACCGGACTCTCTCAGGGTCCTCCGCAATCTTGGACTCATCATGCTGGCACAGGGAAAGAAGGAAGAAGCGGAACGGTATCTTTTGAAGGAAGAAAAACTGTACGGGCCTTCATTCCATCGTCATGCTGCACTGGCAGATCTGGCATATGCGCTGGGCAGGCGCAAGGAAGCTGAGCGACGCTATCGCAAAGCGCTGGCAGAACCAGAATGTGCAGAAGGTGGCAGTGCGAGCGAGCTCAGATGGCTCATTGAGCAGAGAATAGAGATCTGTGAAGACCCACGTCGCTATGAGCGCTCCCGCAAGGCTATGGAGCTTTTTTTTGAAGCCGAACGAGTGCGTGATGCCGGCGAATATGAGAAAGCCATCGAGCTTTTCAATGCATCATTTGCCGAGGACGGAACCAACTGGCCGGCCTTGAACAATGCCGGTTCCATTCTTTTCAACAGGCTCGGGAAGCCGGCGGAGGCCAAACCGTATTTTGAGCGTGCTTTCAGGATTTCACGCAGCATCCAGGTAGCGCGCAACCTCGAGCTCTGCAGAAAGGCTCTTGGAGAGAAAGATGCATGATTCGAGTGATCGGAAGGCGGGATACATTTGCATTCCGCTCATTCCCTGAGACTGCGTACCATGCAGGTCTGTGTGAAGAGCACAGACAGTCGAAGGTTTTGACCTTCAGGGTTCATCTTTGTACATTGCAATCAGAAGGAGTAATCCTATGAAAACTGAATCGCAGCTCAAGCTCGCGGTGTTGATAGATGCCGACAATACCCAGCCGTCGATCATAGAGGGTCTTCTGGCAGAGATCGCCAAATATGGCATAGCCAGCGTGAAGAGAATCTATGGCGACTGGACCAATCCCAATCTCCGCCAGTGGAAGGAACGACTGCTTGAATACGCGATTCAGCCTGTCCAGCAGTTTGCCTACACCACCGGCAAGAATGCTACCGATAGCGCAATGATCATCGATGCCATGGATCTCCTCTATACCGAGAACCTTGATGGCTTCTGCATCGTGTCGAGCGATTCGGATTTTACCCGTCTGGCTGCACGTCTCAGGGAAGACGGCAAGCTTGTACTCGGCTTCGGGCAGAGGAAAACACCAAAACCATTCGTTGCTGCCTGCGACAAGTTCATTTACACCGAAATTCTTCAAGGCAACATGGGAGAAGGCGAGGAGGACAGGGAAGCCCATCCTGAGAAGGAAGCCAGCTTAAAAACGCAACCCCAGGTTGTTGATATCAAGAGCGACCGCAAGCTCAAGGCGCTTCTTCTCAGTGCTGTCGAGGAGGCTGCTGACGAGTTTGGCTGGGCATACCTTGGAGAGGTCGGCACCTACATTGCCAATCGGCTTCCTGAGTTTGATCCACGGAACTATGGCTATCGCAAGCTGGGCGAGCTCATCAAGGCGAGCGGGCTTTTTGAGATTGACGAACGGACCAATCCCATGGTGCCGGGAAAACAGGTATACCTGCGCATCAGGCACCGGGGGAGATGAGCGTACGAAAGATGCGTGTGCGAGGGGCAGTTGGTGATGCTCTGCTGCCGGCCTCTAGAAGCCCAGGATCGAACGGCGGTTGGCAGCACCAATCCGGAGCAGCAGGTGCATCGCATCCTGAGGTGAGGCAGCTGCGAGGCCGCCCGCCTGGCGATAGGCGATTGAGAATTGATTCATGGAGAAATGCCGGAAAAGCAGAATTCTTTCCTGCAGCTCAGGTGAGCCTGATTCGCAGAGCTGCGTGAGCGTTTCCGCCCATGGTCTGAAAATGCCTCTCGGTCCCAGTTCTCCGATGCCAGAAACCCAGAGCCACCAGGGGCCAGCTTCCACCATTTCATAGGCAAAACGCGCCATAGTCTGCTGGGTTTCCAGCATGAGAGCGGCGAGCTCTCTCTCATGCCCTGCCGCGTAGCGAGGCAGCAGCCTGAGTTCCGCGGTCTTGGGGGTATGCACAGGGGTCTTGTTGATGATGATGGCAGCTTTTCTGAAATCCATGGCGAGATGCCGCCTGAACCATGACACTGCAAGCTTGCCCGACTGGCCAACCAGATAGCGCCGATTGCAGGCTTTCTGTTCCTGAATACCGGGATTGTCGGCGACGATGATGAATACTGGATCGCTGTCCTGCGTGATTTCATCCAGAGCAGTATTGTAGACAATTGGCGTTTCGACGAGCGTGTCGGGATAGCCGGCAGCCTTACGCAACGCAGCCTGCGCATCGGCCAGCCAGCCATGGTGCTCATGCAGCGACTCGCAGTATGCCTTCATGCGAGCGCGGACCTCTGCGAAACGTCTGTATTGTTCGCCTGTCATGCTGACTCTCCTTGGAATCCTGGGCAGATGTATGCTAGGCTTTCGGCATGATTCGGAACCATGCCATCCGGATGCCGCTTGTGTTCATGCTTCTCATGTGCTTGACTGCCGGTATGGCGTGCAGTGCTCAGGAAACTCATGGTGCTGCCAGACCCTCGCTGGAAGGCAGCGTACCCCGCCAGCTTGCAGCCAGAATCTCGACTGCTCTTGGGGTCGTACGCATGTCGGATGCCGACCGTACTCGCATTATCACGGCAATTGCTGCGCATCCTTCCGATTTCATTTCACTGCTCGATGCCGCTGTGGCGCTCCGTGCAAAAGATCCCGACCTTCTCAGACGCGTTGATAAATCAGTATCTCTTCCGGCTTCTTACGAACCTTCCGACCTTGTGCCGCTGGAAGGGCCTTTCCCCTATGTTGTCGCAAAGAAGGGCATCATGCTCCGTGCACCGGCTCGTGACGCGCTGGCAGCCATGGCTGCTGCAGCAAGAAAAGACGGCATCACGCTTGTCGTGTCGTCCGCGTACCGTTCATATGAGTATCAGAAAACAGTGTTCGAAAGCAATGTGCGAGCAATGGGCCGGACAGAAGCTGAGCGCGTTTCCGCGCCGCCTGGCATGTCACAGCATCAGCTTGGAACGGCAATCGACTTCGGCACCATCGACGACAGCTTTGCCGAGACCCCAGCCGGGCGATGGCTGGCCGCACATGCCGCCGAACATGGTTTTTCCCTCTCCTTTCCGAAAGGTATGGAGCAGATTACCGGCTACCGCTGGGAAAGCTGGCACTATCGTTATCTTTCCGTACCAGCGGTGCGGCTCCAGAATGAATTCTTTCTTGGCGTGCAGCAGTACCTGATCGAATTTCTTGATGTATATCGCTGACATGCCGTGAGCCTGGCGAGCGGTCCGAGGGGCAGCGGCTTCGCAGACCGTTACTCTCCAAACACTACATGCCCGATGATCTCGGCTACCGCATCCTCCTCATTGGTGCGAGGCGATACATAGCGCGCTATCTGTCGTACTTCCTCGGCGGCATTTGCAGGTGCACAGCCCCAGCCTGCCATACGGATCATTTCGTAATCGTTGCGTGCATCCCCGATCGCAAGCACTGCATCCATGTCGATTGAAAGCCGCTGCGCCAGCCTTGCCAGAGCAGTTCCCTTGGAAACACCTGGAGGCAGAACCTCCAGGAAGTAGGGCTTGGAAGTGACTACCTCGATGCTGCCTGCATACTCGCTGCATAGTTCTCTGTACAGCGTCTCAATGCGTTCGGGATCGCCGCATACCACAATCTTGATGTGGGGACGGGCGAATATTCCTTCCACATCTTCGATCACATGAAGAGGCTGGCCTGTCAGCTCATGGTCCTTCTGTGCCCATGCATTCATGCGGTTGCACCAGATAGCTCCATCAATATAGACCTGCCAGAAAAATCCTTTCTTTTCAATTGCACGGGCAAGGCGCAACGCCAGCTCAGGAGGCAGATGCAGACGCTCCACCACTTCTCCGGAGCTGGCACGCAGGAGTTCTGCCCCATTCGAACCAATCAGAAAATCCCCCCGGCGGTGAATGAGCAGTTCGTCGGCATATCGTTTCATTGACACGAGGTTGCGCCCAGAAGCGAGCACAATGCGAATGCCAGCCTGCTCGGCTCGATGGAGGGCAGCCTTGTTCGTCTCGGAAATGGAAAGATCAGCGCGCAGCAGTGTGTCGTCGAGATCGAGCGCAATAAGCCGTATCTTCCGGTCTGATGATGCATGATGCATGACGATGGTATATCGGTATGTCAAGAAAATGTGAAGGGGATACAGCTGGCAGCCGTGCAAGGGCTGCTGAGCTGCTGGAGTAGCAGTGGAAGGTGCCTGGCGGCGGTCCGTACTTCACGAGTTGCGCCAAAGTGCGATAGGCTGGGGAGCGATGTCCGAACATGACTCCAGCCGATCCCGTGCACGCATGATGCGTCATGCAGGATTACTGTCGGCTTTGACACTTGTTTCGCGGATACTTGGTCTGATCCGGGAAATGACCAAAGCCAGGTTCCTTGGGACGAGTCCTTTTTCCGATGCCTTTACTGTAAGCTTTATCATTCCCAATTTCACCCGGCGGCTTTTCGCCGAGGGGTCGGTAACAGTCGCGTTCATACCGACCTATAAAGGATATTTGCTGGCATCCACTGATCGGGAGACAAAGGAATTTCTATCAGCCAGTCTCACTGTCCTTACGGTGTGCCTTTCTGCTGCCGTGGCAGCGGGCATCGCCTTCGCTCCACTGATTGTCAGGCTCTTCGGCTCCGAGCCCGTGGAAACGGCGCTGCTCACACGTATCATGTTCCCTTTTCTGGCTCTCGTGTCCTATGCGGCGCTCCTTCAGGGGATACTCAACGCACATGAGATTTTCGGTCCTTCCGGCTTTGCTCCCATAGTATTCAATCTCTGCTTCATCGTGGTGCCATGGCTGCTGGGAAGCAGGCTGGGCAATCCAGCCCGCGCCATGGCAGTAGGTGTGGTGGTGGGAGGACTCGGGCAGGCGCTCGTGCAGTTGCCTGCCGTATACCGGCTGGGGGTACGATTTGGTTTCATGCCTGTCGGGAAGGCCTTTGCAAATCCAGGCATGCGGAAAGTCTTTGCGCTCATTGCTCCAACCATCCTTGGCATGGCTGCCTACCAGCTCAATGACCTCGTGAGCACAGCCTATGCCTCCAGAGCTGGAGTTGGCGTGGCATCAAGTCTGCAGTATTCATTGCGCCTGCAGGAACTTATTCTGGGTATTTTTGCAGTTTCGGCAGGCACTGTTCTGTTGCCGAGACTTTCGGAAGCAGCAGGACGCAGGGACTGGAACGAGTTTTCTGCATCTCTCGGCGGCACCATGCGAACGCTCCTTCTGCTTACGGTGCCTGTTGCCGTGTTTTCCATGGTCTTTGCAGAACGGATTGTCACCTTGCTGTTCCGGAGCGGAGACTTTACCGACGAGTCGGTTCGTCTTACGGCGTCAGCGTTCTTCTGGCACCAGACCGGTCTTGTTTTCATCGCCATGAATCGATTGATGGCCCCGGCATTCTATGCCCGCAGCAATACAAGAACACCAACCTTTGCTGGCATTGCGAGTTTCGGTGTCAATATCGTCATGGTACTGGCGCTTGCCTATCGCTTTAAAGGACCGGGTATTGCATTTGCCCTGTCATTCTCGTCCGCGGTGAACAGTGCTCTTCTGCTGTGGGCATTGCTGAGGGATCCTGTGGGAGACATTGCAGCAGAGCTCGCATCATGTGCCGCCTATGCTGGTCGTTTGCTCCTGTTTTCTCTTCTTGCGGTTGCGCCGGCTTGGTATATTGACCGCCTTGTGAGCAGTGCACTTCGACATGCCGCTTCACGGCTGGTCTATGCCGGCCTCCCGCTGATTGCAGGTACTGTCGTGTTCTCCGGACTTGGAATCCTGATGCTGGTCTTGACAAAAGATGCTGTTGGCGCTTCAATAGCCACCGCGTTTTTCCGCAAGGCGCGCATTCCGCCGCGCAGAAGAACTTGACACCCCTTCGGCACGTGTGCTATATTCGGCACGCTTTGGCCCGCGCCCCTGTAGCTCAGTAGGCAGAGCATATCCATGGTAAGGATAAGGTCAACGGTTCGATTCCGTTCGGGGGCTCGATTTTTCATTTCAATGATTCCTGGCGGATGTGCGGCAACGGGCACCGCCTTGAAAGGACAGTGAACCATGGCGTCCAAGAAGAAGCAGAACGTCGAAATTATCGCCCTCCAGTGCACCGAGTGCAAGCGGCGCAATTACACTACCAAGAAGAACCGGAAGACCATGCAGGAAAAGCTTGAGCTCATGAAGTACTGCAAGTGGGACCGCAAGCATACGCTGCACAGAGAGACAAAGGTAAAATAATTGTTACTAGGCCAGTAGCTCTAATGGTAGAGCGCCGGTCTCCAAAACCGGATGTTGTGGGTTCGAGTCCTACCTGGCCTGTCGAGAGAGTGCCGCCCGCTCTGGCGTGAGACGGCAGCTCAATGGAATGAGGTTCGAGGAGCCGCCATGAACAAATTGATTCAGTTCTTCAAAGACAGCTATGCCGAGCTTGCGAAGGTTGTGTGGCCGTCGAAGGAAGATGTAATAGCCTCTACCAAGGTTGTGATTGTGTCCACAGTGGTGGTGGCTCTCGTGCTCGGCCTCCTTGATTTCCTGCTGGTGCTTGGAATCGAGGTTGTTTTCCGTTAAGGCAGTAAAGGAATGGCAAAGGCCTGGTATATTCTCCACGTCTACTCGGGATACGAAAACAAGATAGAGAAAGCCATACGCTCGCTCATTGAACTGGGCGAGCTTTCGCGCGATATAGTGACCGACGTCAAGGTGCCTGTCGAGGAAGTCACCGAAGTCAAGGATGGAAAGAAGCGCACTGTATCGCGCAAAATTCTTCCTGGCTATATCCTGGTTGAAATGGATCTCCCCGAAACAGGTTGGAAGGCGCCCTGTGCAGCCATACGGAATATTACGGGTGTTACCGGCTTTGTAGGGGCATCGTCCTCTTCGCGGCCTCAGCCCATCACCATGGACGAAGTCAAACGCATTCTGCAGCGTACGGGTGAGCTCAAGGGAGAACGTACCGTCCGTTATCGCCAGACCTTCTCTCCTGGCGAGACAGTCAAGATCATCGAGGGCCCATTCGAGTCGTTCTCGGGTGTCATCGATGAAGTGAATGCAGAGAAGAACAAGCTCAAGGTAAACGTGCAGATTTTCGGCAGGTCGACTCCGGTTGAAGTTGACATGACCCAGGTAGAGAAAATCTGAACGCAGCACTCGCCGAGGGTGCAGTGATCTTTGTACAGCAGCATGTCGTGCACGCCACGCCATGCTTCTCAGATAAGGGGTATTGACTCCAAAGATGGGAGTTCCTCCGTAGAGAGGAACGCTACCCCGGCTCGAGCCGGGTATACCACGAAAGGAGAACGGCTATGGCCAAGAAGAAGATTACTGCAATTGTCAAATTGCAGTGCCCCGCCGGCAAAGCGACGCCAGCTCCTCCTGTAGGACCCGCCCTGGGTCCTCATGGCGTTTCTGCACCCATGTTCTGCCAGCAGTTCAATGAGCGCACCAAGAACATGGAGCCAGGTCTCGTCGTCCCGGCGATCATCACTATCTATCAGGACAAGACATTCACCTTCGTCCTGAAGACTCCTCCCGCAAGCGTGCTCATCAAGAAGGCATGCGGCATCGAAAAAGGCTCCTCCATTCCTCAGAAGCAGAAGGTAGCAAAGCTTTCCAGGAGCAAGCTCGAGGAAATTGCCAAGCTCAAGATGCCTGATCTCAACGCCAACGATCTCGAAGCGGCAAAGCGCATTATCGCAGGTACCGCTCGTTCCATGGGCGTGGAAGTGGAGTGGTGATATGAAACACGGCAAGAAATACGTTGAAGTGGCAAAGAAGGTCGACAGGAGCCAGGCCTATGAGCCCGCTGCCGCGTGCGCACTCGTAAAAGAGCTCAAGACCGCAAAATTCGACGAAACCGTAGAAGTCCACATCAGGCTCAACCTCAAGAAAAGCCAGACTGTCCGCGATACCGTCGTGCTTCCTCATCAGTTCCGCGGTGAGAAGCGCATTCTGGTATTCTGCCGCCCCGAGCGCGAGAAGGAAGCTCTCGATGCAGGTGCAGCGTATGCCGGCAGCGATGAGCTGATCGAGAAGATTAAGGGCGGATGGCTTGATTTCGACATTGCGGTTGCCACGCCCGACATGATGAAGGAAGTCGGCAAGCTTGGCATGATTCTTGGTCGCCGCGGCCTCATGCCGAACCCCAAGACCGGTACGGTCACCAATGATCTGACTGGCGCGCTTGCAGAGCTTCGCAAGGGTAGAACCGAGTACCGCTCGGACAAGTCGGGCATTATCCATCTGCCGGTTGGAAAGGTTTCCATGGACAGCGAGAAGATCGCCGAGAACCTCTCGACCCTGCTCGATGAGGTAGCCCGCAAGCGTCCTTCCGATGCAAAGGGAGATTTCATTGCATCGGTGTACCTGACTCCGACCATGGGCCCCAGCGTCAAGGTCGCGATCGGCAAGACGGAGAAGAGGTGATACTATGGCAATCAGAGCATCCAAACTCCAGCCCAGAAAAGTTGAAGCCGTTGCAGCGCTCAAGGAAATGATTTCTGGATCCCGTGATTTCATTTTCACCGAGTACCGCGGCCTCACCGTGGAGCAGATCACGAACCTCAGGCGCCAGCTGCGCGAAAAAGGCGCTGAGCTCCACGTCGTCAAGAACAATTTCGCCCGCATTGCCTTCGATGAGCTTGGCTATTCCGATAAGGTAGCCCCGATTCTCGCAGGGCCCACGGCTGTCGCATTCGTGAAGGCCGACTCCAATGACGTGGCGAAGATTCTCCTCGATTTTGCCAAGGAAGTGCCGGCGCTCACCATCAAGGGCGCACTGGTGGACAGAAGCTTCATGGATCAGAAGCAGGTCGAGGCATTCAGCAAGCTCCCCGGCAGGGCTCAGCTTATCGCCATGCTCATGTCTGCCATGCAGGGTCCGGCCAGGAACCTCGTGTATGTCATCAATGCCATCCCGACCCAGCTGGTACGCGTGCTCAAGGCAATCGAGGAAAAGAAGGCGCAGGAAAGCGCCCAGTAAGGTTAATCTTTCCGTCAGGCTTCGGAATGCTGCCGTTCCTGTCGGAATGTGATAGAACACCGGTCCCTGGTGACCGGCGAATCAAGTGCAAGGAGAAGATAATATGGCAGCACTGACCAAAGAGCAGATCATCGATGCGATCGCCGAAATGACCGTTCTCGAGGTTTCCGAGCTCGTGAAGGCGATGGAAGAGAAGTTTGGCGTCACCGCAGCCGCCCCCGTGGCAGTCGCCGCTGCCCCCGCAGCTGGTGCCGCAGCCGCTCCTGTCGAGGAGAAGACCGAGTTCACCGTCATCCTCAAGGGCAATGTTCCTGCCGACAAGAAGATCGCCATTATCAAGGAAGTCCGCGCCATCACCGGCCTTGGCCTGAAAGAGGCAAAGGACCTCGTCGAAGCCGGCGACAAGCCGCTCAAGGAGAACGTCTCCAAGGAAGAGGCCGAGAAGGTCAAGAAGCAGATCGAAGCGGCCGGCGGCGCAGTCGAGATAAAGTAATCGGTGCGACGACCGCAGGCGGCCTGAACACTGCAGGCCGCTTTTGCTTCAATGGGGGAGCGAGCTCCCCCCGTTTTCCGGATGCATCCGCGGGGTGCCTCCGGATGACGGAATCATCGAACGGAGGGGTTTCGGATGGCGTATAGCGAAAAGAAAATCACTCGCACCTACATAGGGAAAGACTATGTCGACGTGATGGATATTCCAGATCTCATCGACATACAGCTTTCTTCCTATGAGCGCTTTCTGCAGCGTGAAAGGTTGCGGAAAGGCGAGAAGCTGGAAAACATTGGGCTCGAGGAAGTGTTCCGGTCGACCTTCCCGATCGAGAGCCCGGCAGGCGATCTCGTGATTGAATACGAGCGCTACTCGCTCGACGAGAAATCCATCAAGTATTCCGAACTCGAGTGCAAGCAGAAAGGTCTCACCTACTCCGTTCCTCTCAAGGCCGTGGTCAATCTCGTATTCAAAAAGACGGGCGAAATTCGCCAGAAGGAAATCTATCTCGGTGACATCCCACTCATGACCGACCGGGGTACCTTCATCATCAACGGTGCCGAGCGCGTGGTGGTGTCGCAGATCCACCGTTCGCCCGGTGTCGTCTTCAGTCATGAGAAGGGTGTCTTCGGCGCTCGCCTGATTCCCTACCGCGGCAGCTGGCTGGAATTCGAAATCGATCAGAAGCACGATCTCATCTATGCAAAGATAGACCGCAAGCGCAAGATTCTCGGCACTACCTTCCTGCGTGCCATCGGGCTCGAAACCAGAGAGGCGATCATCAAGGCCTTCTACCGGACCCGCAAGGTGGATATTCAGTCGCCAGGTCTGCAGAAAGAGGAACTGGTGAATCAGGTGCTTGCCGAACCGGTCTCAATTGAAGTGGACAATGAGACCAAGGTGCTCTTCAGGGCTGGAGACAGGCTGCATCTGCACGAAATCGATGAAATCATCAACCTTGGTCTCGACTACATTGTTCTGATTGATCTCGCAAGGGAATCGGACGAGGAGGATTACTTCCTCCACAATGAGATGATTCTCAACTGTTTCGAAAAGGAAGATGTGAAGCTCGTCAAGGGCAACGTAGATCAGGTAGAGCCCACCAGGCAGGATGCCATTCAGGCAGTGTACAGCGTGCTGCGCCCGGGCGAGCCCATTTCCGTGGAGAATGCCGAGCGCGATCTGCATAACATGTTCTTCTCGGCCCAGAAGTACGATCTCGGTACGGTAGGCCGCTACAAGCTCAACAAGAAATTCAGCTACAAACAGCGATTCGGCGAAGAGGAAACCACCCATACGCTGACCATGCGCGACATCATCGACACCATGCGCCATCTCATCAATGTCTACTATGGCGATGCGAATGTCGATGATATCGATCATCTGGGCAACAGGCGCGTGCGAGCGGTGGGCGAGCTCCTGGCCAACACCATGAAGTCCGCCTTTACCCGCATGGAAAAAACGGCCAAGGAACGCATGAATGGCAAGGACCTCGAGACTGCCAAGCCCCAGGATCTCATCACCATCAAGCCGATCGTCACTGCCATCAAGGAATTCTTCGGTACTTCGCAGCTCTCTCAGTTCATGGACCAGGTAAACCCGCTGGCTGAGCTTACCCATAAGCGCCGTCTCAATGCGCTCGGCCCGGGAGGTCTCAACAGGGATCGTGCCGGATTCGAGGTGCGCGACGTCCACTACACCCACTATGGCCGCATGTGCCCCATCGAGACCCCTGAAGGTCCGAATATCGGTCTTATTGTCTCGCTGGCAACCTATACCACCGTCAATGAGTATGGTTTCCTCGAAACACCCTATCGACGCGTACGGGACGGCAAGGTCACCGATGAGATAGAATACCTCTCAGCAATCGACGAAGACCGTTACTACATTGCGCAGGCTTCGGCGAGAATCGACAGGCAGGGCAACTTTCTCGACGAGCAGATCTCCTGCCGCCACCAGGGCGACTACATCATGCGACAGCCCAAGGATATCCAGTTCATGGACGTGTCGCCCAAACAGATCATTTCCGTATCTGCTGCGCTGATTCCCTTCCTTGAGCACGATGACGCAAACCGCGCACTCATGGGTTCGAACATGCAGCGTCAGGCTGTGCCGCTTGTCTTCCCGGAGCCGCCGCGCATCGGTACCGGCATGGAACGGAAGACTGCATATGATTCAGGTGTGCTGATCAAGGCAAAGAGAACGGGTACGGTTGAGTACGTCGATGCCGCCAGGATAGTCATTCGTCCCGACAAGAGCGGCGATCCTTATGATCTGGATGAATACATGCTGGTGAAGTATCAGCGGACCAACCAGGATACCTGCTTCAACCATCGCCCCATTGTCAGAAAAGGCGAGCATGTGCTCAAAGGCCAGGTGATCGCAGACGGACCCGCAACCTATCAGGGTGAGCTCGCGCTGGGACGCAACATCCTTGCCGGTTTCGTGCCGTGGAATGGCTACAATTATGAGGACGCCATTCTGATTTCCGAACGAGTGGTAAAGGAAGATCTCTTCACCTCCATCCACATCAAGGAATTCATTCTCGAGGTAAGAGAGACCAAGCTCGGTCCGGAAAAGATCACTCGCGATATCCCCAATACCAGCGAAGCCAACCTTGCCCACCTCGATGAAGAAGGCATCGTGCGCATCGGCGCGAAGGTAAAGGCGGGTGACATCCTGGTCGGCAAGGTGACGCCGAAGAGCGATTCCGACACCACTCCCGAGTTCAAGCTGCTCAACTCCATCTTTGGCGAGCGCGCCAAGGATGTGCGCGATTCTTCTCTCAGGGTGCCGCATGGCATTGAGGGAACGGTCATCGATATTCAGCGCATGTCACGCAAAACCAATGATGATCTCTCCCCCGGTGTGGAAGAAACCGTCAAGGTGCTTGTTGCCGTGAAGCGAAAGCTCAAGGAAGGCGACAAAATGGCGGGACGTCACGGTAACAAGGGCGTTGTCGCACGTGTGCTGCCTGTTGAGGAGATGCCCTACCTCGACGATGGTACGCCGCTTGATATCTGCCTCAATCCGCTTGGCGTTCCTTCGCGCATGAATATCGGTCAGATCATGGAAACCGAGCTCGGATGGGCAGCCAGCACGCTGGACGAGTGGTATGCCTGCCACGTGTTCCAGTCGCCGTCACAGGAGCAGATTGAAGAAAAGCTCAGAGAAGCTGGGCTCCCCGCTACGTCCAAGACACGCGTGCGCGACGGCAAGACAGGAGAATACTTCAAGAATCCCATCACGGTGGGAGTCATCTACTTCATGAAACTGCACCATCTTGTTGACGACAAGATGCACGCGCGATCCACCGGCCCCTACTCGCTGGTCACCCAGCAGCCGCTCGGAGGCAAGGCGCAGTTCGGCGGTCAGCGTCTGGGTGAGATGGAGGTATGGGCGCTCGAGGCATATGGCGCTGCACACACGCTGCAGGAGCTGCTGACCATCAAGTCGGATGACATGACCGGCCGTACCAAGGTGTATGAAGCCATCGTCAAGGGTGAGCCTCACACTGCAGCCGGTATACCCGAAGCCTTCAACGTCATGGTGCAGGAACTCCGTGGCCTTGCGCTTGATATCAAGGTCTACGATTCCAAAGGCAAGCAGATTGCACTCACCGAGCGCGATGAAGACATCATCAAGAAGCAGAGCGGCGCATTCTGAACGATATATAGTTCCGCGGCGCCAGGCCGCCGCGGAGGCCCGGCATGGCACATGCCGAAACCCGAGGGGGTAGCATGAAAGATATCCAGGATTTTGACAGCATTTCCATCCAGCTCGCCAGCCCCGATACGATCAGGGCATGGTCGTATGGAGAAGTCAAGAAACCTGAGACCATCAACTACAGGACGCTCCGTCCGGAGCGCGACGGACTCTTCTGCGAGAGGATCTTTGGAACCACCAAGGAATTCGAATGCTATTGCGGCAAATTCAAATCGATCCGCTACAAGGGAGTCATCTGTGACCGCTGTGGCGTTGAAGTCACCAATTCGAAGGTTCGCCGCGAGCGCATGGGGCACATCGAACTCGCCAGCCCTGTTGCGCACATCTGGTTCTATCGCAGCATGCCGAGCCGCATGGGTGCACTGCTCAACCTTTCCGTATCAGCGCTCAAATCGGTGCTCTACTACGAAAAGTATATCGTGACTGATCCCGGCGAGACCGAGCTCAAGAAAGGGCAGCTGCTCACCGATGATGAATACCATGAAGCAATGGACCGCTACAGCGGTGCATTCTCGGCAGGCATGGGAGCTGAGGCCATCCGTACCCTGCTCGAGCAGCTCGATCTCGATGCCCTTGCTGAAGAGCTTCGCGAGAGGATGATCCAGAAGGGCGCCAAGACCGACAAGCGGGTGCTCAGGCGCATCGAGGCGGTCGAGGCATTCCGCCAGTCCGGCAACCGCCCGGAGTGGATGATCCTCACCGTGATTCCCGTCATTCCGCCCGAACTTCGCCCCATGGTGCAGCTCGACGGAGGACGCTTTGCCACCAGCGATCTCAACGACCTGTACCGCCGCGTCATCAACCGCAACAATCGCCTCAAGAGACTGCTCCAGCTCAATGCGCCGGACATCATCATCTACAATGAGAAACGCATGCTACAGGAAGCAGTGGATGCGCTGTTCGACAATTCCAGACGCAAGCGCGCCGTCAAGGGTGCTGGCAACAGGCCTCTCAAGTCTCTTGCCGACATGCTGAAAGGCAAGCAGGGCCGCTTCCGCCAGAACCTGCTCGGTAAGCGCGTTGACTATTCCGGCCGTTCGGTCATTGTCGTCGGGCCCGAGCTCAAGATGTGGCAGTGCGGTCTCCCCACCAAGATGGCGCTCGAACTCTTCAAGCCCTTCATCATGAAGAAGCTTGTCGAGAAGGATGTGGTCTACAATATCAAGAAAGCCAAGCAGATGGTCGAGTCCGAGATGCCTGAGGTCTTTGCGGTGCTCGACCAGGTGGTCAAGGAACACCCTGTACTGCTCAACCGCGCGCCGACGCTGCACAGGCTCGGTATCCAGGCTTTTGAACCGGTGCTGGTAGAAGGCAAGGCTATCAAGCTGCATCCTCTCGTGTGCAAGGCGTACAACGCTGACTTCGACGGCGACCAGATGGCAGTGCATGTCCCGCTCACTCATGCTGCACAGGCAGAATGCTGGACGCTCATGCTCTCGAGCCGCAACCTCCTTGACCCTGCAAACGGCAAAACCATCGTCTATCCATCCCAGGACATGGTTCTGGGCATCAACTACCTAAGCCGTCACAAGCCCGGCGTTGAGGGAACCGGCAAGCGTTTCTCATCGGCCGAAGAGCTGCTCATGGCATGCGAATTTGGCTCCTGCGACTACCAGGCCGAGGTCTATATCAATGCTCCCAAGGAGCCAGTCTGGGAAAAATTCGACAAGGCAGTCGAGTTCAAGGATGGCAAGCGCCTGATCAAGACCACTGCGGGACGTGTGCTTCTGAATGATGCCCTGCCCGCAAACGTGCCCTACATCAACTATCCGCTCACCGACAAGGACATCCGCGCGCTCATCGAGTATGTCTACCGCGAGCGCGGGCCTTTCGTCACCGTGACCATGCTCGACACCATCAAGGAAATGGGATTCAGATACGCCACCTTCTTTGGTGCCACGATCGGCATGGACGATATTGTCATTCCCAAGGAAAAGGCTCAGCTCATCGAAGCTGCCAACAAGGAAGTCGAGGCCATCCAGAAGCAGTACCTTGCCGGTCACATCACCCAGGACGAGCGCTACAACCGCGTCGTCGAAGTATGGTCCAAGACCAATGAAGACCTTACCGCGGTGATGATGAAGACTCTGGAGAAGGATCGCGACGGCTTCAACAATATCTACATGATGGCCCATTCCGGAGCACGAGGATCCAAGAACCAGATCCGACAGCTTGCCGGTATGCGAGGCCTCATGGCCAAGCCCTCTGGCGACATCATCGAGCTGCCCATTCGCTCGAACTTCCGTGAGGGTCTGTCGGTCATCGAATTCTTCATCTCCACCAACGGTGCCCGCAAGGGTCTTGCGGATACCGCACTCAAGACCGCAGACGCAGGTTATCTGACCCGAAGACTCGTCGATATCGCCCAGGACGTGGTCATCAATGAGGAAGACTGTGGCACCATCAATGGTATCGTGCACACGGCCATCAAGGATGGCGAGGAAATCATCGAGCCTCTCCGTGAACGCATCATCGGCCGCTTTACACTCGATCCGATCCGCCATCCCATTTCCGGCGAGGTCATTGTTGGCCAGAATGAGGAAATTACCGAGGAAATCGCTGATCAGATCGAGGAAGCCGGCATTGAGGAAGTCACCGTGCGTACGGTCCTCACCTGCGAAGCCAAGCATGGCGTCTGCCGCAAGTGTTATGGCCGAAACCTCGCAACCGGCAAGACTGTAGACCTGGGCGAGGCAGTCGGCATCATCGCTGCACAGTCAATCGGCCAGCCCGGTACCCAGCTTACGATGCGTACCTTCCATATTGGTGGTGCAGCAACCAAGGCTGCCGAAGAGAACCGCATGTCGCTGCGATATCCTGTCTACATCAGCAGCATCCAGGGTAGCTATGTAGAGGGCGACCAGGGCAGCAAGCTGTTCACTCGCCGAGGCTATATCTATACCTGTCGCATTTTTGAACGACATGAGCTCCATGCCAGCGATGAGCTCCTCATAGAGGACGGCCAGGATGTGAACAAGGGCCAGGTGATCTTCGTGCGGGATGGTATGGAATTCAAAGCCTCGCACACATCAGTAGCGAGAAGGCTTGGCAATCTGCTCATCCTCCATGCGCAGCCGGTCAAGCAGGAAGTGCGCAACGGTACCACCGTCATAGTCAATGAAGGTGATATCGTTGAAGCAAACGACACCATCGGTACCTTTGACCCCTTCAGCGACCCGATCATTGCCGAGTACAACGGCTATGTACGCTTCGAGGACATCATTCCCGGCTCGACAATGAAAGAGGAAATCAACGAAGAGACCGGCAACGTCGAAAAGAAGATCACCGAGTTCACTGCCGAGAAGGAACCCAAGCAGCCGCGCATCGTGATCGCTGATGAGGTCGGCAATGAAATCTACACCTACTACATGCCTGAGGGCGCGTACCTCAATGTTGAAGATGGCGAACAGGTCAAGGCCGGCAAGACGCTCGCCAAGATCCTGAAGGAGAGCGCCAAAGCCATGGACATCACAGGCGGTCTGCCCCGTGTAGGCGATCTCTTTGAGGCCCGGAAGCCCAAGAACCCTGCCGTGCTTGCCATGGTGTCGGGTAAGGTCGAATTTGGAGGCATTGCCAAGGGCAAGCGCGTGATCATAGTCCGTGACGAGTTCGGCAAGGAATACAAGCATCTGGTGCCGCTCTCACGACGACTGCTGGTGCGTGATGGAGACACGGTAGAAGCTGGTGAAATGCTGTGCGACGGCAGCAAGAATCCCCATGACATCATGCTCATTCTGGGTGAGCAGGCATGCCAGCGCTATCTGATGGATGAGGTACAGCAGGTGTACCGCGCCCAGGGTGTTACCATCAACGACAAGCACATCGGCGTCATCATCCGCCAGATGATGCGCAAGGTCGAGATCGTCAACCCGGGCGATTCGCGGTTCATCTTCGGGCAGCAGGTCGACAAGCACAAGTTCCATGAAGAGAACCAGCGGGTGATCGAAGATGGCGGCCAGCCTGCTATCGCAAGACCAATTGTCCTTGGCATTTCCAAGGCAGCACTCAAGGTGGATTCATTCTTTGCCGCTGCGTCCTTCCAGGAAACCACACGAGTGCTCACCGAGGCAGCCATCAAGGGCGACGTGGATCAGCTTCGCGGTCTCAAGGAAAATGTCATCATCGGCCACCTCATACCCGCGGGTACCGGCATCAAGCAGTACCGGAAGGTCAGGCTCTTTGATGCGGAAAATCCTGATCTTAACGAAATGGTGGAGCAGGTGATCGAGCAGCGACGCCTCGAAGAAAAGAAAGCGCCGCCTCAGATCCTCCAGGAAGCCGCCAGTGGCGCGAAGATATTTGATGAAGAAACCGTCTACGAAGAAAGTGAAGGTTTCTCAGAGGAAGCAGGTGAAGGTGACGAGGAATGAGGCCGTTGGCCAATTCTCGCACTTGACATGAAATGTGAATGATGGGTATGCTACACCGCCGCGAAAGCTGACCACCGCACTTTCGCGCAGCGGGGTATACCGACAGAAATCTTAGGAAAGGGTTCCGCGTGATGCTGACACGCAGGAGCCAGGACGGGAGTCTGGAGCAATTATGCCGACTATCAACCAGCTTATTCGTTTCGGAAGGAAGCCAAACGAGTGGCGCACCAAATCTCCGGCGCTCATGGGCTGCCCCCAGCGCCGCGGCGTCTGCACCCGTGTCATGACGGTGACGCCCAAAAAGCCGAATTCGGCTCTCCGCAAGGTCGCGCGTGTCCGCCTTACCAATGGCATCGAAATCACCGCGTATATCCCCGGCATCGGCCATAACCTGCAGGAGCACTCTGCGGTGCTCGTCCGTGGTGGTCGTGTCAAGGACCTTCCTGGTGTGCGCTACCACATTATCCGTGGCACCAAGGATGCTCTCGGCGTTGAGGACCGCAAGCAGGGTCGCTCGAAATACGGCGCCAAGAAGCCCAAGGCATAAGAGAGGAACACCATGGGCAGGAAAAAGAAATCCATCGATCGGGGCCATGCACCCGACGTCAAATACAATTCGACAATGGTCACCCGCTTCATCTGCCGCATGATGTGGGAAGGCAAGAAGTCGATCTGCACCGGCATCATGTATGATGCCATGGAGCTCCTCCAGAAGAAGACTGGCGTGCCTGCTCTCGAGGCTTTCAACAAGGCACTCGAGAACGTGAAGCCGGTCATCGAAGTCAAATCTCGCCGCGTCGGTGGTGCTACCTACCAGGTGCCTATCGAAATCCGCGAGACCAGGCGCGAAGCGCTGGCCATGCGCTGGATCATCGCCGCTGCCCGGGCACGCAGTGGCAAACCCATGTCAGAGTGCCTCGCTGACGAGCTCTTCGACGCCTACAACAACACCGGCACCGCCATCAAGAAGAAAGACGACATGCACAAGATGGCTGAAGCAAATAAGGCTTTCGCGCATTACCGCTGGTAATGAGCAAATAACGCTCTCGCCGACAGCGAAGCTGGCGGCGCGTAGCAAACCATGCATTTGCAGGGGCTGCCACGAGGCAGCCCCTTGTTTTTGGCACATCGTTGCACCGCCTGCCCCTTATCGCACGCACCATGCTCAGCTATACTTCATCATCATGGATGGCTCGAGCAGCGACATCAGAAACATAGGAGTACTCGCACACATCGATGCCGGCAAGACATCGGTCACCGAGCGCATCCTGCATGTCGCCGGCGTCAGGAGCGTTCCCGGCAGCGTTGATGAGGGAACCACGCTGACCGATTATCTTGGTGTCGAGCGCCGGCATGGCATCACCATCAAAACTGCTGCCGTCCGTTTCTCATACCGTAACTGCCGCTTCCATCTCCTGGATACGCCTGGCCATGTTGATTTTACTGCAGAAGTTGAACGGGTGCTGCAGGTCCTGGATGGGGCTGTCATTGTGCTCTGCGCGGTGTCAGGCGTGCAGGTTCGAACTGGAGTCATTGCAAAAGCCTGCCGGGACCATTCGCTGCCCCGCATCTATTTTGTGAACAAGATGGATCGACGTGGCGCAGATTTTCACCATGCCTTGCAGCAAATAAAGGAAGAATTGCATGAGCCTGCGGTGGCATTGCAGATTCCCATCCATACGGGCCAGACGTGGCAGGGTATAGCCGATATTGTGCGAGGAGTCTGGATACCCAATGGTATGGAAAACGAATCCAACCGAATGCTTCCTCTTGATGGTGCTCCGCTGGAAGAACAAGACAGGCTTGCTATTACGCAGGCGACCGAAACAATGCTGGATACGCTCAGCATGCATGATGATGAGATTCTCTCGGATCTGGTCCAGGGGAGATCTCCTGATCCTTTTGCCATAACCCATGCTCTTCGAAGGGCAGTGGTATCTGGCCGGCTGGTGCCGGTCTTCTGTGGCTCTTCCTTTTCTGACCCATCCATCGCTGCCCTGATGGATGGAATAATTGATTATTTCCCCGATCCTGTCGCAAGAGGCTGCCCCGAAGGAATCGACCCCTCAAACAGGACGATAAGGCGCTTTGCACCCATGCCAGACGCACCACTCTCAGCTTATATTTTCAAGACTGTACTGCATGAGGAGATGGGGCTGCTCGGCTGGGCGAGGATATGGTCAGGTACGCTTCGCGAGAGCATGCGTGTCCAGGTGCATCCAGGCAGATCCAATGCCACCGTCAGGAGGCTTTTTGGTGTGCAGGGGGCTGAGGTCGAGCAGATCGGCAATGCTACAGCTGGTGAAATTGTCGCACTGCAGCTTGCAGGACAGGGCCAGGCTGGATCCACACTCTGCGAATCGTCAATGCCCATTCAATATGAGGCGTACATGGTTCCCGAGCCGGTTGTCTATCTTGTTGTGGAGCCTTCCACTCCTTCCGAGCTTCCGGCACTCAGGGATGCATTGCGCACGCTGGCTGCCGAAGACGCATCACTTTCGGTGACCGAGGAAAAGGAAACAGGAAGAATCCGCATCGCGGGGCAGGGGGAGCTGCATCTGAATGTGGTGATGGAAAGGCTGTCCCATGAGTTCGGTATCCGTGTGAGGGCAGGCAACCCACAGGTTCCCAAGGTGGAGACCATCAGCAGGAGCGCAGAGCTCTCCGAGAACTTTGTTCATGAACTCGGAGGAGAGAGGCTGGAGGTAGGCCTTGGTCTGGCAGTGGAACCAGTCCAGCAGAATGCTCCGCCCGCGTGTGTGCTGGCTGAAGGAGTGCGTCCGGGTACGGTGTATCAGAAAGCTCTCGAAAGAGGCATCGAGACTGCATGCTCGATAGGTCCACTGGAGGGATGGCCTCTGGAGGGTATCAGACTGACCATCACGGAATTCCTCGCGCCATCCTCCTGCGATCGACGTTCCGAAGCTGCCGTTGAACTGTCTGCACATGCGCTGACCCAGAAAGTCGTGCGCAAGGCAGGTCCCCGGGTACTCGTGCCAATAGTCAAGGCAATGGTAGAAGTGCCAGACGCATGGTTCGGCAAGGCGCTTGCCTCTCTGCAGGCACGTGGTGCCCGTATCGAGTCTGTCCAGGATGAGGGCAACGGCAAGACCATCATAGCCTTTGCACCCATGGAATCTCTGTTTGGCTATGCAACAACCCTCCGAAGCATTACAGAGGGCAGAGGCATGTACCAGGCAGTATTTGAGAAGTACGCCGGGCCCGGTGAATACTGAATACCTTGACACTCCATGCTCTCCTGATCACTGCTTTCGGCCAGATTGAGCATTGCGGCTGTGGGGTGGGGCTATTGCGCAATTTTTGATGTTCTCGTATAATCCGAGAGCCCTAATAAGCATATTCATGGCGTAGGATCCGGCGGCATCGATGCCGGCGGACGGTCTTCGTAGCGTCAGGTCGTGATTGCTGTGAAGTGCCGGTGACGAAGCCAAGGAGGAGATTCATATGGCCAAGGAAAAATTCGAGCGTACCAAACCGCATATGAACGTTGGTACCATCGGCCACATCGACCATGGAAAGACCACGCTCAGTGCGGCAATCACCATGTACTGCGGCCGCAAGTTTGGTGACAAGGTCCTCAAGTACGAGGATATCGACAATGCACCGGAAGAGAAGGCCCGCGGTATCACCATCAACACCCGACACCTGGAGTATCAGTCTGAGAAGCGCCACTATGCGCACATCGACTGCCCCGGACACGCCGACTACATCAAGAACATGATTACCGGCGCAGCCCAGATGGACGGTGCTATCCTTGTCGTGTCCGCTCCGGACTCCGTCATGCCCCAGACCCGTGAGCACGTACTGCTCGCCCGCCAGGTCGGCGTTCCTGCTATTCTGGTATTTCTCAACAAGGTTGACCTTGTTGACGACCCCGAGCTGCTTGACCTCGTGGAAGAGGAAGTGCGCGATCTGCTCAAGTTCTATGGCTTCCCCGGCGATGAGACCCCGATCATCCGCGGTTCCGCCTTCAAGGCTATGACCGAGCCGGATAATCCCGAAGCAACCAAGTGCATCCAGGACCTCCTTGATGCGATGGACAGCTTCTTCCCCGATCCCGAGCGCCTCACCGACAAGCCCTTCCTCATGCCCATTGAGGACGTGTTCTCGATTTCCGGTCGCGGTACTGTCGTTACCGGCCGTGTCGACCGCGGTGTCATCCATGTGAACGATCAGGTAGAGATCGTCGGTATCAAGCCGACGAGAGCAACGGTCGTCACCGGCGTCGAAATGTTCAACAAGCTGCTCGATGAGGGCCAGGCTGGTGATAACATTGGCTGTCTCCTGCGCGGTATTGAAAAGAAGGAAGTTGAGCGCGGTCAGGTTCTTGCAAAGCCGGGAACCATTACCCCGCACACCAAGTTCCGCGGTCAGATCTACTGCCTCTCCAAGGAGGAAGGTGGACGCCACAGCCCGTTCTTCTCCGGCTATCGTCCCCAGTTCTACTTCCGCACCACCGACATCACCGGTACTGTCAAGCTTCCCGAAGGCAAGGACATGGTCATGCCAGGCGACAACACCGAGATCGAAGTCGAGCTGATCTACCCGATCGCCATGGAGAAGGGACTCAAGTTCGCTATCCGTGAAGGTGGTCGCACTGTCGCTTCCGGCCAGGTTACCGAGGTACTTGCATAATTCACGCCGTGGTGACGTGGTGATCCACTAGACAAGATATTCGTCTGGTGCTACTATAGCGTGCCCTCAATAGGGGGCACGCTTTTTTGTGATGGGTGCAGTAGGCACCGTGAGGCGGATCCCATCATCCGTCACGCACTGACTGTTGTTGGCGCGCCTGCCTGGGTACGGCCGATGACAAGAGTGCAAGAGATCTTTGGAGGAAAGATGAAAGACAGAATCCGAGTCAGGCTCAGAGGGTTCGATGTGCGTCTCGTGGACGAGAGCGCCAGAAGCATCGTGAAGACGGTTCAGCAGGCGGGTGCCAAGGTTTCAGGACCTGTGCCTCTTCCTACCAGAATCAACAAGTTTACGGTGCTGAGGTCTCCACACGTGCACAAGAAAAGCAGGGAGCAGTTTGAAATGCGCACGCACAAGCGTCTGATCGACATTCTCGATCCGACCCCTGATGTGATGGATGCGCTGATGAAGCTCGAACTGCCTGCCGGCATCGATGTCGAAATCAAGCAGTGATCCCTGTTCGTAGTAACGGGGTTCTGGAAAATGCTGTAACGCCCGGTTTCGTGCCGGAAGCGTTCAACGCAGGAGTACCGAATGATCGGAGTAATCGGTAAGAAGATCGGGATGACCCAGGTGTTCGACGAGACGGGAAAGGTAGTTCCTGTCACCGTCGTACAGGTTGTCCCCAACGTGGTGGTCTCAAAGAAGACCGCCGATCAGGACGGGTACAACGCCGTGGTCGTGGGTGTGTACGAGGCAAAGAAGTCTCGTGTGACCAAACCATACGCCGGCCAGTTCCCGGAAGGTATCGCGCCGACGAGGATTCTGCGCGAGTTCAGGGACTTCGAGAAGGATGTGCAGGTTGGTGAAAAGATCGATGCATCGGTTCTCGAAGGTGTCAGGTTTGTCGATGTGATCGCCAGATCGAAGGGAAAGGGTTTCCAGGGCGTCATGAAGCGCTGGAATTTTGGCGGCGGTCGCGCGACGCATGGTTCCAAGTTCCATCGCGAGCCTGGATCCACCGGTAACCGAACCTATCCGCACCATACCTTCAAGAATGTAAAGATGCCCGGCCATATGGGTAATGAGCGCGTGACGGTGCAGAATCTCAAGGTTGTGCGTGTGGATCCCGAAAAGGGCCTTGTGCTGATCCGCGGGGCGCTCCCCGGACCGAGGAATTGCGATGTGATTCTTCGCAAGGCCATCAAGAAGAGCTGAAGGCGGAGGACTGTATGGAAGGCAAAGTGATTTCCCTGGACGGGAAAGAGCTCAGAACTGTTGAGCTGTCCGATGCCGTCTTCGGGTTGCCGATCAATGAGGATGTAATCTGGTACGCCGTTACCAACGAGCTTGCCAATGCTCGTGTGGGAACAGCCTCTACCAAGGACAGAGGTGAGGTTCACGGAACCAACCGCAGGCCTTATGCCCAGAAGGGTACCGGTCGTGCCCGCCATGGCGATACGAAGTCAAACATCTATGTCGGCGGCGGCATCAGTTTCGGCCCCAAGCCCAGGGATTACTCCTATGCGATCCCTAAAAAGGCAAAGAGGCTTTCGATGAAGACCATTCTCAGCCTGAAGGCGCAGGAAGGGCTTCTTTCGATTATTGAAGATTTTACCGTCGAGTCCGGCAAGACAAGGGATCTGCTCAAGGCCCTGTCAAGCGTCGTGGATCTCAAGAACCCCGTGCGCACGGTGCTCATCCTCAAGGATGACGATCCGATGATCAAGCGTGCTGCCAAGAACGTGCCCTGGCTGAGCTATCTCAGCTACAACAGGCTGCGCGCGCACGATCTGTTCTATGCGCGCAAGGTAGTGGTGCTCGAGAGCGCTTCCCGGAAGCTCAACGAGATGTATGCCGGCACGGCAGAGGAGCGCTGACCATGGAATACAATTCGATTCTGATTGAGCCCGTGCTCTCCGAGAAGAGCAATATTCTCCGCGAGAGCGGCCAGTATGTGTTCAAGGTCGACTCGAGGGCGACCAAGCCGATGATCATGGAGGCGGTGGCAAAGCTTTTCAATGTGCATCCTGTTGCATGCCGCGTGATCAATGTGACGTCCAAGCCCAAGAGACTCCGTGGCAGGCCCGGCCGCACCGCGGAGTGGAAGAAGGCGATTGTCCGGCTCCAGAAGGGCGAGACGATCAGGGTGTTCGAAGGCGCATGAAGGAAGTGAGAGGTTAGTATGGCAATCAGGACTTTCAGACCTATAACGCCCGGACTTCGCCATCGCGTGCAGGTGATCAACGAAGAGATCACCTCGAACGAGAGCAATCCGGTCAAATCGCTCACCAGAGGCAAGAAGAGCACCGGCGGTCGTGCATCCAATGGAAGAATCTCGGTGCGCCACCATGGCGGCGGTCACAAGCGCAGATACAGGATTATCGATTTCCGCCGTGACAAGTTTGGTGTTCCCGGCAAGGTAACCAGCATAGAGTACGATCCAAACCGCAGTGCGAACATTGCGCTCATCACCTATGTGGATGGCGAGAAGCGCTACATTCTGGCTCCCAAGGGGCTGCAGGTCGGGCAGACCGTGCTTTCCGGCCCCGATGCTCCTGCCGTTGTGGGCAATGCCCTTCCTCTGGAGCGGATTCCGGTTGGTTTCACCGTCCACAATGTCGAGCTTACCCTCGGCAAGGGCGGCCAGCTTGCTCGCGCTGCAGGTGTCAGCGCTCTGATCGCTGCACAGGAAGGCGACTATGTCGTACTCAAGCTGCCTTCCGGCGAGCAGCGCATGGTATTCAAGAAATGCATGGCTACCATCGGTCAGGTTGGCAATGACGAGCATATGAACGAGCGCATCGGCAAGGCCGGTCGCACTCGCTGGCTCGGTATCAGACCGACAGTCCGCGGTACCGTCATGAACCCTGTCGACCACCCGCATGGTGGTGGTGAGGGACGAGGCAAGGGATACAAACAGCCTGTATCTCCGTGGGGACAGCCGGCGAAGGGCTACAAGACGCGTGATCCGCACAAGCCTTCGAGCCGCTTCATTGTCAAGCGGCGCAAGTGAGATAGAGGAGCAAACCCGTGTCCAGGTCCGTTAAGAAGGGGCCCTTCATTGAGAAGAGCCTGTACAAGAAGGTAGTCGAGATGAGCAAGGCGGGAGAGAAGAAACTGATCAAGACCTACTCCCGCACGTCGACGATCATCCCCGAGATGGTCGGCCAGACGATCTCTGTATACAACGGGAAGACGTGGGTTCCTGTCTATGTGACGGAGAACCTCGTCGGTCACAAGCTCGGCGAGTTCGCTCCCACCCGCACGTTCCGCGGTCATGCAGGCAGCGACAAGAAAGCCGGCAAGAAATAGGGGTGCTGCAATGGCGGAAAAAACCAAAGGCTACAGAGCCGTTTCCAAATGGCTGATTGCTTCGCCGTTCAAGGTGCGCCCCGTCGCCGATCTGGTGCGCGCCAAGCCTTACACCGAAGCAATGGCGATCCTTGAGAACATGCCCCACAAGGGTGCCCGTCTGATCCGCAAGGTAGTCGCATCTGCAGCAGCGAATGCGCTCCATCAGAACAGGAAGCTTGGCGAGGACATGCTCTATGTGAAGGAGCTCAGGATCGATGAGGGTCCGAGGCTCAAGAGAGTGTGGTTCCGCGCGCGCGGCAGGGCAGATATGCAGCTCAGGCGCATGTGCCACATCTCGTGCATTGTCGACGAAATCGGCAAGAAGACGGAGGCGTAAGGTGGGTCAGAAAGTAAATCCTATCGGGCTCAGAATCGGAATCAATAAAACCTGGAGCTCGCGCTGGTATGTCGAACCCCGCGAATATGCCAAGACCCTCCATGAGGATCTTGCGCTTCGCCGCCGGCTTCTCGAGCTGCCCGAAACCAGACAGGCTGATATTTCGGAAGTGGAAATTGTGCGCCATCCCGAGCGCGTCACGGTGTCTATCCATACCGCTCGCCCTGGCGTACTGATTGGTCAGAAGGGTGCGAATATCGACAAGATCACCTCCGAACTGCAGAAAATCACCCAGAAGAAACTGCAGGTCAAGATCAAGGAGGTCAAGAAGGTCGATACCAATGCCCAGATTGTGGCGCAGAACATCGCCCGCCAGCTCGAGAATCGCCAATCCTTCCGCAGAGCCATGAAGATGGCTATCCAGAACGCGCTGAAGGGTGGAGCCCAGGGCTGCAAGGTCCGTCTTTCGGGACGCCTTGGTGGAGCTGATATGTCTCGCACCGAGGAGCTCAAGGAAGGCCGGATTCCTCTTCACACCCTGAGAGCGGATATCGACTACGGCTTTGCCGAGGCCAACACCACCTTTGGCAAGATCGGTGTCAAGGTATGGATCTATCAGGGTATGGTCTACTCGCAGGACAAGAACGAAGACGCCGGCCAGCTCGCCCGCAAGACTCGCCGTGAATTCTCAGGTGAAGAGCGCAGGGAAGGTGGCCAGGAGCGCAGAGAGCGCCGCGAACGCAGAGAAGCTCCCCGTGGCGAGTCCAGGCAGTCGAGGGCGGAGTAAGGAGCTGAACCATGCTTATACCGAAGAGAGTCAAGTATAGAAAGCAGCAGCGCGGCCGCATCCACGGTGAAGCCCACTCCGGCAACACCGTCGCGTTCGGTGAGTTCGGTCTGATGAGCCTCGAGCCACACTGGATCACCAATCGCCAGATCGAGGCAGCGCGAATCGCGATCAACAGGTTCATCAAAAGAGGCGGCAAGATGTGGATCCGCATCTTCCCGGACAAGCCGTACTCGAAGAAACCAGCCGAAACCCGAATGGGTCGTGGAAAACCAGGTCCCGAGTACTGGGTGGCGGTCGTCAAGCCCGGAACCATGCTGTTCGAGCTTGCCGGCGTCGATGCCAAGACAGCTGAAGAGGCCATGAGGCTCGCCGGCTCGAAACTCCCCGTCAAGACCAAGTTTGTGGTCCGCGGGGAAATGGAGTGATCGCCATGAAGAATTCATTCAAGGACATGAAGCTTGAAGAGCTGCTCGTGAAGCGTGAGGAGCTCAGGAAGAAGTATTTCGATCTCCGCTTCCAGATGGTGGTCGGCCATGTCGAGAACCCGCTGGAGAAGCGGAATCTCCGCCGCCAGATTGCGCGGATCGAGACCAGGATCGCCGAGGCCAAGCGGAAGAGCCTCGCAGAGAAGGCATAGTCCTTCAGGAGATTGAACGTGGACGCGAATATCCAGAAAATGACTGAGGGCAAGCTCGTACTGCAGGGCGTCGTGGTTTCCGACAAGATGGACAAAACCATCGTCGTCGAGATCGTCATGCGCAAGCTGCACCCTCTGTACAAGAAGTATGTGAACAAGACCAAACGGGTGAAGGCCCACGACGAGAACAACGAGGCGCACGTCGGCGACACTGTGCGCGTGGTGGAGTGCAGGCCGCTCTCGCGCGAGAAGCGCTGGAGACTGGTCGAAATCGTCGAACGGGCGAAATAACGAGCGGGGGAGAACTATGATTCAGGTTGAGAGCATGCTCACGGTCGCCGACAACTCCGGTGCCAAGACTGTTCAGTGCATCAAGGTTCTGGGCGGTACAAGGCGCAGGTATGCGACCGTCGGCGACATCATCGTCGTCGCCGTCAAGACCGCCCTGCCCAATTCGGCGATCAAGAAAGGATCCGTCGAGAAGGCGGTTATTGTGCGGACGCACAAGGAATACAAGAGACCTGACGGCACCTACATTCGTTTTGACGACAATGCATGTGTCATCATCGACGCGAACAAGAACCCGAAAGGCAAGCGCATTTTCGGGCCGGTCGCGCGCGAGCTGCGCGAGAAGGATTTCATGAAGATCGTCTCGCTCGCCCCCGAGGTCCTTTGAGGAGTAAGGTATGGCCAACGTGAAGTACAAGCTTCGGAAAGAAGACCTTGTCCAGGTCATAGCCGGCAAGGATAAGGGCAAACAGGGCAAGATTCTCAAGATCGACCGCGAGAAGGGACGTGTCATCATCGAGGGCATCAACATGGTCAAGAAGGCCATGCGCAAGCGCTCTCAGACCGACCGTGGCGGCATCGTGGAAATCGAAGCTCCGATCCACATTTCCAATGTGATGATCGTGTGCAGGAAGTGCAATAAGCCCGTACGCATCGGCTATAAGGTAGAAGGCGATGTAAAGAAGCGGGTATGCCGCAAATGCGGGGAGGTCCTCTGATGGCTGAAACCACCACCTATGTACCCCGTCTGAAAAGACTCTACAGGGAGTCTGTCGCGCCCGAACTGCAGAAGGAATTCAACTATTCTTCCTTCATGCAGGTCCCGCGCATCGTGAAGGTCATCGTCTCCATGGGTGTCGGAGAGGCTCGCGAGAACAAGAAGATGCTCGATGCTGCCATTACCGATCTCGAGACGATCACTGGTCAGCATGCAGTCAAGACAAAGGCAAAGAAATCCATTGCCAATTTCAAGATCCGCAAGGGCCAGGAGATTGGCGCACGCGTGACGCTTCGCGGCAACTACATGTGGGAGTTCCTCGACAGGCTGATGAATGTAGCGCTTCCCCGTGTCAAGGATTTCCGTGGCGTCAATCCCAATGGATTTGATGGCCATGGCAATTACTCGCTCGGTCTTACCGAACAGATCATCTTCCCGGAGATCGACTTCGACAAGATCGAGAAGGTCATGGGACTCAGTGTCTCGATCGTCACGACCGCCAAGACGGACATGGAGGCGAAGAGCCTTCTCGCCAGGCTTGGCATGCCCTTCAGGAAATAAAGGAAGGCGTACATGGCTCGCAAAGCAATGATTCTGAAGGCGTTGAAAGCGCCGAAATATTCGACCCGTCTGGTCCGCCGCTGCAAAATCTGCGGACGTCCCCGCGGCTACATGAGAAAGTTCGAGATGTGCCGCGTGTGCTTCCGGAAGCTCGCTTCCGAAGGCAAGCTCCCGGGTGTGACGAAATCGAGCTGGTAGGAGGAGAGGCAATGAGCGTATCAGATCCCATTGCGGACATGCTGACGAAGATCCGGAACGCCAACGCGGCCCGGCACGAAAAGGTCGACATCCCCTCTTCCAGGCTGAAGCTCGAGATCGTGAAGATTCTCAAGACCGAGGGGTTCATCAAGAATTTCAAGAAGATTCAGAACGATGGCGAGAACATCATCAGGATCTTTCTCAAGTATGACGAGGAGAACAATCCCGTTATCCATGGGCTGCAGAAGGTCTCCAAGCCCGGCCGCCGCATCTATTCCGGCTACCGCGAGATGCCGCGTGTGCTGAATGGTTATGGAGTACTCATCGTTTCGACCTCCGAAGGTGTCATCAGCGGCAAGAAAGCCATTGAGAAACAGGTCGGCGGCGAACTCATCTGCACGGTATGGTAAGGCGAGGTAACAGCTATGTCGAGAATTGGAACGCGGCCTGTCATGATCCCCGCAGGTGTGAAGGTCACCGTCGAGCCGACGGTCGTCCACGTCGAGGGTCCGAAAGGCAGGCTTTCACAGGAATACCGCCCCGAAGTTGAAATCGCCGTCCGAGACGGTGCCGTAATCGTGGCGCGCAAGAACGATTCCAAGCAGTCGAAGGCCTATCATGGTCTTTACAGAAGCCTGATCAACAATATGATCACCGGCGTGAGCCAGGGCTTCAAGAGGATCCTGGTCATCAATGGTGTCGGTTACCGTGCGGAAGTGCAGGGTAATCTGCTTGTGCTGAGTCTCGGATACTCTACGGATTTTGCAGCCGTGATTCCCGAGGGCATCAAGGTAACTGTGGAAGGTAACGGACAGAGGATTGTCATCGAAGGCATCGATCGTGCCAAGATTGGCAAGTTCGCCAGCGAGGTCCGCTCGCTCCGCCTCCCCGAGCCATACAAGGGCAAGGGTATACGGTATGAGGACGAGAAGATCCGCAGGAAAGTCGGCAAGTCCGGTGTGAAGTGAGGCGCATAGCATGAGCGTGAGAGAATTTTCTGACAAGATCCGCAAGCGCGCAAAGCGCAAGATCCATGTGCGGAAGAATATTTCGGGTACCCCCGAAAAACCGCGGATGACGGTGTACAAATCAAACCTCCACCTCTATGTGCAGGTTATCGATGACACTGTCGGGCACACGCTCGCCAGCGTTTCCACGATGGAGCAGCAGTACAGAAATCTCCGCCCCACCGTGGCAACCGGTGCCGTGATTGGCGAGGAGATCGGCAAGAGGCTTCTCGAGAAGGGCATCACCAAGGTGGTGTTCGACCGAAATGGCTACAAGTACCATGGCATTGTGAAAGCCATTGCCGACGGCGCCAGAAAAGCTGGCATCATATTCTAGGGGGCGGTTGTGGAAAGAACGAAGAGAGAAGACAGCCAGGCCAGGGATGAATTCACCGAGAAGCTTATCCAGCTGAACAGAACCGCCAAGGTCGTAAAAGGCGGCCGCCGGTTCTCCTTCTCGGCACTTGTCGTGGTTGGTGACAGAAATGGTCGTGTTGGCTTTGGTTTCGGCAAGGCCAATGATGTGACCGAGGCGATCCGCAAGAGCACGGAAAAGGCCAAGAGAGCATTGGTCAGCGTTCCCCTCAAGAATGCTACCGTGCCGCATGAGGTTGTCGGCAAGTACAAAGCCACTACGGTGTACATCAAGCCGGCCTGCCCCGGTTCCGGTATCATTGCAGGCGGTCCGGTTCGTGCCATTCTCGAGTGCGCAGGGTATACCGACATCATTTCCAAAAGCGTCGGATCCCGCACCTCAGTGAACGTAGTGCGCGCAGTGTTTGACGGACTCGGCAAGCTCCTCGATGCGGCCGAGATTGCCAAGAACCGCGGGAAAACCCTGAAAGACGTGTGGAGTTGATCATGGCCAAGATTCAGATAACGCTGGTGCGCAGCACGATCGGCCAGAAGCCCGAAGCACGGGCAACCGTGCGTTCCCTGGGCCTCCGCAAGATCGGCTCGACCACCATCAAGGAAGCTAATCCCGCTATCCTCGGGATGGTCCGAAGAGTACAGCATCTCGTCGAAACTCGGGAGGTGGAGTGATGTCGGATTTCAATCTCCACGCGCCGGAAGGTGCGAATAAGAAAAGACGCATCGTGGGTCGTGGGCAGGGCTCCGGCCGCGGTGGCACCGCAGGGCGCGGTAACAAGGGACAGCAGTCCCGCTCTGGCGGCAAGACCTATCCCGGTTTTGAAGGTGGCCAGATGCCTCTGTACAGGCGTCTGCCCGGACGCGGTTTTTCGAATGCCAAGTTCCGCAAGGAATATCAGATCGTCAATGTGAGCGACCTTGCCGCCAAATTCAATGCCGGCGATACAGTCGACACTGTGGCGCTGTTCATGAAGGGGCTCATCCGCAAGCCGGAACTCCCCGTCAAGATTCTGGGCGATGGTGAAATCGCAATTGCGCTCACCGTGAGCGTCGATGCGGTTTCTTCTGGTGCAAAGGCGAAAATCGAAGCAGCCGGCGGCAAGGTCGAAACTCCTGCTGCAACCGGTTCTTCGGCCAACGAGTGAGCAGTGAAGGCAGGAGCGCATGGCTAGTACACTCGTCGATATTTTCAGGGTCAAGGAACTGAAAGACAGGATTCTCTTCACGCTGTTCTGGCTCGCTGTATTCCGGCTTGGGGCATTCCTGCCCATTCCCGGCATCAATGCGAGTGCACTGCAGTCCTATTTTGCTTCCCAGAACGGCACGGGAAATGGCATCACCGACTACCTTGACTTCTTCGCCGGCGGTGCGTTCAAGAACTTCTCACTGTTCATGATGGGCGTGATGCCCTACATCAGCGCGCAGATCATCATGCAGCTGCTGCTCGTCATCTTCCCCAAGCTCAAGTCGATTGCCGAGGAAGAGGGCGGCAGGCGCAAGATCGCCCGCTGGACGAGGCTCGGGACCATCCTGGTGGCAATCATTCAGGCCTTCTCGGTCACTGTGTGGGCCGACAGGATTCCCAATGCAATTGCAATGTCCAGCCGGACGATGTACACCATCGTCGCGGTGCTGACCGTGACCACGGGCACCATGTTCCTGGTGTGGATCGGCGAGCAGATTACCAAGAGGGGAATCGGCAATGGCATTTCTCTGCTGATCTTTGCAGGTATTGTCGCACGTCTGCCGAACGCCACCTATGAGCTGATCAAGAAAATCCAGCTCGGCGAAATCAACGCAGTGTACGCCATTGTGGTCCTGATCATGTTCGTAGCGGTAGTCGCGCTTGTCGTCATCGAGCAGCAGGGACAGCGCAAGATTCCGGTCAACTATGCCAAGAGGATCGTAGGGCGCAGAATGTATGGTGCACAGAACACCTACATTCCGTTCAAGATCAATCCTTCCGGCGTCATTCCGGTCATTTTCGCATCGAGCCTGCTGACATTCCCTCTGCAGATCGCGCAGAGCTTCGGTGTCCAGGCCAAGTGGCTGAGGGATTTCTCCTACTGGCTGAGGCCGGAAGGTTTCTGGTACAACTTCTTCTACGTGGTGTTCATCATCTTCTTCGCCTATTTCTACACCCAGGTGACCCTGAACCCACAGGAGATTTCCAAGAACATCAGGGAGAATGGCGGTTCGATCCCTGGCATCCGCAGCGAGAAGATGGAAGAGTACCTTACCAGAGTGCTCAACAGGATCATTCTGCCGGGTTCCCTGTACCTCGCGCTCATTGCACTGCTGCCGACTCTCGTCCAGCGGCTGTTCAATTTCCCGAGCCAGATGGCATATCTGCTCGGTGGTACGTCGCTGCTGATTCTTGTCGGCGTCGACCTGGATACGATGGCGCAGGTGGAGGCCATGCTGAAGATGCACCATCACGACGGACTGGTCCGCAAAGGCCACATCCGCTCGAGGAACCTATAGCAATTTTTCCTTGAATGGTATTTAATTGCGTGTTTGCTGACAGGGGGAACCCATGAAGGTGAGAACGAGCGTCAAGAAGATTTGCGATAAATGCAAGATTATACGGCGCAATGGCGTGGTTAGGATTGTGTGCGAAAATCCTAAGCACAAGCAGAAACAAGGCTGAAGGGCAGGAGGAAGCTCATGGCGCGTATTGCGGGAGTCGACCTCCCCAACAAACATGTCGATATCGCCCTGACCTACATCTATGGCATCGGGCGAACCAGTGCACTCAAGATCTGCGAGACAACCGGCATTGATCCCAACAAGAAGATCAATGAGCTCTCGAACGAGGAGATCAATGAGCTCCGCAAGGTGATCGAGAACGATTACAAAGTCGAGGGCCGTCTGAGGACGGAAATCGCCCTCAATATCAAGCGTCTCATGGATATCGGCTGCTATCGCGGCCTGCGGCACCGCAAGGGTCTGCCTGTACGCGGACAGCGGACGAGAACCAACGCCCGTACCCGCAAAGGCAAGAGAAAGACCGTTGCCAATAAGAAGAAAGCCGTCTGACGGAGGGGCATGAACGTGGCTGCGACAACCAAGAAGAGAAAAGAGAAGAAGAGCGTCTATGAAGGCAACGTCTACATTCAGGCGACCTTCAATAACACGATCGTGACTGTAACCGATCTGAACGGGAATGCCATTTCCTGGTCAAGCTCGGGCAGCCATGATTTCCGCGGGGCCAAGAAGTCCACGCCGTTCGCCGCGCAGACGGTGACCGAAGCAGCGGTTCAGAAGGCTATCCAGGCCGGCCTCCGCGAAGTGCATGTGTATGTCAAGGGACCTGGCATCGGCCGTGAATCGGCCATCCGCCAGCTTGGCGTGATGGGACTCAAGGTCAAGTCGATCAATGACGTGACCCCCATTCCTCATAACGGCTGCAGGCCTCGCAAGGCTCGCCGCATCTGACAGGGGGGTAGAGAATGGCAAGATATATTGGACCAGTATGCAGACTGTGCCGCGCTGAAGGCAAAAAGCTCTTCCTCAAGGGAGACCGCTGCCGCAGCGACAAGTGTCCGATCAACAAGAAGAGACTTCCGCCCGGAAAGGCGCCCAAGACCCGTATCGGCAAGAAGTCCGAATACGCCCTGCAGCTCCGTGAGAAGCAGGCCCTCAAACGTGCCTATGGTCTCATGGAAAGGCAGTTCCGGAATACCTTCGAGAAGGCACTTGGCCTTCCCGGCAAGACTGGCGACAACCTCATCATCCTGCTCGAGCGCAGACTCGATAATGTGGTGTACAGGATGCACTTTGCCGTGTCCCGTGCCCAGGCTCGCCAGCTGGTCAACCATGGCCACATTGCAGTCAACGGCAAGCGTGTCAACATTGCTTCCTACCTCGTAAGGCCGGGCGATACCATTTCCGTCATTGGTGCTGCACGGAAAATGGATGCTGTCCGTGCTGCACTCGAAGAAGTGCAGAAATCCGGTGTCATGCCCTGGATTGAGGTAAATGCTGACGAGATGACCGGCAGGTATGTGATGAACCCGCAGCGCCAGGATGTCACCGACCTCGCCGATGTGAAGGAACAGATGATCGTCGAGTTGTACTCGAAATAAGGAGCTGAAATGGCGGCCAAAAACCTAGTGAAAGGTTTCAGGGTCCCGAAGGGGCTCGAATACTCGACCATCGAACAGACCGAGAACTACGGAAAGTTTGAGGCATTCCCCTTCGAGCCAGGTTTCGGTACGACGATTGGCAACACTCTGCGCCGCATCCTGCTGTCTTCGATTTCGGGCTATGCTATCACTGCGGTCAGGATTGAGAGATACGATGAGAACGGCACGCCTCGCTTCATCACCAGCGAGTTCGAGACCATTCCGGGCGTCGTCGAGGATACCATCGAAATACTCAACAACCTGAAGTCGCTCAGGGTCAGGCTCGACGAGAGCATGGACCATGCCCAGCTTACCTACGAGATCGGCGGACAGACCGAGATCACCGGCAAGTTCTTCGAAAAGCCGGGCGTACTGTGGGTGCTCAATCCCGAAACCAGGGTGATGACCCTCGAGCCTGATGTGCTGCTCATGATTGAGATTCAGGTTGATCTTGGACGCGGCTACGTGCCGAGCGAGCTCAACAAGAAGTACATCGAAGAGATCGGCACCATTCCTATGGACGCCATCTTCACGCCGGTGACCAAGGTCAAGTACTCCATCGAGCCGACCAGGGTGAAGGACCGTTCCGATTATGACAAGCTCATTCTCGAGATCTGGACCGACGGTACGGTCAATCCCGAAGACGCGCTCGCCCAGGCCGGCAAGATAGCAAAGGACTACTTCTCCATCTTCATCAATTTCGATGAATCCAAGCTTGTCAGCAGTGAGAGCGAGGATCTCATCGAAGAGAAGGTGCAGCAGATCCTCAACATGCCGGTCGAAGACATGGAGCTCTCGGTGCGCTCGCTGAATTGCCTGAAGAATGCGAACATCAAGACCGTGGGCGATCTGACGCGCAAGACTGAAGAGGAAATCGCAAAGACAAGGAACTTCGGCAAGAAATCGCTCAGCGAGATCAAGGAGAAGCTGTCACAGTGGAACCTTACGCTCGGCATGACCGATTACACTCCGCTGAGGAACCATCTCATACTCAACGAAAAGAAGGACAAGAGCGATGAAGCATAAGATCGGCTATAACAAGTTGAATCGTGTTGCCGCTCACCGCAAGGCTCTGATTCGCAACCTGGTGACCGTCCTGCTCAGGCACGAGCGCGTGATCACCACCAAGGCAAAGGCACTCGAGGCGCGCCGCGCTGCTGAAAAGCTCATTACCCGCGGCAAGGTTGACTCGGTCCACAACAGACGCATTGCTTCTGCCCGCCTCTATGGCGAAGACGTAGTGGCAAAACTCTTCACGGAGATCGGCCCGCGTTTCAAGGAGCGCAATGGCGGCTATACCCGCATTCTCAAGCTTGGCGCACGGAAGAACGATGCTGCGGATCTCGTGATTCTCGAGCTCGTCGACCAGAAGGCCGAGGAGAAGAAGGCCGAGCGCGAAAAGCGCAAAGCCGAGCGCAAAGCCAAGAAGCAGGCCTGAGAGGCCGGCGCAGGAGGTACCTATGTCCAAAGCTCACAGGGGCAAAGGATTGCGAGAGGTAGCGGCCGGCGGCCGCGGTACCTGCCCGGTATGCAACCGCACCGGCGTCAAGGTTGTGTACGAGCAGGAAATCGAAGGCAAGAAGACGAAGATCTGCAAGATCTGCAAGGCTCATCTCGCCAACAGAGCATAAGCGGCAATCCGAAATTGTGCCAGCATACAACAGGAGAGGCTGCCCGCAAGGGCAGCCTCTCTGCATTGTGTCTCATCATCCATCGGCATCAGACGCCGAGATAGGCTTCTCTGACTCTCTGATCCTCAGCTATGGCCTTTGCTTCGCCCGAGATCGTGGTGTAGCCGACTTCGAGGATGTAGGCATAATCGGCAATGTCAAGTGCTTCGCTCGCATTCTGTTCGACCAGCAGCACGGTAATGCCCCGCTTGTTGATGGCGACAATCTGGTTGAATATTTCATCCACCAGCACTGGTGCCAGGCCCATTGATGGTTCATCGAGGAGAAGCAGCTCTCCACCTGTTACCAGCGCTCTGCCAACCGCGAGCATCTGCTGCTCTCCACCCGAAAGCGTGCCGCCAAGCTGGTTGGCCCGTTCCCTGATGCGGGGGAAGATGTCATAGACTTCTTCCATCCTGCGGCGCACTTCTGCCTTATCCCGGATCGTCCATCCCGCAAGCTCGAGATTTTCCTTGACAGTGAGGGTCGGGAAAATCTTGCGGCCTTCCGGCACATGGGAGATGCCCAATGGAACAATCTTGTGGGCGTCGAGATTGGTAATATCCCTGTCCTTGAAGGTGATAGTTCCGGATGTGACTTTCTCGAGGCCGGAAATGGCTCGCAGGGTAGTGGTCTTGCCAGCACCGTTTGCACCGATGAGGGTGACTATCTTGCCCTTGGGCACTTCGAAGCTGACATCCTTGAGCGCTTCAATTTTACCATAGCAAACTTTGAGATTCTTGACGCTCAACATCATGCACCTCTCTTGCCCAGATATGCTTCGAGGACCTTGGGATGGTTCTTCACTTCCTCGGGAAGGCCTTCGGCGATGGTTTCTCCAAAGTCGATGACCTTGATGCGTTCGCAGATGCCCATGACCACTTTCATATGATGTTCGATAAGGAAGACCGTGACCTTGAATTCGTTGCGGATACGGAGGATGAGATGCATCAGGTCATCGACCTCCTTGGGATTCATGCCTGCAGCAGGCTCATCGAGCAGGATGAGCCTGGGCTTGGTGGCGAGAGCGCGTGCGATTTCGAGCCGGCGCAGTTCTCCGTAGGGGAGATTCTTGGCTTTTTCCGTCGCGCGATGTGACAGGTGCATCAGATCGAGCAACTCAAGCGCCTCTTTTCGCACCTGGCGCTCTTCTGCCTTGAAAGAAGGCATCCGGAGGATGGAGGAAACGAGCCCGGATCGAGTGGTGTAGTGTCGTGCAATACGGATGTTGTCCAGTGCCGACAGATTGCCGAAAATACGCAGGTTCTGGAAGGTTCTCGCAATGCCCCTGTGGACGATGCGGAAAGGCTTCTGGCCGGTGATATCATGACCCTGGAAAGAGATCTTGCCTTCGGTTGGAGTATAGATACCTGTGATGAGGTTGAAGGTAGTGGTCTTGCCGGAGCCGTTGGGACCAATCAGCCCATAGATGGAGCCTTCCGGAATTTCAAAATTGAAATCAGATACGGCCTTGAGACCGCCAAAGTAATGGGTGAGCTTTTCGATTTTGAGCAGTGGTGCGGACATTACTCGACCTCCGGCAGTTCTATGATTTTTGATTCCTTAGTGCCCATGAGGCCTTCATTGCGGAACAGCATGATGAAAATGAGCAGCAGCGCGTAGATGACCATGCGCCACTCACCGCCGATGGGGAGTCCGGTCGCATCGGCAAGTGATCGTATGCCAAGGCGCAAACCCTCAGAGAGGAAGGTCAGGCCGAATGCCGCAAGGATGGATCCGGTGATGGAGCCCACGCCACCGGCATAGATCATGATGAGCACCTCGACCGACTTGATGAAGCCGAACTGTGTCGGATGCGCAAGCTGAATGAGATGGGCCAGAAGACCGCCAGCAATGCCGGCGAAAAACGCTCCGAACGTAAAGGCCATCACTTTGTAGCGTGTCGTATCGATGCCTACCAGTTCGGCGGCGACTTCGTTTTCCCGTATGCTCAGCATCGCTCTTCCGTGCGAGGACTGAATGAGGTTGCGAATGACCACCACCGAGAGTGCCGAAGCAATAATAATGGTAGTAAAATTCGAGAACTTCGGAATGCCGAGGAGGCCGCGGGGCCCGCCGACCACATCAAGGTTGTTGAATGCGGTGCGGATAATCTCTCCAAAGCCCAGCGTAACGATTGCCAGATAATCGCCTTTGAGCCGCAGGGAAGGGAAGCCGATCAGGAGGCCAACCACTGCTGCAGCGAGTCCGCCTGCCACTATGCAGCCCACAAAGACCAGCATGTCACCCGGTTTCGAAGGAGAAAGCTTGAACACCAGAGTTGAGAGTGCTGCCGAGACATAGGCGCCAACGCCTGCAAACCCCATGTGTCCCAGCGAGAACTGTCCCGTGATGCCGTTGATGAGGTTGAGGCTGGTGGCGAGAATCACATAGATCAGCGAAAGATTGATGATGTGCAGAAGATAGCCGTTCACGACATCCAGTTTGAACAGTATCTCGATCACAGCATAGAAGAGTATGACGACCGCGAGGAAGCGGGGAAATTTCTGCAGTTTCATGCGGCCCTCCCTATATCTTGTCCGCGATTTTCTCGCCCAGCAGGCCGGTAGGCCTGATCAGCAGCACGAGGATGAGGATCGCAAATGCAATGCCTTCCCCAATCAGCGAGTTGTAGGCCGACGCGAATGTTTCTGCGATACCCATGATATAGGCTCCCAGCATGGCGCCCGGGATGTTGCCGATACCACCCAGCACTGCGGCGATGAATGCCTTGAGGCCGGGAAGAATGCCCATGTAGGGGAAGATACGGGGATAGGTCATGCCTGCGAGAAGACCGGCTGCACCCGCGAATGCTCCACCTATCAGGAAGGTGAAGGAGATGACCATTTCTATATCGATGCCCATCAGGCGGGCTGCATCCTTGTCCTGGGAGACTGCCCGCATCGCCTTGCCGAGCGTGGTCCGCCGCACCAGCAAGGTAAGACCGATCATGAGAATCGCCGCCACTGCAAGGTCAATCAGCACCAGATTGGATACGACTGCAGGTCCGATATGAATGTCCCGGCGAGGAATGATTTCCGGAAAGGCGCGGTATGACGCTCCAATCGCAGGAAATGCCGAGAAGAAATACTCGATGAACATCGAAACACCGATAGCGGTGATCAGAGAGCTGAGTTTTGGCTTGTAGCGCAAAGGTTTATAGGCGAGCTTGTTTGCAAGCCATGCTACGGAAGCCGAGGTTGCCATGGCAATGACAAGCACGATGAAGGCGAGTGTGCCGGTTCTGCCTGCCACCATGGCATTGAAGGCGAAAAATGCCGCGTACGCGGCATAGGCACCTATCATGAAGAAATCGCCGTGCGCAAAATTGATAAGGCGCACGATACCGTAGACCATGGTGTAGCCTAGCGCGATCAGCGCATAGATCGAACCTAGCTGCAATCCATTGATGATCTGCTGGGGGTTGATGAGCGGTCCCATTCGATGATTCCTTGCTGAGCTGGAATTCGCTGCCACATCGCAGCGCGTATGCACAGAAGAAGGGCCACCCGCGGGGGCAGCCCTCCTTCATGCTCATGACATCACGGATTCACCGTGGTCCGGTATACCGGCTTGCCGTTCTTGATCTCGATGATGACCGCGGACTTGATGGGGTTGCGGTTTTCATCGAACTTCACGCGGCCGGAAACCACATTGAGGTCGGTGGTCTTGAGAGCGTCACGAATGGCGCTTCCCTTGGTGGTGCCGGCTCTGCGGATCGCATCGAGCATGATGTACATGGCATCGTAGGCGAGTGCCGCAAGCGCATCAGGTTCGGCTCCATATTTTGCCTTATATTTCTTGACGAAGTCCTGCACGATGGGGCGGGTATCCTCCGAGGAGTAGTGGTTCGTGAAGAATCCATTCTCTACTGCCGTTCCGCCAATCTTGACCAGGTCGGGGGAATCCCATCCGTCACCGCCAACGAGAGGACCCTTGAAGCCAAGTTCGCGAACCTGCTTGGCGATGAGACCGACATCGTTGTAGTAGTCGGGGATGTAGATGACATCAGGCTTGGCCTGGAGGATTTTGGTCAGCTGTGCCTTGAAATCCGTAGCGCCGGAAGGATGACCTTCGAATGCTACGACCTTGCCGCCAAGCTTCTCAAACTGCTTCTTGAAGTTTTCGGCAAGTCCCTTGGTATAGTCATTGCCGAGGTCAAAAATCGCAGCCGCTGCCCTGGCCTTGAGATCATTGTAGGCAAAGTTCGCGCCTACCGTTCCCTGGAAGGGGTCGATGAAGCATGCGCGGAAGATGTAGTCGCCTACAAGGGTAACCTTCTCATTGGTAGAGGTGGGGCTGATCATGGGGATGCCGTTCGCCTGGCAGATCGGTGCACCAGCCAGGGTGACCTTCGACATGACCGTTCCTACTATGGCAACAACACCATCCTGCTGGATGAGCTTGGTGTACACAGTGGCGCCTTCTGCGGGATCGCCTTTGTCGTCTTCAAAGATAAGCTTGACTTTTCTGCCGCCGAATACTCCGCCCTTGGCATTCCATTCCTCGACTGCCATCATCATGCCGTTCTTGGTGGAGATACCGAAGGTCGCTGCTTCACCGGTGACAGGTCCGATGCCGCCAATCTTGATGTCCTGTGCGAATACGAGTGACACGCAGGCGAGCAATGCCAGAACCAGAATGCTTTTCTTCATACAGCCTCCTTATGGTGTACGCTTCGGGAATGATAGAAAATTCCCGATATTGTACTTTCCAATAGAAACAGGGCCGCTGCCCTTAGTCAATAGATGTACAACCGTATATGAAAAGAAAAGTCATTCTGGTTTTTGAACAGGATTACATAGTATGCCATGAGTTTCAAAATTTGAAACAGGTCTTGCCGGTTTGGCTGATTCATGGCATCATGGAGCCTGCGGAATCATCATGACACAATTCCAGAACAGCACTTCAAGCAAATACGGCAGACGACTTGGCATACTCGCAGCATTTGGTGCCTATGGCATGTGGGGAGTGTTTCCTCTCTACTGGAAAATGCTCAGCGGCATCGATCCTTTGCAGACTCTGGCTCATCGTGTGGTCTGGGCAAGTCTTTTCTGCCTTCTGGTGCTTGCTTTTGGAAGGCGGCTGGGTGAACTTCGCACCATCTTCGCGAACAGGCGCCAGCTTCTCCTCGTGCTTGCTGCAGCAGGCATGGTGACAGCCAACTGGGGGCTCTATATCTATGCGATCACCGCCGGCAGGGTGGTGGAATCAGCGCTGGGCTACTACATCAACCCGCTGATGTCGGTCGCGCTGGGCGCATGGATTTTCAGGGAACATGTAGATAACTGGACCAGAGCGGCGGTAGGTGTAGCCACAGTGGGCATCGTGGCTGCTGGCCTTCTCTATGGACGGGTGCCTGTACTCTCTCTCCTGCTGGCCATTACCTTTGCCCTGTATGGAGCATCAAAAAAGGCGCTTGGCCTGGATCCCGTACTTGGGCTTGCACTCGAGACGCTCGCAGCAGCACCTGTGGCGCTGGCGTACCTGCTTGCCCAGCATATTGCAGGGCAGGGAGCGTTCGGTACGGTAGGAATGTTCAAGACGGTACTGCTGGCCATGGGCGGCATCGTAACGGCGATTCCGCTTTTTCTGTTCAGTGCGGCCGCCACCAGCATCAGCCTGCAGCTCATGGGATTCATCCAGTATGTTTCACCCACTTCCCAGCTTCTGCTGGGTTTGCTGGTCTACCATGAGCAGCCGGGTACGGCAATACAGATTGCCTTCGCCGGCGTGCTCTGCGCGGTGCTGATCTATTCAGGCTCGCGGGTGATGCTGGCACGACGGGCACGTGCGATGTGAATGCTCATGCATGCCACACCATGCAGCCCTGTTTCCATACAGAGGAAACAAGATTCATGCCAACATGGTATGCCAGATGGCCCGGAGATGGTGCGTCCAGGAGCACGAAATCAGCGTACTTGCCAGGCTCGAGCGTACCGACCCGATCCGCAAGGCCTAGTGATGCAGCACCATTGAGTGTGAGTGCAGTCAATGCCTCTTCTATTCCCATGCCCAGATACAGCACTGCCAGCGCGAAAATCAGCGGTACGGATTGGCTGTAGCAGGAACCGGGGTTGAGATCGCTGGCCAGGGCTACTGCACAGCCAGCGTCGAGGAAGGCTCGCGCTCTGGCGTAGGGTTCTCGCAGGCTGAAGGCGGTGAGTGGCAGAAGGCCTGCGATTGTCCCTGCTGCCGCCATGGCAGCAATATCCTCATCAGAAGCTTTCAGCAGGTGGTCGGCGCTCACTGCGCCCAGTGACGCTGCCAGACCGGCACCGCCCAACGGTGCTATTTCGTCAGCATGCAGTTTGAGCGCAAAACCCATTGCCTTTGCCTGTTCGAGATACCAGCGCGTATCCTCGAGCTCAAAGACCCCTTTTTCGCAGAAAATGTCAACGAAGCGGGCAAGACCTTCTGCCCGTACTGCTGGCAGCACCTCCGCTGCCAGAAATTCGAGGTAGGCTCGCGGTCTTCCGGCAAATTCCGGCGGAATGGAATGTGCACCCAGAAAAGTCGGAACGATGGTAACAGGCTCTTCCTCTGCCAGCTTCCTGATGGCGCGAAGCTGGCGAAGCTCGGTGTCGCGGTCGAGGCCATAGCCTGACTTGCACTCTGCCGTGGTGATGCCATGGGCAAGCATGGTCCTGATACGTTTGCGTCCAAGTTCGACGAGTTCCTCTTCGGAGGCAGCGCGGGTAGCGCGTACACTGTTCTGTATGCCACCGCCACGCCGGTGGAGTTCCATGTAGGGAAGGCCTTCGGCTCTCCAGAAGAATTCATCCTCTCTCCATCCAGCGAATACGAAGTGGGTGTGGCTGTCCACAAAGCCCGGCACGCAGCACCGGCCGGCAGCATCAAAGGCAGGTGCTGCAAAAGCCTCGGATGCAATGGCGTGCAGAGGGTGCGCAGGGGCCTGATGGGCCTGGCTGAGTTCGTCCATTGAGCCGACCCATGCAAGTGCGCCATTGCGCACCAGGATGCAGGCATTAGTGATCTTCCGCACCTCACGCATTGCTGCTCCCCTGCTGGCCTGGAAGCCCTGAGGGGTCCAGAGCTGGGAAATATTGTGGATAAACATGGTCGTGGTCATGCGCACCTCTCTCTGCTGACTGCCCTCATGCCTGCTTGCCTTTGTACAAGGCATCGAGACCGATAGTGCCCCAGATTCTCTCCAGGTAGCGGGGGGCGAGCAGTTGCTCGAGCCTCTTGTGGGCACTGGCGAGTTCCGACTGCACGCGCCGCTCGGTAAGACTGCCTGGTTCGGCACGCTCTGCGAGGAATCGGCGGAGATAGGCAATCGATGACTCGATATAGGCTACCTCGTGCTCACGGTAGCGCTCCAGCCGTTCGCGGTACCAGTCCGAGGCGAGCACCGTGTCGCGGTCGAACAGGCGACGCACTTCGGGATCGTGGATCGACTTGCCTTCGTAGTGTCCGAATGCCATCACGGAGAGTACTGCTTTGAGCGGCGGAATCGCAGCCTCATAGGAACCGTCCTCAAAGTAGGCCTTGGCGGATTTCTCCATTGCTGTTGCGATATTCTCAATTCCGTCAACGAATTCTTCCATATTCTGGAGCTCCGGCCTGAGCATGTCCTCAGGGAAGACAACTGAAGGCGTATCGAAGAGGCGCCCCAGGTAGGTGGCAGCAAAGAGCGGTGTGATGCGCCAGCCGAGCCTTGAGGCAGGAATGAGCCTGCCCTGGTACTCGAAATCCTGTACCTGTTCAAGATAGCCATGGCTCTTCAGGAATTCGGGATCGCGTTCTTCCGGAATCAGACGCGCCCACAGTTCGGGGATGAGGAGCGAAATGTCATGGTCTACCTTGTATTTCTGGCCTATATGGCCGGCGGCAGAGGTGAAGCCCGAGTAACCGGTGAGAATGAAGGCGAGGAGGGCATTGTTGAGATCGCTTGTCGGAACCAGGGGGTTGAAGGGACCCTTGGTGAGCGCTCCCTCGCTGCCAGCGCCTGTAGTGGATGGGCTCTTGCCGGTGAGCGAGCAGACAAAATCCATGAAGAGCTCAGGAAGCTCCTGATAGTGGATGGGGCCATAGACTGCAAGAGGTCGTATGCCGCCTTTCCTGTCGGCCGGATTGTTGCGGCGACCGGGCAGGACGGCTCCAACAGGCTGGAGAAGGGGCTTGTCCGCAGGTATGCGCCGGTAGAGCCTCGGCCCTATTTCCGCAAGGTAACGCTTGAGCGGATCCACATAGGTCGGGTCGAGCTGGAGGTAACGCGGATTCTTTGAAGGCTGGCCGTCTACCAGGCGGAACTGGCTGGAAACGACAAAGTACTCGAAATTCGGGTCCTTTTCTGCTTCCTCAATGAATTTGCGCATCGGCTCGGTGTATTCCGAGAACTGGATGGTATTTTCGATGATGCGGGAAGCGTCCGCTCTTGTGAGCGGTTCAAAGTTCGAGATGAAGTTGTCCTGACGCGCAAGGTCCTTTTCGGTCTGCTTGTCGTAGCCTCGAATGATGGCGTCATCCGGGCGCTGGAAGAAACGTGCCTCGCAGTTCTTGGCGAATTTGAGGCTTGGATGATGCCTGGTCCAGTCCGGTAGGTCTTCAAGCTGGTTTGTCGGGACGATGATGGAAGCCGAAATATCATCCTCCCACTGGAGTTTCACGGCAGGCATGAAGTCCTGTCGCAGCTTGAAGAAGCGGTTCATGCCGCTTCCGTTCTTGCCGACACGCAGATAGGCCCCCATGACTGGTCTGCCCTCAAACTTAAGGATATTGCCTGTAGTGCCGTTGACCGCATCGACAGAAAAGTGCGACATCCAGTCGTCGCCCCAGTCGGGTTGGTAAAAGCGCTTGACCAGAAATACAAGGCTTTTAATCCGCTCCGGTATGCTTCGGAGCCACTCGTTGTAATCGTCATTGTAGGCAGGAGAGGGTGAGAGCAATTTGATCACTGAGCCGAGAGACCGACGGGGCGAGAGCACGGGGCGGGCGTCCTTGCCGTGATTCTCGGACTCATCGCGGAAGCGGTTGCCATAGTCCTTTTCAATGATTTCCCTGACCGCTTCCATGTCTTTTTTAAAATCAGCGATGATAATGGGCATGTAGGTAATGGCGTCATGAATGGATTTCGCGATTTCCGACTTGCCGCCGCCCGAGACGGTGCAGGGTTTATGGCATAGGAGGGGTTCAGCGGATGTTCCGATGAGGCGCCAAGCGCCTGTGACCGGGTGTCGTTCCATCTGCACCCGATAGCCTGTTGGATGAATGTATATGTAATCAGGGAGTACTCGGAGCGACTCCTGACGACCATCGATGATCCAGTGGGCCATCTGATCTTCCAGAGAAATGGTAGCATCCTCCGGCAAATAGATGATATTCGGAAAAGTCAGGTCCACACCGTATCCTTCTGGTTTCATTTCGATTCGTCCGCGCATGAGTGTGTAGACATCCTGAATGCTATGGCCGCGCGAGCGAAGGTTGGTGTCGGGTACGAAGCGCGTACCGAGATTGTACGACGGAAACACGAGCGCGCCGCCGGCGTGCTCCTCCTCCACCAGCCCAAGCAAATTGGCGGAGTAGGAGATGTGGGATTTTATTTCCTTCTTAGAGTAACCGAAATAGTTGTCGGCAATGATGGTCAGGATGACACCCGAGGCATCGCGGGCGCATAGTTTGAATGGCTTGCCGTCGTTATACAGCTCAGTAGGATCTTTCCAGCACATGCCATCGCGGCGCTGGCGCTCGGTGGCCTGTTCGTAGTGCGGCAAACCAAGTTCTTTCTTTGTAAGACTCACTAGGTGCGTTGCGAGAATGATACAGCCGGTAGTGCCGGTCCAGTGTACCGGATCGATAGAAGCATCGTTTTCTGGTATGAAGGGGTCGCCCGAATTACCGAAAATGCTTTCGACGAAATCGACATTGGCGGCGAGGGAACCAGGCGCAAAGAAGCGAACCTCCATGGAGCGCTCTTCGCAATAGCCGGGGACTTCGGGGCGTACGATTGGCCGCAGCAGCACCGAGAGGAAGGTGCGGGCTTTTTCGGTTTCGCGGGCGGTGAAGGGCAATTCGAGCAGCTCGGGCGGAGGGTTCAGCGCCGCTTCGAGCATGCGGGCGAACGCGAGTTTTGGGACGGCTTTTTTGTCCAAGGGAATGGGGAGCCCTCCCTCAGCAATATGAAAGACGCCTTCTGTAGTGCGTCGATCGTTGGTCGGATTGTGGAGGACGCCGTTCCGGACGCGGTAGGAGGTGAGCGTCGGCGACACATGCTTGTGACCATCGGGTGGCAATGAAAGCTCGCGTGCCATGCCATAGCGGTCGAGGACGAGGGTATTGGCCGGAAGCTGCGGGTTTCTCGCCAAGCCCAGATCCGCCAGATAGCGATCGATGAAATTCTGGATACGCTGATCAGCAGGGGGGAGGATGCGAGGCAGGAGGCGGTTTTTCTGACGAAAGCTTTCCAGCATGTCCGAGGCGAGCTGGACAAAGCCTGTTCCTTCTTTGGAATAGACCGGCAGCCCGAGGCTCTTGAGCTTGATGTTGATGTATGAAATGAGCCGCGCACGTTCCTGTGGCGAAGTTCGATCCAGTTTAATGCCGTGATCCCTCTTGGTAACCATGGGATTCTCCTCCGGGGATTATGTTGCCCGAATTCTATTCCATGTCTTCGCAAGGAGCAATCGGTACGGGATTCCAGCTCCAACATTCGATGCTGGCAGGCACGGTTCCGCTGGCGAGAAGTGTGACAGTCGCATCGATGTCGGGATACATGACCCGGTCTCGATCGGTGAACTGAATGACAGCTCTGAGCATGCGGTAGATGGGGCGCGTTGCCGGCGAGAGCGATTCTTCTATGGAAGAAAGTCCCATCTGGATGGCCCGCAGATCCAAGGCCTGGCAGGCGGCCATGAGTTCCATCGCCACAACCCTGCGGCTGTGGTCGAGAATTGATCGTGCTTTGCGAGCCGCGATAGTGCCCATGGAAACATGGTCTTCCTGATTTGCGCTCGAAGGAATAGAATCCACGCTGGCAGGGTGAGCCAGAATCTTGTTCTCCGATACGAGGCTGGCGGCGCTGTACTGGACAATCATGAAACCAGAATTGATACCGCCGTTGATAGTGAGGAACGCGGGCAGCCCTTCGGAGAGTGCTGGGT
>JAOABY010000049.1 GCA_026418115.1 Spirochaetaceae bacterium | reverse complement strand
GTGCTCATTCTTGCCGACACGGAGATAGGCGCCGAGTACGGGGCGCCCCTCGAATTTGAGAATATTCCCGGTTGTGCCATTGACCGCATCGACAGAAAAATGGGACTGCCAGTCATCACCCCAGTCGGGTCGGTAGAAGCGTTTGACGAGGAAGACAAGACTCTTGATGCGCTCGGGAATGGATTTCAGCCACTGGTTGTATTCGTCGTTGTATGCGGGAGAAGGAGAGAGCAGCTTGATGACCGAGCCCAGTGAACGTTTGGGCGAGAGCACCGACCGTGCATCCTTGCCGTGGTTTTCTGCTTCATCGCGGAAACGGTTGCCGTAATCCTTCTCGATGATCTCGCGGACCTGCGCCATGTCGCGCTCAAAGTCCGCAATGATAATGGGCATGTAGACGATGGCGTCCTCGATGGATTTTGCAATTTCCGACTTGCCGCCGCCGGACACCGTGCAGGGCTTGTGGCAGACAAGACCTTCCGCAGTGGTGCCGATGAGCCGCCATGCACCGGAAACCGGATGGCGTTCCATATGGACCCGATAGCCTGTGGGATGCACATAGATGTGATCGGGCAGCACACGGAGAGATTCGGGGCGCCCTTCATTGACCCAGTGGGCCATCTGGTCTTCTAGTGAAATGTAGGCGTCCTCGGGCAGATAGATGATCGAGGGGAAGGTGAGATCGACCGCATAGCCTTCGGGGCGCATCTCTATGCGTCCCTGCAGGAGCCTGTACACATCCTGCATGCTGTGTCCTCTGGATTTGAGATTGGTGTCGGGCACAAAGCGTGTGCCATGATTGTAGGAGGGGAAGACGAGGGCGCCGCCGGCGTGTTCCTCCTCGACCAGACCGAGCAGGTTGGCTGAATAGGAAATATGGGACTTTATCTCCTTCTTGGAGTAGCCAAAGTAATTGTCGGCAATAATGGTGAGGATGACACCGCTCTCATCCCGTGCGCACACCTTGAAGGCCTTCCCATCGTTGTACTTTTCCGTGGGGTCACGCCAACACATGCCATCGCGGCGCTGGCGTTCGGTAGCCTGGTCCCAGTGCGGCAGGCCGAGTTCCTTTTTTGTCATGTTGACAAGGTGCGTTGCAAGAATGATGCAGCCTGTCGTGCCGGTCCAGTGGACGGGATCGATCGAGGCATCGTTTTCCGGGATGAAGGGATCGCCGGAGTTGCCGAAGATGCTCTCTACGAAATCTATATTTGCAGTCAGGGAGCCTGGTGCGAAGAAGCGTACTTCCATGGAGCGTTCCTCGCAGTATCCCGGTACTTCCGGCCGCACAATGGGACGCAACAGCACCGAGACGAACGTGCGTGCCTTGTCGGCTTCGCCGGCGGTGTAGGGCAGCTCGAGCATTTCGGGCGGCGGGTTCAGAGCCGCTTCGAGCAGACGGGCAAAGGCGAGCTTGGGGACGGCTTTCTTGTCGGCCGGCACGGGGAGACCACCCTCGGCAATGTGAAAGACTCCCTCGGTCGTGCGCCTGTCACTGGCAGGATTGTGGAGCACACCATTGCGCACCCGGTAGGAGGTCAGAGTTGGCGAAATGTGCTTGTGGCCATTGGGTGGCAGGGAGAGTTCACGTGCCATGCCATATCGATCGAGCACCAGGGTGTTGGCGGGCAGCCTGGGTACTGCTGCGAGTCCCAGGTCGGCAAGGAAGCGATCGATGAAGTCCTGTATGCGCTGGTCTGCGGGAGGCAGTATTCTTGGCAGCATGCGATCCTTCTGCCGGATGCTTTCGAGCATGTCTGATGCAAGCTGCACAAAGGCAGTGCCATCCTTGGAGTAGTAGGGAAGGCCGAGGCTTGCAAGTTTGAGATTGATGTATGAAATGAGCCGTGCGCGCTCGTGAGGTGATGTTCTGTTCAGGCGGAGCCCGAAGTCGCGTTTGGTTACCATTTTAAGACTCCTGTGCGTTCATTCAATCTGATCGATGGCGGACAGGCCATCCGGCATCCAGCTCCATGCAAAGACACAGCCAGGTATGAGACCTTCTGCAATCAGGGCATGAGCTGCGTCCAGGTCAGGATACATCACTCTGTCTTTGTCGAGGAAGGGTACGGTAGTGCGGACGATGCTGTAGGCCGGCCGGGTTGCAGGAGCAAGCTGATCCTCGATTGACGGCAGGCCCTGCTGAATCGCCCGCAGATCGAGCGCCTGGCATGCAGCCAGCAGTTCCATCGCCAGTACCCGCTGGGTATGCTCAATGATGCGGCGCGCCTTGCGTGCAGCGATGGTACCCATTGAGACGTGATCTTCCTGGTTGGCGCTTGAGGGAATGGAGTCCACGCTGGCGGGATGGGCAAGGACCTTATTCTCCGAAACCAGGCTCGCGGCGCTGTACTGCACGATCATAAAGCCTGAATTGAGGCCTCCATTGATGGCAAGGAATGCCGGGAGTCCTTCGGAAAGGGCAGGATTGACGAGGCGTTCGAGCCTCCGTTCTGAGAGATCTGCCAATTCTGATGCCGCGATCCCGAGATAATCCAGCGCGAGCGCGAGCGGTTCGCCATGGAAGTTCCCGCCGGAGAGGATATCCCCGCCGGGGCGCATGACATGGGGAAATATCAGTGGATTGTCGGTGACGGCATTGAGTTCGGTCGAGAGAATGTCCCACACGTGACGGAGGGCGGTCAGCACCGCTCCATGTACCTGTGGCGTGCAGCGAAGGGCATAGGCATCCTGGACACGGGAACCTGTGGGATGTGTCACGAGTCGGGAATCCTCCAGAATGCGTCTGAGATCGTGGGCTGCATCGATCTGGCCCTGCTGGCGGCGGAGTTCGTGAATGCGGGGATCGAGCGCTTCGGTAATGCCTCGCAAGGCCTGGAAGGTGAGTGCTGCCGTAATGGTTGCCGTTCGGTAAGCCATGAGTGCATCATGGACCGCAAGAGCACCAGTGGCAGTCATTGCCTGCGTGCCATTGATGAGCGCAAGCCCTTCCTTTGCTTCCAACGCCACGGGCTGGATGCCTGCCCGCGCCATTGCCAGGGAACCGGGCATGCGCTCCCCTTTCCACCATGCCTCTCCCATCCCGATGAGTACCAGTGCAATGTGCGAAAGCGGTGCCAGATCACCGGAGGCACCCAGAGAACCCTGTTCCGGTACCACAGGGATAACGCCTGCATTGAGCATATCAAGGAGACGCTGCACCACCAGAGGGCGGATGCCGCTGTTGCCTACTGCAAGGGCGTTGGCGCGCAGCAGCATCATGGCGCGCACCACTTCCTCGGGGAAGGGCGACCCCTGGCCGCATGCGTGGCTCATGATGAGATTTTTCTGCAGTGTCGCATTGTCTTCGTCCGATATGGTCACGGAGCAGAATTTGCCAAATCCGGTCGTAATGCCATAGCGGACCAGCCGGTTTTTCATGGCGTCCTCAACTACGGCTCGAGAGGCTGCCATGCGTCGTACCGCATCCTCGTCAAGCACCACCGGCACATGATGCCGGGCTGCTGCAACAAGATCCGGTATGGTGAGCGAACAGCCATCGATAACGAGATGTTTCATGGCACGAGTATAGCACAGCAGCATGAAATATCCATGCAGGCAGGCCAGTCCGGGCCTCTGGACAGAGCCATGCCAGGCAGCTACCATGCCAGCCATGGACAGCTCGAAGGGCAGGCTTGCAGGCAGAATACCGGTTCCTCTGATGGGTGTGGCGGTTGCGGTGATCTGGGGCGTAACCTTTCTCTCCATTAAAGTGGCACTACGCGAGTTCGGCCCGATGAGTCTGGCGCTCTTCCGCTTTGTGGTTGCCTCCCTGTTGCTGGCACCGATTGTGGCACTCTCAGGAACTCCGTTCGGTGTGCGGCGCAGCGACTGGGGGCTGCTGGCTGCAAGCGGGCTCATTGGTGTCACGTTCTATTTTCTGTGTGAGAATAATGGCATTCTGCTGCTGACCGCATCGGAGTCTTCGATCATAGTCGGCACCATTCCTGTGCTCACTCTGGTAATTGAAATGGTTGCCCTGCAAAGCAGGCCCGGGCGGAAAGTAGTGTCAGGCATTGTACTGTCATTTCTGGGAGTAGCGCTCATTGTGCTGCGTTCGGAGAGTGCCAGGAGCGCGCCGCTGGGGTATGTCTACATGGCTGGCGCTGCGCTGTCGTGGGCTGCCTACAGCTTTCTCACCAGGCCACTCTCGGCTCGCTATCCCATGCTGACGGTGACATTCTGGCAGATGGTGATTGGTGCAGTGGGGTGCGTACCCTTTGCGCTTGCCGAGGGTCAGAAGTGGATTGGCCTTTCTGCCGTTTCTCTGTGGAATGCTGTCTATCTAGGAGTATTCGGCTCGGCGATAGGATACTGGCTGTATGTGATGGTGCTCGAAAAGCTTGGGCCCGGGCGCTCGAGTGTCTTCATCAATCTGATACCTGTGGTATCTGTCTTCGCATCATTCGTGCTCCTGGGAGAACGTCTGGCTCCACTCCAGATGGCAGGTGCCGTAGCTGCGATAGCTGGCGTATACCTGGCAACTTCATGAAGCGGTGATTTTTCGCTTGCGTTTTATCGATACCCGCGCTATCCTTTTCGACGGCTTCTGAAAACCCAGCCAAAGTCTTACAACCAAGGAGGATTCTCGTGGAGAAGCTCTTCGGACTCAAAGAGCGCGGTACCACCGTGCGCACCGAGGTGGTAGCCGGTATTACCACCTTCATGACGATGGCCTATATCCTGGCCGTCAATCCTGGCATTCTCTCTGCAGCAGGGATGCCCGCCAACAGTGTGTTTACTGCTACAGCGCTCTCTTCGGCAATCGCCATACTCTGCATGGCATTCTTCGCGAATCTGCCCATCGCGCTCGCACCGGGCATGGGGCTGAACGCCTTTTTTGCTTTCAGTGTGGTACTCGGCATGGGATACAGCTGGCAGCTCGCCCTGACTGCTGTCTTCCTGGAAGGCATCCTGTTTGTGCTCATGTCCTTCTTCAATATCCGGGAGGCCATCGTTGCGGCAATTCCTGCCAATATCAAACGCGCGGTGTCCGTCGGCATTGGTCTGTTCATCGCGTTCATCGGTCTGCAGAATGCAGGAATCATCGTGAACAACGATGCCACGCTGGTATCACTGGGCAAGGTGACGCAGGGCAGCGCGCTGCTTGCCATCATCGGTCTCGCGATCAGCGGCTTCCTGCTCGCCAGGAACGTCAAGGGTGCACTGCTCATCGGCATCATCATCACCACGATCATCGGCATTCCACTTGGGGTGACCAAGATTCCCGAAGGCTGGACTCTGCTTGCCAGACCTGCAGCGCCGTTGCTCTTCCAGTTCCAGTTCGACAAGGTGTTCACGCTCGACTTCTTTGTTGTGTTCTTCACCTTCCTCTTTGTCGACATCTTCGATACCATCGGCACACTGGTGGGTGTGACCACTCAGGCTGGACTCATCGACAGAAAGGGGAACATCCCCCGCGTCAAGCAGGCGCTCCTGGCTGATGCCATCGGTACGGTAGCGGGCGCATGCCTGGGTACTTCTACTGTCACTTCCTATGTTGAGAGCGCCTCTGGCGTAGCGGAAGGCGGGCGGACCGGTCTTACGGCGCTGACCACCGGCATTCTGTTCCTCGTGTCGCTGTTCTTTGCGCCGCTCTTCCTGCTCATTCCGGGTGCGGCAACCGCTCCGGCGCTTATCCTTGTTGGTCTCTTCATGATGTCGCCCATCAAGGAGATCGAGTTTGGCGATTACACCGAGGCGATTCCGGCATTCCTGACCATCATCATGATGCCGCTCAGCTATTCCATCGCCGAGGGTCTTGTGTTCGGCATCATTTCCTATGTGGTGCTCAAGGCGCTCACCGGTAAGTTCAAGGATATTACGATCGTTACCTGGATTGTCGCGATCCTGTTTGTGCTCAAGCACTTCATCGGCTGATGCTGGTGTGCGGACAGCAGAGGAGGCCGCCTGGAGGCGGCCTCCTTTTTTCTATACTTCATGAAATGAGAGGGAGCGGCAAGGGTTGCCTGCTCCCCAGAACGCAGCAGGGCTGGCCGGGTGTCTCGGCACAGCCGAAACATCCTTCTACCTTCTCTAGCCCTGCTTCGCTTCAATCGGGATAAAGAGCGCCGACTCCTGATCGATACGCACCCCTACGCGTGCCCCTTCCTGATGCAGACGCGCATTGGGATCGTAGGGTACCGTTGCCTTGAGGGTGTTCCCCTCGCCCAGATCGAGCTCATACTCCACATGGCTGCCAACAAAGGTAGCAGCAGCGACCGTTGCTGCAAGCGTCCCCGCTGCCTGCGCGTCAGCCTCAAGTCTGATGCGCTCGGGGCGTATGACCAGTGCAGCTTCGGTGCCCTTTTCCAGTATGGTGCCGCCGGAAGTGCGCGCAGCAAGCTGCCATCCTCCCGGCACTTTGGCCCATGCCTTGCCATCTGCGTAGCCTGAGGTGCGCAAGCGGATGGCATTCGCCTGGCCTATGAAATCGGCCACAAAGAGCGTGCGCGGGTGATTGTAGATTTCCTGCGGCGTGCCGATCTGTTCGACCTTTCCCTTCTGCATGACCATGATCCGGTCAGCCATGGTGAGCGCCTCAGCCTGATCATGGGTAACATAGATGCAGGTGATACCAAGCCTTTTCTGGAGTCTGCGTATTTCGGTGCGCATGTGCAGCCGCAGTTTGGCGTCGAGGTTGGAGAGCGGCTCATCCATCAGAAGGAGTGAGGGTTCCAGCGCCAGCACTCTGGCGAGGGCTACGCGCTGCTGTTCTCCACCCGAGAGCTGATTGGGATACCGGTGGACTGCTTGCGCCAGTCCCACCAGCTCGAGCGCATTGCCGACTTTCTCTCTGATGCGGCCTGGATCCTCGCCCCGTGATTTGAGCCCATAGGCGACGTTGTGGAACACACTCATGTGAGGGAAGAGCGCATAGTTCTGGAACACGAATCCGATACCGCGTTTGTTGGCAGGGATGTTCGTCATATCCCTGCCTCCGATCAGTATGCGGCCTTCGGTGGGCAGTTCGAAGCCTGCGATCATGCGGAGTGTTGTGGTCTTGCCACAGCCCGAGGGGCCGAGAAAGGTTATGAATTCACCCTTTTCCACTACAAGAGTAACATCATCCACAGCTCGGACGATGTCACGATCCTTGCGGAAGACCTTCGCAACATGCTGCAATTCAAGCGCCGGTGTTGTCATAGCTTGTCTCCTGAGTTGTGCCGAATCTGAGGGAGCTGCGACGGAGCGCCCAGCCCATCACAATGTCGGCGATGAATACCAGAATGATCAGCACGATCGAGAATGCCGAGGCCTGCGAAAACTGCAGCTCGGTCATCGATTCGAGAATTCTGGTGGTGAGCAGCGTCCAGCGGACAGAGACCAGGAATATGGTTGCGCTGATGGCTGTCATGGAGTGAATGAACAGGTACCGCATACCTGCAAGGACAGCGGGAATGATAAGCGGCACCGTGACTTCCATGAAGGTACGGACCCGCCCGGCCCCCAGACTCATGCTCGCTTCTTCCAGCGAAGGATCGATCTGCTGGAGCGAAGCCATCACCGACCGTATGCCGGTTGCATAGTAGCGGAAGATATAGGCTGCTACGAGAATCGTTATCGTGCCGGTGAGCAGAAGCGGCTTCTCATTGAAGGCAATAATGTAGGCAATACCGACTACGGTGCCTGGAAGCGCATAGTTGAGCATGCTCACGAATTCCATGGTTTTGCGGCCTGCGAAGCGGAAGCGCTGAAACAGGTATCCCAGTACGACAGCCAGCAGCGAGCCGAGTACCGTGCTTGTGATGCCAATCTTCAGCGTATCGGTGATAGCCTTTCTTCCATGGGTAAAGACATAGGCATAGTGCTCCATGGTGAAGGAATTATCCACACCCCAGACTCTTACCGCCGATCCCCACAGAATGATGAAGTAGAGATAGGCAATGAACAGCGCTACCAGACCACAGACAATGACCATGGCTATCTCGAGGCCGCGTGGCAGCGTAGCAAAGTTGCTTCGTGCGCCACTCTTGCCCGTCACGGTGACATAGCTCTTCCGTCCTATCATCCATCGCTGGATACCATACACCAGCAGGGCAGGAAGCAGGAGCAGCACCGAGAGGGTAGCACCGCCCCTCAAATCGTACATGCCGGTAATCTGAAGATATGCCTGCGTGGGCAGGACAGGGAACTTGTGGCCGCCCAGGATGAGCGGGGTGGCAAAGTCGGCGAGGCTCGATCCGAACAGCAGCAGAAGGGAATTTGCGATGCCCGGCATAGAAAGGGGGACCGTTACCGTCCAGAACATTCTCCGACGGGAGGCTCCCAGCGAAAAGGCGGCATCATCCAGATTCGGATCCATGGCGGAGAGTATTGCTGCCAGGACCATGAACGCCACCGGAAAGTAGGTGAGCGTCTCGGAAAGCCATGTCCCCCAGAAGCCGTAGAAGTTCAGCTCTCCCAGACCCAGCGCCTTGAGCAGCATGCCATTGGGTCCCAGCGCAAGGGTGAGCGAGATACTGCTGGTGAAGGGTGGCGAAATGAGCGGCAGTATGGTGATCGAGGAGAGCAGCCATCTGACCCAGCGTGGCCAGTGCGTTCTGGTCACTGCCAGCGCAAAGAGATAGGCGAGCAGGGTGCCGGCCAGACTTACGCCGGTGGCCAGAATAATGCTGCCGGAAAAGGCTCTCCGGTTGTACGCCTTGCCCCACACTTTGACAAGATTGGCCAGTGTCAGTGCGCCATCCTTGATGAACGTAGCCTGCAGCAGCCTGAGAAAGGGCAGTATGATAAAAAGGCCCAGGGAAAGCCACAGGGTTACCAGCGCAAAGAACAGTGCCGGGTCGCGCAGCGCAAGGCTTGGTCGTCGTATGCGTGATGCAGATGCAGCGGTCATGAGGCAATCCTTCAGAACAAGCGGCACGCCCTCTGCCGGCTTGCATGCTCAAAGGCATGGCAGCCTTCAGGACGTGCCGCTGCAATGATGATCAGAAGTGAGAATGTCTCACTGCTGGATGACTTCGTTCACAAAGCGCTCGACGAAGGCTTCGCGGTTCTTGCCTTTCCAGGCGATGTCGGTGTCGATCAGCTTGACCTGTGTCATGTCGAGTGCGGGGTTGCTCACCTTCACGTCGGGGCGGGTCGGGATGTAGTTGATCTTCTCCGCCATCATGACATCACCAAGCCGCTTGCTGGATGCCCAGTCCATCAGCTTCTTGGCCAGCTCGAGGTTCCTGGCGCCTTTGAGGATACCGGCAGCCTCGACACCATAGGTTACGCCTTCCTTGGGATAGGAGATCACCACATCATAGCCCTGCTGCTGAATGTCCAGTGCATCGACGATGTAGAACACACCCGAGGCTGCCTGGCCGGTGGCGATGGGCATGGCACCGCCGGCACCGCTCTTGGTGTAGAGCTGGATGTTCTGGTGCAGTTTCTTCTGGTAGGCGAAGGCCTCATTCTCACCGAAGATCTTGACGAGGGTGTAAATTCGCTCGGTTGCGGTTCCCGAGGTGCGGGCATCGGCCATCTGGAGCGCACCCTTGTACGCCGGATGCAGAAGATCGTTCCAGCTTGTGGGCGGCTGGAGACCTTTGTCCTTCAGGAATTTGGCATTCGACATGAAGCAGAGCGGAATGACGCCAATACCGATCCAGTAGTTCTGCGCGGAGCGGAACTTGGCGGGTATTGCATCTGCTTCCCTGGGCTTGTACTGCTCGAATACGCCCTCGAGGATGCCGGCTTCATAGGTGTCGGCAGGGCCTCCCCAGAGCGCATCTACCTGGGGATTCTTCTTTTCCGCCACAATGCGGGCAAGCGCCTCGCCCGAAGAGAGACGGATGAAATTTACCTTTATGCCCGTATCGGCGGTAAATGCCGCGAATACTTTGGTAGCGTATTTTTCGGGCATGATGGTGTAGACGTTGAGTGTCTGCTGTGCGAAGAGCACGGGTGCTGCCACCGCAAGCAGAAGGAGACTGAGCATCAGTCGTTTCATGGTAACCTCCCTGCAAAGAGAAGATTTTTGTACAGCGCTACCATTGTGAGATGAAAGACCCCTTCTGTCAAGAAAAGATTAAGCGCGCAGAGACTGGCGGGCGAGCAGGCATGCTCCCGCAACCGCATCTGCCGCCGGCGCGATGATGCGATGGCGCGGGAGTACAGCCAGAATGCGAGCCTCCGTATCCCTTGCGAGGCGAGGATTGTTGGTCAGGAAACCACCTGTGAAGGCAATTTCACCTTCCTGGCTGGCCTGTCCCAGACGGATGGCAGTGGATGTCACCAGCAGTGCGAGCTCGTCTGCTGCTCTCTGGAAAATGGCTTCCGCAACGCTGTCGCCCTTTTCCCGTTCTTCTGCGACAGCAAGCGCGAACTGGGCAATTGTCGCTTTGTCGAATGCTTCATACACCGCTGGAATGAGCTCGAATGGCTCGCGTACCCGGAAAAAGGCAAGCGCGCGTGCGAGCAGACTCGTCTGGGGACCTCGGCGGTCGTGGAAACGGGCTGCTGCTGCAATGCCTTCTCGCCCTACCCACCAGGCCGAACCTTCATCGCCCAGGAGATGCCCCCAGCCTCCTGACCGTACGATTCTGCCGGCAGCATTCGCGCCTACAGCGATCGATCCGGTGCCGGAGATAAGCAGAATACCCTCGATTCTGCCAAAGGCTCCCGCGAGCGCAGGGATGGAATCATTGTACACAGTCAGACGGACGCCGGCTCCGAACCCTCCGGCCTGTCTGAGCAGGTTCTGCATGAAAGCCGTATCATCCTTGCGGTCCACGCCTGCAATACCCGCAACCCCCGCCAGACACTCTGCGGGATCGAGGCCGCTCTGTGCATAGAGTGCGGTAAAGAGGGAAGAGAGCGCCTTGCGGGTCCCTTCCCACCCCAGTGATCGCGGATTCAGGGCTCCCCCATAGACGGCGTGCAGCAGATTCCCGTCAGGGGTTGCGGCTTGCAACCTGCTTGAGGTGCCGCCTCCATCCAGACCAAATATCCAGGCTGTACTCATCTCTCCTATTGTCGGCTGCTCCTGGGGTGGCGTCAACAGAAGGCGCTCCATACAGTGGAATGAAAGCGCTTTCTGAATGCAACGATACGCTCCTGTGTTGCATCTCTGCCGAAGTAGACGCGATTGGTGAGCAGCACCGCCATGATTCGATGCCGGGGTTCGAACATGATGCTGGTACCTGTGAATCCAGTATGACCGAATGCGGTTGCGGGCCAGAGTGGCCCATCCGAGGTGTCGGCATCATGATATCTGAAGGCAAGTGAGCGCTGCTCTTCCATGCCGGTGGTAAAGGGGAGCAGCATGCTTGCTATTGTTGAGGGCTGCAGGAGCTGCCTGCCCTGGTACCAGCCTTCCTGCAGGTAGAGGGAACCAAGTGCGAGCGCACTTTCCAGATTGAGAAACAATCCTGCGTTGCCAGCATGGCCACCGAGACAGTACGCGCTCTCGTCATGCACCTGTCCCTGTATCCGGCGTTTGCGCCAGGTACAGTATTCCGTTGCAGCCGCATGAGGCAGTTGTTCCGGCATGCCATCAGGCAGTATTGAAGGAGCAAAACCGGCGTGGGAAAGCCCTGCTGGAACAGCAAGCTCCTCTTTGAAAAGTTCTCCCAGCAGCCTGTCGCCTAGCTTTTCCAGCACCAGCCCCAGAAGCTGGTAGCCAGTGCAGGAGTAGAGTACCTGTGCACCGACGGGCCTTTCCGGCTCGATGGCAAGCAGTCGTGCGGCAGCCTCTGCCCGATCGAGTCGGGTGGGATCTTGAAAGTGCAGATGCAGGGCTGGTATTGCGGGCAGTCCTGCGGTATGGGTCATGAGAGCCCGTATCGGCAGTGCAGCAGTAGCTGCGGGCAATCCATCCAGGAACCTTCCAAGAGGTGCGTCAAGATCGAGCGCTCCTGTTTCCCATGCTTTCATGACCAGAGGCGCAGTCGCGAGCGGCTTGGTGAGGGAAGCAGCATCGAACAGTGTGGCATGTTCCACTGTCTCAACAGTACAGACCGAGAGTTCGCCCGTTCCGGTGGGGTGGTCGAGGGGAGGGCTGAGAGCTGAAGATAGAGCTTCCGGCTCGCAGGTGGTTCCTCCTGCAAAGCTCCAGACAGTCTTTCCATCCTTCCAGACTGCAGCAGCAAGCCCTGTACACAGACGGTCTGCCAGGGCAGAAGCTGCCACATCGTTCAGATCGGAGTATAGGCCAGGTACTTCGCCGTTCATATTTTCAAGCCCGCCAGATGAATGATTGCCCGCCATAGAGAGCCATGCTACCATGAATTATGCGTACCGCACAGCATGCCCGGGAGCCGGTGCGCCTCGGGCTGGAAAGGTTTCTTGAAGACCCCTCACGGAGGGGCAAACGCTATGGTCTTGCGACCAACCCTTCTGCCACCACCTCGCAAGGCGTGCCTGCGTGGAAGGCATTCATGCAGCATGGCCTGGGACCAGCCTGCCTGTTCGGGCCGGAACACGGGTTCCGCGGTGCCGCCCAGGACGCCGTGCAGGTAGACGATGAGGTGTTTCTCGGCATTCCTGCTTATTCGCTGTATGGCAGGAGACTGGAACCGGAGCCCTGGATGCTCGAGTCACTCGATGCCGTGGTGTTTGACATGCAGGACGTGGGCTGCCGCTACTACACCTACCTGTACACACTCGCCTATATCATGAGGAGCTGTGCTGCAACTGGCACTCCGGTCATCGTGCTCGACAGACCCAATCCCATTGGCGGGCTCAAGGTGGAAGGCTCTCCCCTCGCAAGAGAGCATGAGAGCTTCGTGGGAGGCTATGGCGTGACACATCGCTATGGCATGACCATAGGAGAATATGCACGGTATCTGCAGGGTGAGTATTTCCCCAGCTGTGTGCTCGAGGTGGTACCTCTGGAAGGCTGGGACAGGCGCCAGCCATGGGTGGAAACCACGCTGCCCTGGCCGCTCACCTCACCCAATCTCCCTACTCTGAGCTGTGCGGAACTCTACCCGGGAGCCTGTCTGGTAGAAGGAACCTGGCTATCGGAAGGGCGTGGCACTGCCAGGCCTTTCGAAATCATTGGTGCTCCTTTCATTGATGGCGAGACGCTGCGCGAGGAGCTGGCC
>JAOABY010000048.1 GCA_026418115.1 Spirochaetaceae bacterium | reverse complement strand
CTGTTCATGAGCTTGAAGACAAGAGCTTCACTACCGGGTTCCATATGGGCCTGTACACGATTTGTCGGTACTTCTGTTCTGAGCATCTCGGATAGAATCAGTGCGGTTCCCTGATGCCCAATTGCGGATTCCCACTTTTTGCTTCCTACCCATTCTAACGCATGCTGCAAGGTGATTTTTTCAACTTTGTAGGAGCCTGGATCTGTAATTATGGATGTATTGAAAATCCAGTTTTGAGGCATATATTTTTCTCCTTCTTTTGATAATCCAAGTTATTGATGTTTATAAAAATTCTTCTAATTTTTTCTGTATTCGAAATTGGGTAGGAGTATTGTGGCCTTCATTCTTTCAATCAGGTCAAATCCTTAGAACAGCGCAGCGGGGCGCCACAAAGGGTCTGCAGGCTCGTGTCTTAATCTCTTCAATCAGGTCAAATCCTTAGAACCCTCCCTTTAGGGTCGAAAGGTTCGGGCCCCCTGTGTCTTAATCCCTTCAATCAGGTCAAATCCTTAGAACCCGTGTTTGTTTATGATTCGACAGGATCTCAAATTAGTCTTAATCCCTTCAATCAGGTCATATCCTTAGAACCTCAGTGTGAGCGCTTAATTCAAAAGCCTTGCCGATAGTCTTAATCCCTTCAATCAGGTCAAATCCTTAGAACTCAATTTATTTGTAAATTGGCCTGTAATTTGCATCGTCTTAATCCCTTCAATCAGGTCAAATCCTTAGAACTGGGGCGGGTCCCAGAGGACTTAATCCTCTGACCCGGTCTTAATCCCTTCAATCAGGTCAAATCCTTAGAACTGCGGCGAGGAGCAGCACGACTTTTCCGGCACGGCGTGGGTCTTAATCCCTTCAATCAGGTCAAATCCTTAGAACTCAGTTCCAAAATTTAATCTTCCAGATGGGAATCTGGGTCTTAATCCCTTCAATCAGGTCAAATCCTTAGAACTGGCGGCTATAGCCATGTGGTTGGCCGTGTTCTTCGAGTCTTAATCCCTTCAATCAGGTCAAATCCTTAGAACACTGGTCTAGAGAGGAGTATTACGAGGAAAGGCATTGTCTTAATCCCTTCAATCAGGTCAAATCCTTAGAACTCAAACAGGGCCCGGGAGGACTTAATCCTCTGACTCCCCCGTCTTAATCCCTTCAATCAGGTCAAATCCTTAGAACCTTAGATTTAGGCTCGGTCGGCTACCACGCCGACCGGGTCTTAATCCCTTCAATCAGGTCAAATCCTTAGAACAAAATGTGGACAAAAGAATTGCGAATCGTAGAGTGGGGGTCTTAATCCCTTCAATCAGGTCAAATCCTTAGAACTTGCGACATAGAGAAATATGGAATTAATGCCATTCTTGTCTTAATCCCTTCAATCAGGTCAAATCCTTAGAACTAGGCAGAGAGCCCTCTAAAAGGCAGCTGGAGACGGCGTCTTAATCCCTTCAATCAGGTCAAATCCTTAGAACGAGCGGAGCCCGGGCTCTGTTGGTAACCGGTGCGCCAGGTCTTAATCCCTTCAATCAGGTCAAATCCTTAGAACCCGAGTTTGGCTCCCGAATCCACAAGGAGCTAACTAGGTCTTAATCCCTTCAATCAGGTCAAATCCTTAGAACGTTGAGGCGATGAGCCTCATAAAGCAATACGGTATGGTCTTAATCCCTTCAATCAGGTCAAATCCTTAGAACAAGGCCGTAGTCTTCCGGTTGGCCACACGCCTGCCGGGTCTTAATCCCTTCAATCAGGTCAAATCCTTAGAACACAGGTACTGCTGTCGATATTCCTGCTGTTGGCATGTCTTAATCCCTTCAATCAGGTCAAATCCTTAGAACCTGCAGTAACCCTCCGCAACCTGCTTCGACCCGCGAGTCTTAATCCCTTCAATCAGGTCAAATCCTTAGAACTTTATCTTGGAGGCGCAATCATGATAAAGAGGTACTCAAGTCTTAATCCCTTCAATCAGGTCAAATCCTTAGAACAGAAGGAGTTTCCTGAATCGGGCTCGGTCGAATTCCGGTCTTAATCCCTTCAATCAGGTCAAATCCTTAGAACGCACCCGTAAGCTCGTAACACTCGTTGCCTCCTTCAGGTCTTAATCCCTTCAATCAGGTCAAATCCTTAGAACCGGATGCCCCCGTCATAATCGGGGCGAGCCCGTGGGGGTCTTAATCCCTTCAATCAGGTCAAATCCTTAGAACCCTTAAGAAAGGGGGCAAGGAGGGAAGTATGAGGGTCTTAATCCCTTCAATCAGGTCAAATCCTTAGAACTTTATCAGAGATCGAAAGAGTGCACTGGGGTACGGTGGTCTTAATCCCTTCAATCAGGTCAAATCCTTAGAACGAGGTACTCAACGAAGTCAACCCTCACGCAGAGGGACTAGTCTTAATCCCTTCAATCAGGTCAAATCCTTAGAACCTACTACTATTTAGTATAGGTTGAATTGGAGGAATTATGAGTCTTAATCCCTTCAATCAGGTCAAATCCTTAGAACAAATGGATTGACCCCAATTATGGGACTCGGTTCACCCTGTCTTAATCCCTTCAATCAGGTCAAATCCTTAGAACACTTAGTTCACTTTATGCATACCTTCTGGTGGTAAATGTCTTAATCCCTTCAATCAGGTCAAATCCTTAGAACTGAGAAGGGGAAGGGATAGGTGGGATGATGCTCGTCTTAATCCCTTCAATCAGGTCAAATCCTTAGAACCAATTATTATTCATAAACCCAATGGAGTCGGTGTGGCGTCTTAATCCCTTCAATCAGGTCAAATCCTTAGAACTAGTAAAACGGCACAAGAACTCTATGACTTGTACCGGTCTTAATCCCTTCAATCAGGTCAAATCCTTAGAACATTCCGAGCAAACATGCTTGGAACCCTGCTGGAAGCAGGTCTTAATCCCTTCAATCAGGTCAAATCCTTAGAACCCACGATTCCGCAAGCTTATTGCTGAAGCGAAACATAGTCTTAATCCCTTCAATCAGGTCAAATCCTTAGAACATTAATATATTGGACATAAGGCAGGGTTATAATTCCGTCTTAATCCCTTCAATCAGGTCAAATCCTTAGAACCTATGGCCAAGAAAAATGAGGGCCTGCATGTCACTCTGTCTTAATCCCTTCAATCAGGTCAAATCCTTAGAACGAGTTCGAAGAATAGTTCTTCTACTTTCACTCTCGGGTCTTAATCCCTTCAATCAGGTCAAATCCTTAGAACCTTGTGTCGGTGAAGGAGGTTCGCCCCGGAGGCACAAGTCTTAATCCCTTCAATCAGGTCAAATCCTTAGAACTAGACGACCTGAGGGTCGTTAAGCTCGCCGCCACGATCTGGTCTTAATCCCTTCAATCAGGTCAAATCCTTAGAACACGGCCAACTTGGGAATTTGTTATCGGCGAGGGGCCAGGTCTTAATCCCTTCAATCAGGTCAAATCCTTAGAACCGTCCGAGTGGGCGCCATTGCCTTGAGGCTCTCCTGCAGGTCTTAATCCCTTCAATCAGGTCAAATCCTTAGAACTCCCGAATAATCGCGCGCTTTGCAAAGGCGTGACTTGAGTCTTAATCCCTTCAATCAGGTCAAATCCTTAGAACCTGGCAACAGGATCGGCAGGTGGGAAGCTGCCGATACCAGTCTTAATCCCTTCAATCAGGTCAAATCCTTAGAACGCTTTGCAAAGGCGTGACTTGAGCGTCAGCCCAGGTCTTAATCCCTTCAATCAGGTCAAATCCTTAGAACCACCCGTGAACATTCAAATTGTCAATAATGTCGGGTCTTAATCCCTTCAATCAGGTCAAATCCTTAGAACGTGTAGCTTATTATGCGATAAACAATGATGTTGTAGCAAGTCTTAATCCCTTCAATCAGGTCAAATCCTTAGAACATACTAATTCTTACGCTTTGTCATCACACTCGCAGTCTTAATCCCTTCAATCAGGTCAAATCCTTAGAACCACCCTCCTGCGGACCGCATACCGTGAAAACGTCATCACCCGGTCTTAATCCCTTCAATCAGGTCAAATCCTTAGAACCCTGTTTGACGGGGCCCCAGAGGACTTAATCCTCTGAGTCTTAATCCCTTCAATCAGGTCAAATCCTTAGAACATGGTCAAGGGAGGGGAACTCTCTCTCTATGATCATGTCTTAATCCCTTCAATCAGGTCAAATCCTTAGAACTTAGTCCGGAGGGGTGCTGTTAGTCCGGAGGGGTGCTAGTGTCTTAATCCCTTCAATCAGGTCAAATCCTTAGAACTTGGGACGAGTCAAGCCGAGACCACCACCTCGACGACGAGTCTTAATCCCTTCAATCAGGTCAAATCCTTAGAACCGGATCGTTACGTTCCCGTTCAGAATTCAGAATCATTCGGTCTTAATCCCTTCAATCAGGTCAAATCCTTAGAACATAACTTCAGTATTGGGGTTAAAAGCAAAACTAAAACAGGTCTTAATCCCTTCAATCAGGTCAAATCCTTAGAACTAGCTACGTCATCGGTGTATGGGATGGCCCCATCTAGTCTTAATCCCTTCAATCAGGTCAAATCCTTAGAACATTAGCCTCTCGGGAGGGCTTATGCCTTCTGAAGCTTTAGTCTTAATCCCTTCAATCAGGTCAAATCCTTAGAACACGGAGTATTTTCCCGTAGTACCTTCTTCCTAATGTTTTTGTCTTAATCCCTTCAATCAGGTCAAATCCTTAGAACCCAACCGATCGGCAGATCAAGGCGGCTCAGAAGTCTATGTCTTAATCCCTTCAATCAGGTCAAATCCTTAGAACAGGCCAGCGCCATGCTGGCAAAAATCAAGCGACCAGGGTCTTAATCCCTTCAATCAGGTCAAATCCTTAGAACTTTCTGGCATTTTTGCCAATGTCAGAAATGACAATGGGTCTTAATCCCTTCAATCAGGTCAAATCCTTAGAACTCGCTCGACTTTGTCGGAAGTGGCTTGACGGTTGAATTGTCTTAATCCCTTCAATCAGGTCAAATCCTTAGAACTATCTATGATACTGTTGAAATTATAGCACATGTAAAAGGTCTTAATCCCTTCAATCAGGTCAAATCCTTAGAACTGAAGAAAGTGTCGCCAATTTGGCGACTGCTGTAAGGTCTTAATCCCTTCAATCAGGTCAAATCCTTAGAACCCTCTATCCGTTTCCGTGGTTCGCCTACAAAAATCGGTGTCTTAATCCCTTCAATCAGGTCAAATCCTTAGAACGCATGGGATGCTGAAGGTATGGCACGTCTTCAGCATGTCTTAATCCCTTCAATCAGGTCAAATCCTTAGAACCTGTATCCTCTGGCAGTACAGAGACTGCCGAACAAGGTGTCTTAATCCCTTCAATCAGGTCAAATCCTTAGAACTCGACTCCGGCGAGTGGTGGCACGTCCTCGATCGCAAGGTCTTAATCCCTTCAATCAGGTCAAATCCTTAGAACGCTGTAGCTGAATCGTTAAGGATACCAGAAGAAAAAGGTCTTAATCCCTTCAATCAGGTCAAATCCTTAGAACGAACGGCCGAGACTTCAGAATCTACCATCTCGAGCGTCTTAATCCCTTCAATCAGGTCAAATCCTTAGAACTCGTAAATGGTTTCGATGGCAAGCGCTCCCTAAAAGTTGGGTCTTAATCCCTTCAATCAGGTCAAATCCTTAGAACACTTTGTAAAGGAGTATGTTATGAAGAAATTCAATTTCAGTCTTAATCCCTTCAATCAGGTCAAATCCTTAGAACACAGGCATAAAAATACAGATGCGTGTACATTATGAAGTGTCTTAATCCCTTCAATCAGGTCAAATCCTTAGAACTTGTTACAATTCGGATTATGTTGTTGAACATTCAAGGGTCTTAATCCCTTCAATCAGGTCAAATCCTTAGAACCATTATGAAAACATACTGATTAACCTATTAGGTTAATCAGGTCTTAATCCCTTCAATCAGGTCAAATCCTTAGAACCAAGGAGTATTGCCATGTATGAAGAAAGAAAAAAAGGTCTTAATCCCTTCAATCAGGTCAAATCCTTAGAACAAAATAAAGCTGCGTGTAAATTATGACTACGTAGACGCGTCTTAATCCCTTCAATCAGGTCAAATCCTTAGAACAGGACGAGATAGAAGCCGTCCTTAATATTATCAAGAGTCTTAATCCCTTCAATCAGGTCAAATCCTTAGAACCATGCACTACGAAAATATACTGATTAACCTATTAGGTGTCTTAATCCCTTCAATCAGGTCAAATCCTTAGAACTCGGATACACGGGCATGAGAATAAAGCTGCGTATAGTCTTAATCCCTTCAATCAGGTCAAATCCTTAGAACATACGCGCAAGTAGTTATTATGATCTTAATGATAATGTCTTAATCCCTTCAATCAGGTCAAATCCTTAGAACTATATTTTGAAAAGAAATTAGGTGCCGATGTGCAGAAGTCTTAATCCCTTCAATCAGGTCAAATCCTTAGAACAAAGAAAAAAAGCTATGTTAGAAACACTCAAAAATCTTGTCTTAATCCCTTCAATCAGGTCAAATCCTTAGAACTTATAGATTAAATCTAAGATATAAAATTCCATATATAGTGTCTTAATCCCTTCAATCAGGTCAAATCCTTAGAACTATTGCCAGGAAATAAGATATCTTGTAAATATATATTGTCTTAATCCCTTCAATCAGGTCAAATCCTTAGAACAATGCGCCATATGGCGCGAAAGGAGCAGTACCATGGTCTTAATCCCTTCAATCAGGTCAAATCCTTAGAACTATATGTTTATGATAATATCGAAATTATCGCACATATAGTCTTAATCCCTTCAATCAGGTCAAATCCTTAGAACTATTTCTGTGCGGGTGCAGTATGATTTCGCGGAAGTAGGGTCTTAATCCCTTCAATCAGGTCAAATCCTTAGAACTGTGGAAGTGGCTAGAACAGTGGCCGAAAGGCTAGAGTCTTAATCCCTTCAATCAGGTCAAATCCTTAGAACCCATGCGCTCGATGAAGTGTATGGATACCTCGAAAGTCTTAATCCCTTCAATCAGGTCAAATCCTTAGAACTTACCGGCTACACGGGCATCCGTATTTCTGTGCGTGTGTCTTAATCCCTTCAATCAGGTCAAATCCTTAGAACCGCGGCGCTGATAACCTCCTGAATGATATAGATTTAAATAGATTAGTGCGCAGACATCCATGAGGATAACGCACCAGAGAGGCGATTGGAAAGACGGAAAGAGAACCTGCTGATTTTAATAATTGATGCGACCAATAATTAAGGGCGTTGCGCAAACCTGCCTGCAAAATGGCTGTTTTTGCAGAAAATGAAGGTTCGCGCAGCGAATGCTGCCAGGCTATCTTTCTGACCATACAACTCTCCTTCATGCTTTTATATGAAGAGTACTTCCATGAAAAGCATTCCTCCGCCGGAACTGGATGGAATGCGGACATATTCCAGAACTGTTTCTAGAAGGAAGTTTAACAGCAAGATCGAATTATATGCAATATTGATTCTGATGATTTCGTCTCACCTCACTCCACTCCCCGCACCATCGGAACGAACGCAACATCCATGAGCGCCTCAAAGTCTGGTCCTTCGGGGGTGCGGATCAGACGAAGCAATATCTGACTGCCAAATCTGCCAACAGGACCGACCAGACGGCCTCCTGGAGCAAGCTGCTCATACAGTACGCGGGGGATTTCAGGAGGCGCAGCGGACATGATAATGGCATCAAATGGCGCATGTTCCGGCCAGCCGAGATAGCCATCGCCAACCAGCAGATGGATGTGCCCAGAGCGGTTGAGAAAATCAGTATGGGTATTGCCTTCGCTGCCCGACAATTGGTGGGCTGGAGCTGAAGCATGCTCGGCTAACGATTCTTCCACGAGGAACCCGAGCGAAGCAAGAGTGGATGCGGCTCTAGCAGCGAGCCTGCTGATTCGTTCAATGCTGTAGACTTCCTGTGCGAGCAGAGCGAGTACCGCCGTCTGATATCCGCTGCCTGTGCCTATTTCCAGCACACGGTGAGTCGGCTGAAGCATCAGAGCCTCAACCATGGCAGCAACAATGAATGGCTGGGATATGGTCTGCCCTTCGCCAATGGGAAGAGGATAGTCACAGTAGGCATCTTTCTGGAGGCCTGGCGGGACAAAGAGATGACGAGGTACTTCTCTCATCGCGGCAAGCACTGTTGGAGAGCGAATGCCTCGTGCTTCGATCTGGGTTGCTACCATGAGATCACGCTCATGCCACCGGTTATCGTTCCTGAATCCTGACATATACCTCAACTATACAACATGGGCGTGGCTTTGCAAAAAAATCTGTCTGTCAGGGTTGCATGCAGGCTGGATTGGGATATAGTGAACATAGCGGGAGGTGTCAGGGATCAGATTGCAAAATTTGCCGGTTGGCAGGTATGACAGGGGAGGAATTTGATGAAATTGCTTGTGGTCATGAGGCCTTCGGAAGATGAGATAACGTATCATGAAAATGAGGTGCGTTATGCGCGAATGATGGGCATTTTCATGGGAGCAGGCCTTGATGCGGTATTCCGATATGCTCGCAGCATGGAGGAACTGGACAGCGCGCTGGTTGAAACGGAACCTGACATGGTGCTGTGCGGAATTGATCACCTCCCTCGGAGTATCGGACATGAGCAGGATTCGCAGGATGAGAGCGCTATTGTCAATATCCACGAATATTTCGAAGACTGTGCCATCCCCTATATTGGCCAGACTCCCGATGTCATTGAGCTTGCTCTTTCGAAAGCAGCGCTCAAACGCAAGTGGCAGGCAGCAGGGGTGCATACTCCTTCATTTTCCGTGGTACCGGCAGGCCACACCGTGCCTGCAGACATTGCTGCGCTGACAGACTTCCCCTATCTGCTCAAGCCAGAAAACCTGGGCAATTCCAAGCTGATTACTGAGACCTCGATTGCGTACTCTGCTGACGATATCGGGCGGATCATGGCAGACCTGCGCAGCGAGTATCAAGGTGCTGTGCTCATCGAGCACTACCTTGGGGATTATCCTGATGTACAGGAAATTACCTGTGCCATGATCGAGTGCGAGGAGGCCATGGTCTGCATGCCGATGCGGCTTGGCTTTGCAGTGCCAAAGACTCATCATCTCATAACAGCTGAAGACAAGGACAGGCATAGAACGGTGATCACACCCTTGCAGCCTGAACTGTACGAGGCAGCAGCCCGCTTTGCAGCTGAAGCCTTCAGGGCTGCCGGTGTCAGGGATTATGCACGGGGAGACTTCTTCTTTGCCGGTGGGGCTTTCCATGCGATAGAAATCAATGGCCAGCCGATGATCCCTGACCGGTGGTTCGAGGGCTGTGCCCGATTCTCAGGTCTGGGTGAAGCTCAGTATCTCGTTGGCATTGTTGCCGCGGGATGGGAACGACTGAGAAGAGAAGGCAGGCTGCAGGAGCCTCTGCCCGAGGGAGCAAGGGCACTGCTTGGGCCCCTCAGACGCCTTCGGATGAAAATGACAGGCGACCGGGGAGGCATGTCATGAACAGACTCTCTGCAACAGATGTCGTAGGACTGTTAAAACCGAGGATCGATGCACATACCCTGGGCATGCTGTCATTTGCCCGGATTCTGCAGGACTGTGGCCTCACCGTGCATATAGCCGATGAAACGATAGCAGGAGAGGCAGAAGGTCTGCGGGCTGGAGGCCTGCGGCCTGAAGCGCTCATCCGCTGGATCCGTGAGCGGCATATCACTGCGCTGGGCTTTTCCTTCCGGCTCGACCCTGATACTGGCACAACGCTGTTTGCTGCGCTCGCAGATGCGCTGAGGCAGGCAAATCTCCTGGCAGCGCAAGGAGGCCCTGTACGCTGTCTGTGGTTTGGAGGCCTGCCGCCAGCATGTGAGATGGTTCGCGAACGCGTGCCATGGGTCGATGCAGTATTCAGGGGAGATGAATCGCCTCAGGAAATCCTGGAGCTTGTTGGCCTGCCTGCGCATCTGGTACCAGCGGAAATCTCTGCGGAACTCTCCTATGACAAGGCTCGCATGGAATTTGGAGCAGCGCTTGTCAAAGCGGGCAGGTGGCGAATGGTAAAACCGGTAGACCGCAGCTCCTCGCCTGGGTATGGTGCATGGGGCGAACGTGTTGAAGAACGCATCCAACATGGCATCGCACGAGGCCTCTCGCCTCTGATTCGCGCACATGTAGGGCCGTGGCTGCCGGATCGACGTGAAGCAGTCGCGCTCTTCCTGGACTGGGCGAAAAGACTGGCGCGAGGCGGGCTCCTCGATGTGCTCTCAATCGGTTCTTCGCAGCTGACGCAGAGCCGGTTCGGCGACAACTGGGATGATATGCCCAATGGCGGTGGTGTGCCCATCAACAGCCCGGCTGAATACCGACAGGTCTGGGAAGCAGCCCGGCCCATGCTGGTCAGGACCTATGCAGGTACCAGAAACGTGCCCGCCATGGCCAGAATGCATGAAGAATCGCTCGATATCTGCTGGCATGCGCTCTCGTTCTGGTGGTTCTCCAGGATTGATGGCCGAGGAGACAACACGGTACGCCAGAACCTGGAAGAACACAGCGCAGCCATGCGATACATTGCCTCTACGGGCAAACCGCTCGAACCGAATGTTCCCCATCATTTTGCCTTCAGAGGATGTGATGATGTCGGATATGTAGTCTCGGGGTATGTGGCAGCCAAGGCAGCCAGGCAGCATGGCATCAGGACGCTCATTCTGCAGACCATGCTGAACACACCTCGCTACACCTGGGGGATCCAGGATCTTGCCAAGGCCCGTGCTCTCAGAATGCTCGTGCGCACGCTGGAAGGTTCCGATTTCAGGGTCTATCTGCAGCCTCGCGGAGGCCTTGATTACTTCTCACCTGATGAAGAGAAGGCCAAGGCGCAGCTTGCTGCGGTCACTGCCATGATGGACGATATCGAGCCCGACAACCCCGCAAGCCCTCAGATCATCCATGTGGTCAGCTACTCGGAGGGCTACAGGCTGGCTGATCCGGAAGTTGTGGAAGAGTCGGTGCGCATCACGCGGCATGCGCTTGAGCAGTACAGAGTGCTCAAGAAAAAGGGCGACATGCCTGATTTTGGTCACGACCCGCGCGTAGCAAGACGCACTGAAGAGCTGATCAGTGAAGCCCGCCAGATGATAGACATGCTTGAGCGAACAATCCCTGACACGTATTCGCCCTCGGGGCTGTATGCAATGCTGGCTGCCGGAGTCTTTCCACTGCCGTGGCTTGCAGCCTGCAGGGAGGAGTTTGCTGCCGCGGTGAACCAGAGAGTGCAGTTCATGGATGGGGGTGTGCATGTGGTTGATGAAGAAGGCAGGCCACTCTCCGTGAGGCAGCGCTTGTTCGGGATCGCGAGGAATCTCGAGCGCATGGGCATCCCGCCGCAGGATCGCCTGCTGGGCAGGGAAGGAAGAGCCACAGGGGGAGGAGTGCCGTGAGCAGAACTGACTGGACAGGAATACCTGAATACATTGAACGTGTAGCTGCCAAAGGCAAGGGCATTGTCTGGTGCGTGGCCGGTGCAGGGCATGGTGGCGTATCGATGGCCGGCCATCTTGGCGTGATGGGTTTTCCGGTGCAGATGTACAATCGCACCGATGAGCATCTGGCAGCCATACGATGGTACAAGGGCATCGAGGTTGAAGGCGAGGTAGAGGGCTTCGGGCCGGTACGACTCGCCACCTCGAACATTGGGGAGGCAATTGAAGGTGCCGATGTCATCATGATTGTGACGCCATCGACGGCTCACTACGGCATGGCAACTGCCATGGCGCCCTTCCTGAAAGATGGCCAGATCGTGGTGCTCAACCCGGGGCGTACGGGCGGGGCCCTTGAGTTCCGCGCGGCTTTGCAGAGAGAAGGCTGTACTACCCGCCCTGTGATTGTGGAGGCACAGACATTTCTGTACGCCTCCCGGATGATCCAGCGGAACCGCGGCCACATTTTCAGAATCAAGAATGGAGTGCCGGTGGCGGCCTTGCCGTCGTTCCTCACGCCTGCGGCACTCAAGGTGCTCGATGTGGCTTTCCCCCAGTTTTCCGCAGGCAGCAATGTGCTCGCAACCAGCTTGGAGAATATCGGCGCGGTGTTTCATCCAGCGCTGACTCTGCTCAATGCGGCATGGATAGAATCTACCGGTGGTGATTTCGAATACTATCTTCAGGGTATTTCGCCCAGTGTAGCACGAATCCTGCAGAAGATCGATGACGAGCGGCTGGCGCTGGCGCGGGCTCTGGGAATCCGCACGGTATCGGCCAGGGAATGGCTGTATCTGACCTATGATTCTGTCGGCGATGATCTCTGCAGTGCCATTCGCGCGACGAGCAGCTACGCAGGCATCAAGGCACCACCAACCGTGAATCACCGCTATGTATGGGAAGATGTGCCGATGAGTCTGGTGCCCATGGCAAGCATGGGGGCGCTGTATGGCGTGCCGACGCCGGCGATCGACTTCACCATAGATCTGGCAAACATGATGCATGATACCGATTACCGCCGCTATGGCAGGACCGTGGAAACGCTCGGCATCCAGGGGATGTCGGTAGAGGCGCTGCATCGTCTGGTGACAGAAGGCTGAAGGCAGGAGGAAAGCATGACAGTATTCTGGGAAGATGTCTGGGCATTCATTACGGGTTTGCCGTCTGCAGTCGGTGCTCCACTGGTGCTGCTTGCAGGATGGCTGGTGGCAAAGCTGCTCAGGGTCATCGTACCGAAGCTGCTGGCTGCGCTCAAGTTCGACACATTGAACGAGAAGCTGCATGTTACTGAATTCCTTCGCAAGGGACACGTGAAGCAGTCACCATCGCTGCTGGTCGGCATGACGCTGTACTGGATCGTGATGCTGATTGTGCTTGCGATGGCAGCATCAGTGCTTGATGAGAGGGCTGCAGCATCAATTTCCGGATGGCTCTTTGGCTCGGTACCTGTCATTCTTGCTGCCGTAATTACTGGTTCGATAGGGGTCATCGTAGTCAACTTCCTGTCCAATTTCGCGCAGACCATTGCAAGGAATGCAGCAATGGCATCAGCGGTGCTGATACGCAGAGGCATCAGGGCGGTGGGCTATCTGGTGGTGCTCGTCATGGTGGTAGAG
>JAOABY010000047.1 GCA_026418115.1 Spirochaetaceae bacterium | reverse complement strand
TACGATATCCGCCACGAATCATCCTCCTTTGAAGACAAGGAGCGCCACCCTGCAGCGGCGCTCCGTCAGGTTCTGTTGCGTATCAGGCCGCGGCAGCCGGACCGAGGACCGGCCATCGCGGCGGTCAGCTGTTGCTTACTGGTGCTTGAGCAGAGATCTCAGGCCGATGACGGCTGACACGAGAATCACTCCCCACGCACCAAGCATGAAAATCAATGCAGCTGCATTCATGGCTCACTCCTTCACCACAATGATGCGGTTTTCGCTGATCTCTCTGCCATACTTGTCCTTGATGGACTTGTAGGACATGACCAGACCAATGACGAGTACCGCGAGCACCACAATCTGACCGGCAGTTGCCCATGGGCTCGAGAAAAGCGCATCAAACTTCTGCTGGGTGATGAACCCGATCAGGAACACAAGGATGATGAGGGGAGTCAACACCTGGATGAATATCCTGTAGAATCCCTTGGAAAGCTTCCAGTAGGATCCGCGGTTGATGAGCTGCAGGCCCTTGTCGCGGTAGAGCCATCCCATGACCACGACCTCAATCAGGCCGAGCACGATGAGGTAAATATTGCCGACCCAGAAGTCTACCGAATCAAGGTAGGCGGTTGAACCGCGGATGAGCGTGGGCTCGATGCCAACGGGCAGACCAACCAGGATGTACAGGCCGAACACAATCCATGCACCCTTCTTGCGGTCGATCTTCAGATCCTCTTCGAGCAGCGAAGTAAGGTAGTTGAACATGGCAATCGAGCTGGTGAAGCCTGCAAAGAACAGAAGCAGGAACCAGAATGCGCCAAAGAGCTGGCCGCCAACCATGGTTCTGAAGATGTTCGGCAGGGCGATGAAGGAGAGGCCGACACCTGCACCTACGCCCTCCTTGCCGAGGAAGGTATAGGCAATGGGAATGGCAATGGTGCCACCGAGGATGACTTCCGCAAACTCATTCAGGGCGACCGTGGTGAAGCCGGACACGATGATATCGTCATCACGCTTCAGGTAGGACGCGTAGTTTGCAATGATGCCCATACCGAGCGACAGGGTGAAGAAAATCTGACCAGCCGCCGCAAGTGCTGCTGCCCAGTTCAGATCTGCCCAGCGCGGCGTCCAGATGAACTCAAGACCCTTGATGGGTGACCAGTCGGGATTGACGGGGGTGCCGAGCGTGAGCGTGCGTCCGATAAGGATGAAGCCGAACACGTAGATGAGCGGCATCATGACCTTTGCCCATGCCTCGATACCTTTCTGAATACCGCGCATGACTGCGAACGCGAGTGCAGCAAGCGAGATAATCCAGAAAATCATGTTGACCGGTGAGCCAATGTAATCGAGGAAGACATCAACCGTGCTCTTCGCGGCGTCCTTGTACCCTCCTGTAAGGGACAGCCATGAATAGCCGAGTGTCCAGCCGATAATCTGGTTATAGTACGAATTGACAAGCACCACGACGCTGAATGCGAGCGCGCCGGCAAGCATGCCGAAAATCAGCGCATTGCGTGGTTTGGCCTTTTCTCTGGCCTGGAGATAGACCATCGGACCGAGCGTACCATGACCGTACATGCCGCCAGTCTTGCCCAGACCCCATTCCACAAACATGAGTGGGATGCCGAGGAAGATAAGGGCGATAAAATAGGGAACCATGAATGCGCCGCCGCCATACTTCGCAGCCTGGTAGGGGAAGCGCCAGAAGTTGCCGAGGCCGATCGCATTACCGGCCATCGCGAGGATGAGACCCAGCTTTGAGCCCCAACTGTCTCTTTTCTGCTCCGACATGTAGCCTCCTGAGAAAAATTGAATAACATGAATGCCTCGCAGACGCGCGAAGCCTCATTATACACATTGAAACCGCATTTTGCAAAGTAAAATTTTTTCTTGCGGTGTAGAGGATTTTTAAGCCAGAGATTCTTTCCTCACAGTGAGCAGGTTGCCCCATACAGACTTGCCCAATGGTTGCTCCGGCAGAAAATCATGCATTGAAGATCCGGCAGTATTAGCTTTTGGCCTCCGAAAGACGCTGTTTCAGGAATCGGTCTATAAGCGATACCTTGAGCTGGTAGAGGCTGTCGCTGATGGAAACCTTGTAGATATGCGGGTTCAGGAGCCTCAGATAGGTTGGGTCAAAGAGCTCAATTCTGTGCTTCATGTACTCTCTGCTTTCCTTTATGGAGGGGATCGGAGGTACAATGGTGCCGCTGTCCATCACCTTGTGCAGCAGCGGTTCCACTCTGGATGGCACAACCTTGAGCTGGCGCCAGTCGGCACTGGGATGGTGCACGAGATATTCTTTCCCAGCCTCGAACATTTCGTCAGGGCAGGCAATGCAATCGATTCTCGCCATGCCGCGATCATCATAGAATCGATACAGGTGCTTGACCCCAGGGTTTGTCGATTTCTCCGGATTGTCGGAGAATTTCATGACAGGACGCCTGTGGCCATCTTCTTCCAGTTCGGCAAGCTTGTAGACGCCTGTAAAGGCCGCCTCACTGCCTCCCGTGACAAGATTGGTGCCGACGCCCCACACATCGATCGGGGCCTTGTCATCGATGAGGCTTTCAATGATGTGCTCGTCGAGTTCATTGGAAACCACAATCCTCGCGTCATGGAAGCCTGCGGCGTCGAGTCTTTCCCTTATTTTTCTGGAGAGATAGTCGATATCTCCAGAATCGAGGCGAACGCCGAACCCAAATCCCTTTTCCTTCAGCGTGCGCCCCACTTCGATGGCGTTGACTATGCCGGATTCCAGGGAATTGTAGGTATCAATCAGGAATACGGTATTCTTCGGATAGATGTCGGCATAGGAAGCGAAAGCCTCGAGTTCCGAAGGAAAGGACATGATCCAGGAATGGGCCATGGTCCCCAGCACGGGAATGCCAAAGATCTTCCCGGCAAGGGTATTGGATGTGCCAAACGCACCTCCTATGTAGGCTGCCCTGCTGGCAGACAGCGCACCGTCTGCCCCCTGCGCCCGTCGAAGGCCGAATTCCATCACGGAACCTTTATTTGCCGCTCTCCATATGCGCGCTGTCTTGGTCGCAATCAGGCTCTGGAAATTCAGGGTATTGAGCACCAGTCCCTCAACCAGCTGAGCGGTAATGAGATCAGCCTCAATGCGAAGCAGCGGCTCCTGAGGGAAGACGATCTCACCCTCGCGGGCAGCATGTACCGTACCTCTGAATTTGAAACTGCTCAGATAATCAAGGAACCCTTGTTCAAACATACCAAGGCTTTCCAGGTATGCAATATCATCCTGCCCGAATGAGAAGCGCTCCAAGGCCTCGAGCAGCGTACCAAGCCCTGCAAAGACTGCATACCCTCCCGAAAAAGGATTTTTCCTGAAAAAATAGTCGAAGGTAACGGTATTGGTCTTGCCGCGTTTCCAGTATCCCTGGGCCATGGTGAGCTCATAGAAGTCGGTGAACAGCGCGTCTCCATATATGCATTGCTTCATGTCTAGGCCCCTTCCAGAATCTCGACTGATGTCACAAGCCTGCATCCTGCTGCCCGCATTGCTTCGAGCGCACGGACACCATCTCCGGGAGAGGCATCAACGGCACGCACCGCATCAGTGATGATGGATACAGCCAGCCCGAGCCTGCATGCATCCAGCGCCGTTGCCCGCACGCAGTAATCAGTAGCCAGCCCGCACACCAGCACATGTCGTATACCCCGTTCAGCAAGCCAGCCGCCAAGACCTGTCGGTGTTACGCCATCATTTTCGAAGAAGGCCGAGTAGCTGTCGAGCTCTTTCCGCATGCCTTTGCGGAGTATGAGCGCGGCATGCCAGGTTTCGAGCGAATGATGAAACTCTGCCCCCTGAGTTCCGGCAACACAATGGTCAGGCCACAGCACTGATGGAGGATTGGTAGAGGTATCAAGGGAAAATGCTGCCATCCCTCTGGATGATGCAAAGGAACAGTGCATCGGGGGATGCCAGTCCTGTGTCAGCACCGATAGGGGAAACTTCCGCAGGAGAGCATTGACCACCGGAATGATAGTATCTCCACCCGGCACCGCAAGCGCGCCACCGGGACAGAAATCATGCTGCACATCGACTACCAGCAAAGCGCTGTGCATGTATTCCGCCTCCGAGAGGGCATACTATACCAGGATAGGTGGATTGAAAACTACCTTACTTAAAATTTCAGAACCGCATGGATGCCAAGCCGGATCGCAGGCAAGAGACTGGCAGTCACGTGTATCCTGTATCCCCTGGAGGCAGACTCGCAGGAAAGGGCAAAGCTGGCACGCATTCCTTCCTCGCCCTCGCCCTTCGATTGATCAAATCCGATGGAGGAGGACACAGACAGGCCTTCCGTGTGCCATGCAGCTTGCACGCTGATCGAGCTGTCCCGCAACAGAAGGCTCGAAGCCGCCAGATTCGATGGAATGCCTGCAGATGCTGTACTGCTGCTGATGAGTGGTGGCTGGCTCGCTGCATCCGGATCCTCAGACACGACAGCTTCCAGTTCCGGCTCTCCATCTGCCTGGGCATCAGTATTCTCAGTACCCGCATGCCCGCTCCACCATGTATCGGCAGTGAAGAACAGATCCAGATTCTGGCAGTTCCCCGGAGAAGGGTTCATTACCAGGCGGGTTCCAGCCTTCAGTCTTGCCCTGAGATCAGGGGGCCTGCTGTCTCGCAGAAACGTACTTTGGACTTGGGCGCGAAAAATAGGTAACACGCTGGAGTACGGTGCGTATTTTTCAGTTTTTTGCACCATCAGCATTGCATCCACCCTCAACTGATCAGCCCAGTAAGCATCCATGAAGGTAAAATGATACTCTCCGGCAGATGGAAGATCTACGCCACGGAAATCATTGATGCCAGGATCGGAAATTGCGGCGGCCCGGGCTTGCCATGCAAGGCTCCATCCCTGCCATTTCGTGCTCCCTTCGAGCACGAATCGTGCCAGAGCATCCCCAATTGGAGCTTGCACACCGGCTGCCGCCGGATCACCTGCGACCCAGTACAGGGTTCCTTTCAGGATAGTTGGCTGCAACTGAAGCTGTGCATCCATGCGCATCAGCGCACCCCAGTCCGACCAAGGATGAAAGAGCATGCCGGCACGCACAAGCACTGCCATTCTGTTCCTGCCCGAAGGGATACCCACAAGCAAGCCGCCCATTAACTTGTCAGGGGCTCGCAAACCCTTGCCTCCATCATGCCATGCATCTTTCAAAGTGCCGAGCAGAGAGCCACTTCCTTCGACCCTACCTCCTGCGAGCAGGATGAAATTCGCTGTCTCCAGCTGGCTTTGAGCTGCTGCCCGCCAGCTGTTTCCCAGACTTTGCAGAGCCGCGAACCAATGCCTCCCGACAATTGCGCCGGTGAACCCTTCATGATGGTCCGGATGGACTGATGCAGCAAAGACCTGGAATGAGGGTGCAATTTCCCGGTCGGGAGCATCATCCAGCACGCCGGCTCTCAGAAGACGGAACATGCCGGCATGAAAAGAGAGTGTCTCCACTCCCCAGGCCACACGAAAATCAAGCCCCAGTATTCTCCCGCTGCCATGCCTGACCCGCAGCGTGGCATCCATCCTGCTGCCTGCCAGGCAGCGGAACAATTCCCATGCTGAGCTGCCGGAGCGGTATACAGAGACTTGGACCTCCTGTAGTTCAGACACATTCGAAGGAAGCATGGATGCGCTGGCACCACCTGATGCGGGCATCAACAGAGCCAGGTACAGCAGCACTACAAGTCCGGAGATGCAACCTCTCATACCCAGCAAGACGCAGCCAGCCTTGTTGCTGCTTCAAATATGGATTCCAGGAATGAGCAAGCCAGAGAACTCTCAGAAGTCCAAGCCCCGTAATTGACATTTTATTTCATATATATTATTTTTCATATAAATCCAATATTCACGGATACCTTGCAGGAGGAAAACAATATGTCCGTTACGATCTATACAACTCCAAGCTGTGCCTACTGCCGTATGGCAAAGGATTGGTTCCGCCAGAATGGCATTCCATTCACCGAGTACAATGTTGCCGCCGACATGCGTCGAGCAGAGGAGATGGTGAGAAAATCCGGCCAGATGGGAGTGCCTGTTATCGATGTGAATGGTCGCATTATCGTGGGCTTCAACAAGCCGGAAATCGAACGTGCACTCAGGCGCTGATGCTGGATCGAGCGTGTCCTGTCAGCGCTTACCTGGTCAATTGACTTTTCCCCATTCCTCGTATATCTTTTGCCGGATTCTGTACGGGAACCAAAGGAGACAGCATGGCGCAGATATCAAAGAACGCTCGTACTTCGAGCGCAACGCACCACTTCTACTGCCCGTGCGGCGGCGAAATCAAGATGAAGACGATTTTCGAGAACGGCAAGGTCAAGAACATTGCCGAATGCGAAAAGTGCAAGCGTGTCGAGCGCCGTCCGAGCGACTTCAAGTGATGCCAAAACCCCCGCTGGTGCGGGGGTTTTTCTTATATAGAATATAGAGCCCTGATCAATCTGCTGCCGGCTATTCTCGAACCAGCCTTTTCAGGTTCCCGGATCAGACTGGTGTTGCATCCCCATGATCTTTTCTGATCTGTCCAATGCTCGTGGCAATGGCATCTCTCGCCTGCTCCAGAACGGACACCATTTCCTTCTTGCCGTGGGGGGCTTGATACAGACCAGACAGCTCCAGCGTATACGGCGTAATGCCGAAGTTTCTCAGAAAGCCCCGAAGTGTGGCGATCTTCCAGCCTCCCTCGATTGCGATGGCAACGACGGGGAGTGACACGACTTCCTGAATGCGCCGGACACCCGCAGCATGGAAAGGACCAAGTTTTCCGGTTCGTGATCGTGTGCCCTCAGGGAAAATCACGGGAGACGCGCCTTCCTGCATGCACAGCAGCGCCATATCGGTGATGGCACGCATGGTATCCATGGCTGCGCCTTTTCTCTGTATCAGGCTGTGCCCGCCTTTTCTGAGCAGAAAACTTACCAGAGGTATTCCATAGCGCAACTCCTGTTTGGCAACAAACCTTGGTTTTCTCGATCCACCGAGAAAGCGCATGAGGACTATGATATCCATCAGGCTCTGATGATTCGCCACCACCAGGCATTGCGGGGGGATCTCGATTCGATGCGGATTCCGAACCGGAATGACAAAACCTCTTGCCACCTCGAAGAGTTTGAGCAGGAGCCACGATCCGGCCTGCTCATATGCGGCACAGAGCGCAAGTCTCCTTTTTCGGGGCGTAAAGGCATACTGGATGCCAAGCCCGATCTCCATGAGAGCGAGGGCAGACAACGCCGTGATCGTCAGCAGGATATTGACTACCATGACACTAAATCCTTACTGTATTTGGCGACGGTTGGCAACAGGTACCAAGGCTGTATTGACATGCACCACAGGGTTCTGCTAGCTTTCGTACTTGCATTCCATAGAACTGCTGTTCATGAGATAGAATATCAATTCCGGAGGAATTCCATTGAGCGCAAGGAATTTGTCTGCTGAAAAACGCCAGAGGCAGAATGAGAAACGCAGGCTCAGAAACAAGAGCACCAAGACCGCCATCCGCACCGCTGCAAAGAAGGTGGTACTTGCTGCTGAAAAGAAAGACACTGCAGCGGCCAAGGAAGCTCTCCTTGACATGATCAGGAAGATTGACTCTGCCGCGCGCAAGGGCATCATCAAGAAGAATACGGCGGCACGCAAGAAATCTCGCATGCAGCGCCTGGTGAACCGGCTCGGCTGAGAGCAGCCGGCTGCAAATGTCCGGCAAAGCAGGAAGGAGCAGGGACGGTATGGCCGAAAAACTTACCAAAGCCGAGCTGATTGATGCGCTGTACGACTCGCTGTCACCATCGAGCCGGACCACCCGCAAGGAGATCCATGAGCTGATCGATGGGCTTTTTGCGGAAATCAAGTCAGCAATCCTTAACGGCAAGGTCGTAGAGCTTCGTGGTTTCGGGACATTCGAGGTTAAACTCCGGAAAGGAAGAGCCAAGGCTCGAAATCCCAAGACGGGAGAGATTGTCGCCGTTTCAGACCACGGTGTAGCTTCGTTCAGACCTGGCAGAGAGCTCAAGAAAGCTGCGTGGGAGATGGACACCACGCTCATACCCAAGACTTTCAAGAAAAAAGAATGATAAGACGCCGCTTCCCTCAGGGGAAGCGGCTTTCTGCACCGTGCCGCCGGGCGCACTCCATGAAACATGTTGACGTGTGGCACGGAGCATGAAATAATGTTTGCAATCCCGCATGAAGCATCATACACACGAATACGGCGGCATATTTTCTACGGACATAGGAGCAGGAGTTACCCTGCGAGGCCATCTCAGAACGGATCAGCCGCTGGTCGTTCGTGGCAAGATTGAAGGGTCAATACATGGGACCGTGATCAGAATTGATCGCGGAGCCATCGTGCGTGCAGATCCCCTGAAGGCGGATTCGATCGTGGTTGCGGGAAGGGTCGAAGGCCGCCTGGAAGCCACTGAGAATATTCTGGCAATGCCGGGAGCGAGCATGGCAGCCGAAATCACCGCCCCTGCCGTGCGCATCCAGGAAGGGGCCTTCTTTGAAGGCAGCATCACCATGAGTTGAATCCTTCTGCAGCACAATCAGGCATCATTCCACGGCGATCAATGTAAAACGCCGTGCAGCAAGATATCCCTTTGTGGAGTCAGTCATGGCCATCCTTCGCAAGCGTAAATCTTCCGTGATCCGGGAAAGCAGTATCACGGAAGAGCACACCGAAGCACCTCACCTCTCTCAGGAAACCGGAGGAGAATCCAACGCTCTCTCCTCATCTCATGAAATGGAACAGAACATGCAGCAACCAGCACTTTTCTCCGCCGAACAGCCATCTGAACAGGAGCAGGAACCCGCTGCACAACAGCATGCTGCTGAGGCGCGACACCCTCGCAAGCATGTTGCGAGAGTCAGGCTCAAGAAAAAAACATCTGATACTCCTGAGGGCAGGACAGCCCTGGCTCAGGAAGAGCCGGCAGCACCCGCTCAGGAACCTGCCGAAGCCATCGAAACCATCGTGGATCGAGGCATGATTTCGGCCTCTCTTCCGCCGGACGAACGCCAGCACATGAAATTCGCCGAGGCCGCGGCGGCCGAGCGTGAGGCGCGAGGCGAAACAAGGACAGAATCATCACGGTCGCGGCTTTCCATCAATGAACTGACCAAGATGGGCGTGGGTGAGCTGAGGGAACTCGGCGCACGCTATGGAATCAACCATGACATGCTCATCACGCTCAAAAAGCAGGAACTCATTTTCAATATCCTGAAGGCGCACACCGAGCATGGCGGGATCATCTATGCCTATGGTTCCCTGGAAATCCTTCCGGATGGCTATGGATTCCTGCGGTCTCCACAGAACTCCTACCTTCCCGGTACTGATGACATCTATATTTCACCCTCTCAGATAAGGCTGTTCAACCTCAAGACGGGAGATACCGTCTACGGGCAGATCAGAAGCCCCAAGGAAGGTGAACGTTTCTTTGCGATGCTGCGCATCGAGCAGATCAACTTCGATGAGCCGTCGGTAGCCCAGAATCGCATTCCGTTCGAAAACCTCACCCCGCTCTACCCCACCCAGAAACTCAATCTCGAAACCACCACCGAGGAAATCTCGACGAGGATCATCAACCTGTTCTGCCCTATCGGCAAGGGACAGCGAGCGCTCATAGTGTCACCGCCGCGCACCGGCAAGACCATTCTCATGCAGAAGATCGCCAACGCGATTACCAGGAATCATCCCGAAGTGTACCTCATTGTCCTCCTCATCGACGAGCGACCGGAAGAGGTGACGGACATGGAGCGTACGGTCCAGGCCGAGGTCATTTCCTCGACCTTCGATGAACAGGCTACACGGCATGTGCAGGTTGCCGAGATGGTTCTGGAAAAGGCAAAACGGCTTGTCGAACACAAGCGCGATGTGGTCATTCTGCTTGATTCGATTACCAGGCTTGCCCGCGCGTACAACCAGACTGTCCCCACCTCGGGCAAGATCCTGTCTGGTGGTGTCGACTCGAACGCCCTTCACAAGCCGAAGCGGTTCTTTGGAGCAGCCCGCAATATCGAACAGGGAGGCTCGCTCACCATTATTGCCACAGCGCTGATCGATACTGGCTCCCGCATGGATGAAGTCATCTTCGAAGAGTTCAAGGGAACCGGCAACATGGAAATCAATCTCGACCGCAGGCTCTCCGACAGGCGACTCTTCCCGGCCATCAATATAAAGAAATCCGGAACGAGAAAGGAAGAACTCCTGCTCACTGAAGAAGAGCTGCAGAAAATCTGGGTGCTTCGCAAGGTCATCAACCCGATGGATGACATCGAGATCATGGAACTGCTCATTGACCGTATGATGAAGACACGGAATAATGATGCCTTCCTCAAGTCGATGAACTCGCCCTACCAGGGTATTGACTGATGCAAGCCCTCTCCAGTATGGTAAATCGCCGTCACCACGGCCGGTTTTCAGACAATGGCCCTATGACGCTTCGGAGGACGATATGAAACAGGGTATCCACCCCAAGTATGAGAAGACCACCATCACCTGCGCCTGCGGCAATGTCATCGAGACCCGATCGACGGTAAAGAATATCCAGGTTGAAATCTGCTCGGCCTGCCATCCGTTCTTTACCGGCAAGCAGAAGCTCGTCGACACTGCAGGCCGCATCGAACGCTTCAACAAGAAGTACGGCATCAAGACAAGCGAAGAGAAATAAGCACTTCGACTGACTGCCAGAAAAAAAGCCGCCCACCAGGCGGCTTTTTTCTTGCTGCAGCTACCGGTCTGCTGTCCCGGATTCCCGCAGCAGCGCTATCCCTGCACGCTTTCCAGCATGGCGGAAATTCTGCGGGCTGCCTTGCCCCTGTGCGACAGAAGATTCTTTTCCTTCTGTTCGAGTTCAGCAACCGTTCGCCCCAGTTCCGGCAGATACACGATGGGATCATAGCCGAACCCGTGTTCTCCTCTGGGCGCAGATGCCAGAACTCCTTCCAACGTTTCCTGGGCTACGAAGAACCGCCTATTGTCAAAGTAGAGAACAAGACAGCAGACAAAAGCGCATGTCCTGTTTTCCCGGCCTTCCATCAGCGACAGCAGCAATCTGTTCTTGCTGCCATAATCAGAAGGCTTCAGACCATGCTCAGTTCCGAATCTGGCTGACAGGACGCCTGGAGCGCCGCCCAGCGCATCTACACAGAGTCCGGAATCATCAGCCAACACCGGACGATGCACCAGCGCATGCAGATGGCGTGCCTTTGCTAGAGCGTTTTCAAGGAATGTCGTTCCATTCTCCTCAAGGTTGAAATCCTCGATGCCGAGATCGCGCGGCAGCATGAGACGATGACCGGCAAAAAGCGGCACCAGTTCAGCGACCTTATGCGCATTGCCAGTTGCAACTACGATATCCATGCCGCATTGTTACAGCAAATCATGATAGATGGCAAGCGAGGAATTACGGCCAACCTTGCGCCGCAGATAGAATAGCCCAGAATCCACGCTGCCCTTGGGCACCCCGAGGAGCGCGGCAATGACTTCATTCGGTACCACATGCTGTTTCTGCTTCCGCAATTCGAGCAACCTGCTGTAGCGTCGCTGATACAAGGCAAGTATGCCCAGCAGTCTGGCTTTTTCATCACTCGAACACGCATTCGCAAGCCGTATTTCGGCTAGCCGCATGCGAAGCCAGACTGCATGAAGCCTCTCCTCAACCTTTCTGAGTGCTTCCATGCCATGCTCCGTCCTTCGGCGGACTATTTCTACAAGCCTGAACAGGCAGTCGGGTGGCATGCCGATCGCACGGGAGCACTTTGCGAGCATCTCGTCATCCAGCTGCCATGCACATTTGAGCGTCAGATACAGTAACTGCTTGTGATGACCGGACATGGTGCCTACAAAAAGGTTCGGTTTCGTCTGCACTGCAGCATCTGGGCAATGTATACGGTAGCCTGAGGAGGATTCATCCCAGCACCACTCTACTGCTTCCTCAGGAAAAGCATAGAGCACTGCCTTCGAGCGGAGGTCCTCGGTATACTGCACACGCTGCAGGTTGCGAGCGATATAGCGCATGCTGGCCATGAGAAAGGCTTCACGGTTCTTGCCAATGGCGTCAGCACGCTCGAGCGCCTTCTGTATACGCTGATGATAGAGCGTGAGCGCTTCGGATATTTCGTCTTCGGACTGAAATCCATACCAGCGGGGATGCGCATACATGGCTGAGACGAGTTCAATGTAGTGACGCTGCGCGACAGTCCCCGCACCACTGTACTGATCGGTCTTCTGCACGGCATACCTCCACCGACGAAGCTGGCAAAAACCGTGCCAGAATAGACCGAAGACAATTGCCCTCTGATTCATATGCTTTGCTGGCGCATAATTTGCATGCTCAGACAGGGTGATGGCTCTCTGTGGAGGAACGCAGATCTGTTTCCGTACACCCTACACAGAAGCAACACTCACTGCAGGGATGTATCATCCTGCGTCAGACTGAGGAACAGAAAAATGATGACTGCAGCACCTGACTTTTCACTCAGCAGTAGATGAGAGCACCCTTCGTGAAAGAAAAGCATACCTGCGGCATTTTTCAGCACACGCAGCACCACAGAGGAAATGCAAAGGGAGGCTTCAGGTACCGACGTCCGACTCCATGTCTTCCTGGGTTCCAAAAACCGGTGCAAAGGCATCCACAAGCATGGAGACGACTTCCGTAACCGTGCCGCTCACGGAAAGCCCAGAAGCCAGCCTGTGGCCTCCTCCTCCGAATCGAGCAGCAATCTCTGCAACATTGACACTGTCGCGTGACCGGATGCCTACGGTGCACATCGTGTCGGTTTCCTGCTTGACGACAAAACATACCTCGCAGCCTACCGTACCCATCATCAATTGATACAGTAGATCGGAGTCCCTGCTGGACATGCCGTAGCGCTGCTGATCATCGAGCGTGACCCAGGAAACCAGAAGCTTGCCTTCATAGTAAGGTTGAATTCTCAGCAGCAGTTCGCCAAGCATGCGCCTTGAGGAGAGAGTTCTGCCCCCATTGATGCTCATGAAAGTGCGTTTGGGAGAAGCGCCTGCATCCACAAGGCGGGCCGCAATGCGCATGGTCTCTCCGCCCCCTGTCTCTTATACACATCT
>JAOABY010000046.1 GCA_026418115.1 Spirochaetaceae bacterium | reverse complement strand
ACTGAAGAGAAGCACCGATCGAGGCAAGGCTTCCATAATGATCTTGATGACCTCGCGCTCACCCGTCTGCGTTTTCATGATGGTAGACTTGCCAAATCGGAAGGTAACGGTGTCAATCGCGCGGAAGATCACCCTCTCGGTCCAGGACTTGTCCAGCCTGTACAGACTGTAGAGCTGCTTGCGCCTCTCCTCCTGAAAATTCCTGAGCTGTTCGGGCAGCATGTTCTTCTTGGACTGGGATTCCATCCTGACCTGCTCTTCGATTTGCCCTTTCAGGGTATTCTCGGCTACGGTATTGAAGAGTACCGAATAGGTGAGAATCAGCAGGCAGAACATGACTATGCCTTTGCCAATGCGCCGCAGAGCGTACCATTTGTACATACGCATTTCCTATTGCTTGAATTTGTGAAGAAAACAAACCCGAGGCCCCGGGCATTCCGGAGCCTCGGGAAGGATAGTATAGCGCCGAAAGGCGGATATTAGAAGACCACGAGTGTGGCAGACTTCACCGAGGGCGCTTCATCCTTGAGGTTCGACTCGACGACCAGCGTGTAGCTGCCCGCCGCAAGATTGGCCAGATCGGCCTTCGGAATGGTAACCGTGAAGGCACCTGCCTTGTCGAACTTGCCAGTGTAGACCTTCTCACCAGCCGGCGTTATGAGCGTCGCCTTGACCTTGACCGCATCGGTAGCGGGAGAGGTCCTGGGATCAGGATACACATAGGTCGAAACGGTGACATTGACATTGACGTCGGCAGTCTTCTGCACCATTGCCGGTACGTTCACGTTTTCGATGTTGGTGATGGTGCTTGCAAAGAGCTTCACGAAGTAATCTTTCTTGTACGGGAAGGTGCGGAATGCCGTAAGCTCGACGGAATTGGCAGTGGTATCAACCTTGGAGATGAAGAAGGGGCCGCTCGAGATATAGGCATGTTTGTACTTGTCGATGAACTCGATGGCCTTCTTGTAGGTATCAACTGCACGGTTGACACTCACGTAGTCCTTGATGTAGACGGGCACGTACTTGCGCTCGATCATCTCTTCAAGCTTGGCGCGGATATCGGCCACGCACTTCGGGCTGATCACGTCAACTTCGGTGAGCGCCGGATCCTGGGTGATGCTGTACTTGGTGCCGCTCTTGGCGCCTTCGGAGACGAGCAGTGCCAGGGCTTCATAGATTTCCCAGCTGACCAGAGTGCTGCGACCGGGGTTGCCTGCCTTCGGGGAGGGCGCGCCAGTGGCGGCCACTCTGTTGAGATCCATCGGCCAGTTGAAATCGAAATAGGTGGTGATGGTTCCATCCCTGTTGATCACCATGCCCTTGAAGGACTCGATGCCAGGCTGGTACTGGGAAGCAAAAGCCTCTTCGTAGCGTGCATCGTTGTCACCATCCTTGGTCGCCCAGTCTGTGGAGAAGGCGCTGGCAAACATGATGTCCTCAAGACCAATCTTGCGGCCATTGTGCCAGAGCGCATCCACCATCTTGTAGGTGCCCTTGGAGTAGGCTTTACGCCCTTGCCCACAGGTTCCCATTTCTTGGTGGTGGAGTTGTACTTGATGGCGGTCTCGGGCACATCGATGAGACCTACGGGCTTATCGTTGGCCGTCTTGCCGGGGCCTACCTTTGTCTGGATATCCTTGATGTTCCAGGTTACCAGATAGGGAGTATCGAGCGCGCTGTTCGGGGCCTCGAAGGTAGCATTCATGGTAACAGGGCCGATCATGTAGCTGGAGTAGACATCGGAGAAGCCATCGACACCGATCGGATCCCATGCGCTCATGAACAGACCTCCGCGTGCGGAGAACTGGGTGGCGCGCAGCACTTTCTCACCGTTGGCATTCGGCTTGACATCAGCAGTAATGAAGCTCCACTCATTGAGGCCATCGCCGAGGCCATAGGCAAAGTAGCCATTCATGCGGGCCTTGTTGGCTGCGTAGAAGGCCTGCTGGCTCGCAAGATAGATTCTTACGGCTTCCTTGATACCCAGCTCGAGAGCCTTGAGATTGTCATCCCAGTACTCCTTCTCGGTAAGGAACCAGCCGTTCAGACCTTTCTGTCCGAGGCGGTCGATTTCATCCTGCTGGTAGTTCCAGAAACCTTCAGTTGCTCCACCAGGCATATAGCCATAGTACGGAGCATACATCTGGCTGATGACGACATCCCACCATGCACGGGTCGCACCAGCACCCCAGCCTTCGGTGTACATGGTCCACTCATACTTGGCCGGGTCATCGCCATAGACCATGCGCGAGGCCTTGGAGCGGTCCCACTCGAGGCGCTCTACCTGGAAGCCAGCTTTCTCGAGCTGATCTGCAATGTAGCGTCCTGCTGGGAGACGGCCATTCGGATCATCAACACGGATAATGAATTTGATGACGACCGGTTTGCCCTTGTATTCCCAGTATTTGGCACCTTTTCTGAGCTTGCCCTGGTTCTCGGGGAGGGCAGCGGCAGCCTGCATTGCCTTTTCGATATCGGCAAGCGCGCGCTTTTCATCGCCACGGGGAGACAGGCCGAGCTTGGTAGCAATGAGGTTGTATCGATAGGTGCCAGGCTGACCGGGAGTCATGGGGGTGAACATCGGCTCGCCATAGCCTGCGAGGATCTCATCGACCAGCTTCTTGCGGTCTATGAGCCAGTTCAGGGCATACCGCACTTCCCGAATAGCAAGAGGATTGAAGTATTCCTCGCCGGCAGCGGTTGTCCAGACATAGGGTGCCTTGTTGGGAATGGGGTTGGTCAGCAGCGACCATGAACCGGACGGAACGGAGAAGACCATGAGTTTGTCTTTATCTGCTTGAGGCAGGTTGAGATAGGTCCTCGCGTTCATCTGGTTGGCGAAGATGTCGGTCTTGCCTTCAGCGGTGTCCTTCAGACCTATCGACTGGTCCATACGGACATCGAAGATGACCTTGTCCACGATCGGGCCGTAATCCTTGCCTCCAATTCTCAGCTCCTGGGCTGCAGGAGCCAGAATGGAGAGCACAAGCATCGCGGCTACGAAGACGTAAGAAATCTTGCGCATCTCTACCTCCTTTTTTTCTCGGGAGATTGCATGATTTTCACCATCCCTCGAGCAGATCTGACTGGACTGCTGGCGAGTTCAGGCTCATTTCTTATTGTACAGCCCTCATACCCCTCAATCAACAGCAAAAATCAGGAAAGTCACGTCAATGGACACCTGTACGTCAATAAGACCGGGTTCTATGCTCGCTTCGGGAGCTGCAGCGACTGCCTTGAGCATCATTGCGTCACTCTCACGGCGCATCACCGATCCATCCTGGATTGAAATTGAGAGTGGCCCTCCAAGCCTTGCGCCGAGCGCCGAGGTTGCGGCCAGCGCCTTTCTCCTCGCATCCTCGCACGCGTCCATGATGAGCTGATCGGTGATGCTGCTCATGTCGTACCTGTAGAAACGGATCTGTCCCACACTGGTGGCGCCTGCAGCCATCGCCGCATCAAGCATGCCTGCAACAGCCCTGGGATTCTCCAGTTCCATTCTGATCTCCGTGTTCGCTGCGTAACCGGCTAGTACCTGGCGCTTATCCTTGGTAACATAGATTGGATAAATATTGTAGGATCCGGTTTTGAGATACTTCCTCTCCAACCCCTGTGCCACGAGCGCGTCTATCACCGATGCTGCCTTCGAAGCCAGCATATCCTGAGCCTTGCGGGCGGTATCAGCCTGAAGCTCCACCCCCACACTTACGGATGCCCTGTCCGGCTCAATTCTTGCAGATGCTCTCCCCACAACATGCAGCTGTCGAGGCTCACTCTGGGCTGCAGCTGTCACTGTCATCAGAAGAACAAGCATCACCACAAGCAGACCGACTTTTTTGCCATGCATCATAGGCTCACTCCCTGGCGCTCCAGCGCCTCCAGACTTCGAAATCCGTACATGCCGTACTTGTGTCGATGATGCCGAGAATCTGCCGGAAGGCGTGCTCCGATTCATCGACAGGCATCAGCACCCACACGTGTACCATGTGCTCATATTCATAATAGTCCAGACGGGCTCCGGTTACCGCACATAATTCCCTCAGGCGTCTGCAGTCTGCCAGCAGAATGTCCTTGGTACCAATAAAGAGGCTCATTGGAGGAAGGTGGGTCATGTCTCCATAGATGGGACTGATTGCAGGCTTGCGCGGATTTGCACCATGCGCCCATGCCAGACCAGCCTTGCGCAGCCCTTCAACACTGAGGAAGGGATCCTTGTCCTCGATGATTTCTATCGCAGGGTTGTCCATCGTTACATCAAGCCAAGGCGAAAGCATGACCAGTGAGGCCGGCAGCGCTCTCCCCTCATCCCGCAGCATCTGGCAGAAGCCCAGCGCAAGACCTCCGCCTGCCGAATCACCCATCACGGTCAGGGACGCTGCAGGTATCTCTGATTCGATGCGTTCCCACATGTTCCTGAGCATCCGGTAGGCATGTGCCCAGGAATATTTCGGCGCCAACGGGTAATCAGGCGCAATGATGATGCTCCCCGATTCCGTCGCAAGACGTGCCAGAAAATTCCAGTGCAGCCTGGTAAAGGTGAAGAGATATGATCCGCCATGCAGATAGACGATGCATCGGCATGGCATTGTTCGACGAGGCACAAGCACATGTACAGCATGTTCACCGATCATCCAGGACCAGGTGGTGCATCGAGCCAGTACCGATCGAGGGGGAACAGATGTCAGAAAACGCCGGTTATATTCACGAATGAGAAAATTGTCCTCCAGAGGCGCAACGCGATTGATTCTGGCGCGACGGAACGCGCCTTCCACCAGAAGGCTTCGGATGCTCTGCGGTCCGGCATGACGGAATATCATTGAGATGGATCATCCTGTGGGACACAGTTGGCTGATCGATCTTCATGCTTGCACTCACCCCTGAAGTAAGGCTCAAAAGGCTTGAGAAGCCTGTCGTAGGCGAGTTCTACGTAGAGGCGGAAATTCTCTTCATTCACAGGGGCGCGCTTCATGAAGATGCTCCGTACCAGCGCATTGATCAGCACCTCGAACAGGTAGACATGCTGATGCAGCTCCTGCTCCTTTGAGGGATCGAGCAGGTGTTCAGCGGTCTTGCGGAACGCAAATTCATAACGATTGAGTATTGTTTTATCATTATAGAAAGGCTTGAGGTCGGTCATGAAGAGGAATTTATAAACGTTTGGCTGACGCTGCATGAGGTCGAGCAACTGATAGCCTATTGCAGGAAACACACGGAGAGGACATTTCCCCGAATGATCAAAGTAGCATCCGAGCTCTGCCTGCATCGTCATGAGCACATGATTGAACGCATAGACGACTGTAGCCTTCAGCAATGCTTCCAGATTGGGGAAATAATTGTACAGTGTCATGGGCGATACGCCGAGCCTTGAGGCAACCTTGCGAATAGAAAAATTTTCGTACCCTGCTTCGGCAATCAGATTGAAAGCCTCTTCAGTTATCACACCAGGATCATCAAAAAATCTTTCCCTGCTCATCGGATTTTTCATTGTGCAGAAGAAGCAGCACGCTGTCAAGAATGAGAATTCTATACTTTTATAATACAATATCTTGCCATATTGGAAAAAGCTCACTCCTTCTGCAGAGAATCATCTGAGGGCTGCACCGGCTCGCTTACCTGACAGGGAATCCCGCCAGTCACGAGAGCCAGCTTCTCGTAATCTATGGGTACTCCGGTGGCGTCATTGCCAGCCGCAGGATACACGGTATTCCATCGTCTGAGGCTCTGGTCAAGATAAACGGGTATCCCTTCTACCCCAAAAGGGCACACCCCACCAGGTCGGAAACCGGTAAGCTTCAAGGTATGTTCACCATCCGCCATGGACATTTTCTCGCCACAGAGCGCTTTGAGCTTTTTGGAAGAGATACGCACATCTCCTGCTGCCACAACCAGCACCGCCTTGCCTGACTTGCCGGTAAAGAGCAAGGTTTTTGCTATCTGGCCAGGAGCCACACCTATTCGTGCAGCGGCAGTCTCAACGGTGGGGGTGGAGCCAGGCTCGAATTCAAGGGCTTGTAACCCGTGCCGGTCCAGTATTGCCTGTACTTTGGGCGGGATCATGGTGGCATGGTAGAAGCAGAGTGCAGAAACGTCAAGAAGCATGTACCCCATGGGCGCACGCGATGAAATTTATTACTATTTTAGTATGAAAAAGTCCATCCTCATGATTGCCTTTGCAATTGTGGTCACGATGCTGGCCAGCTGCGCCACACGAACCCAGTCGGCAGAAACAGGTGCAGAAACGGTGAAGCCCATCGATTTACCGCTTACCAGAGGTGCGAACCCTGCCATCGCACAGTCTGCTTCCGAGAAGAGCAGTATCCCTCAGATTGGTATCCAGCACGAATTTGGTACCGCCGTGCCCTATGCCCGCAATGATACCTTGCAGTATGCAGTGCTGGCGGGCGGATGCTTCTGGTGTCTCGAGGCTGTATATGAGCTTCTACCCGGCGTGATCGATGTCATTTCCGGGTACACGGGCGGCACGATTGCAGCACCATCCTATGAGCTGGTGAGTACAGGGGTGACTGGTCATGCCGAGGCAGTTCTGATTCTCTTCGACCCTGGAAAGGTGAGCTATGATGAGCTTCTGTCGGTATTCTGGCAGATCCATGATCCCACTACGAAGGATCGACAGGGCTACGATATCGGCCCGCAGTACAGATCGGCCATTTTCTGGCTGAATGATGACCAGAGACGTGCGGCGGAGGCCTCGATTGCCCAGGAACAGCAGCACTGGCCTGCCCCGATTGTCACTGAGGTAGCAGCTGCAGGTCCTTTCTGGCCGGCGGAGCAGTACCATCAGGATTTCTATCGTCTGTATCCGGATTATGGATATTGCCAGGCAATCATCACCCCCAAGGTTGAAAAGGTGTTCGGCAAGTAGGCTTGCACCATCTCTGGTACCGAATTACACTAGGGATGTATGAAACGGATATCGTCATATCTCACCGTGCTCTTGCCTCTGTTTCTCGCAACGCTGTGTGTTCCGCTGCATGCACAGACAGCCGATTTTACCTTGCAGGGCGCGAATCCGCCCACAATCATCTATGCGAATGATGGCAGTACGGCAACCATCGATGGCAGCATTACCATTATCAAGAATACTCCATCGACCACTGGCGATATCACTGTAGACCTGCTACCACCAGTATCTGGGTTCTACAGAACGCAATGGAATCGAGTGCTGGAAAATGGATCAACCCAGACTGTATGGCTTATTTCATGCACTATTACTATTGGCAATCTGTTCAACTATGACTGGAAATACTGGAAGGGTCCAGGTGATACCTACATAACTGACAGGCCCACACAGTACAATTTGTACACAGCCAAGTATTCCGATGTCGTGAACCCAGTTACGGTCAGTTATAGAATTTCACTGAGGGGTTTTGGGCTTGCACCCGGAACATATTACCTGCCTTGTACTTTCCGGCTCAGGACAGAAAAGTTTAGAAGCGATCGAAATGCAAAAACCTCTCCGGTTGCAACTCTGGGAATCACTGCAAGCTTCGTGGTCTCGCCCTCTGCATCCATCAGCTTTCTGAGCGATCTTTCAGGTACGACGCCAATTACGTCCCTGGATTTCATTGATGTTGCAGCGACCACTACGAAGTATTTCCGCGTGAGTGTAAAGTCCAACTTCCGGTATGGCATCCTGGTCAGGTCACGCTCAGGCGGCGTGATGGTGCATGAAGACGCATCGGTTTCGGATACAATCCCCTACAGGCTGATGTTTGCAGGTTCCTATGTTGACCTCAGCAAGGGTACAGTCCAGGTGAAAAGCATGCAGAATCCCACAGGAATCTCCAGTGTGGAGTACCAGGCATCCGTTACAGTCGACGATATCACCACCCTGACAGCCGGCAACTATTCAGACGCACTCACCTTCTCAGTGATCGCTCAATAGACCAAGTGGTGCCCCAGGATGCCAGCTGACAGTCGGATTTCCCTGCGATTCGGCATAAATTACTTTCTGCTCTTTGCGGTCTATGGTGTTGCCTCACCATACCTGCAGGTCATGGTACGCCGCCTGGGGTACAACGCCCTGCTCGTTGGCATATTTCTCGGCATGTTTGAACTTGTAGGCATTGCAGGTCCTATCGTGCTTGCGCGCATGGCAGACAGAACAGGCAGGCATCGTCCACTCCTGATCGTCTCAGCGCTTCTCGTGCTGGCGGGACTGATGGTACTCATCGCTCTTCCGATGGCTGTTGCAACGATGCTCGGCCTGTCCATGCTCGCCCTGGGACTCAAGACTGCAGTACCCGTGCTTGATGCATTTCTGCTGCAGACGATTGAAAGCGCACGCCTTCAGGGAGTGCGATCCCCAGACTATGGCATACTGCGTGCAACAGGATCGGCAGGCTTTGTACTCATTGCCATGCTTGCGCAGCTGACACCCGGTTTTGAGACGAGTACGCCATTCGTGATGGCGGGTGCCATGGGAGTACTGACGCTTGCGCATCTTGCAGGCCTCTGGCTGCTGCCGGAACATGGTGTACCGGTTGATGCCACTGCAGAGAAAACCTGCGCACCACCTCAGGAAAGCCCCGCTCCACAGAATACAGCAGGAACATTCAAAGTAGCGCAGTACTTGTCTGGCATGGGCGGGAGGACTGCAGCCTGGCCGGATCATGTCTTTCTGCTCGGACTGGCTGTCATTGCACTCAGCAGGCTTGCAATGGCTCCCATCGGCTCATTCTTTTCGCTCTATGTGACAGAGGAACTGCATGTGCAGGCAATAGGCGGACTCTGGGCACTCTCAGCTGCATCAGAAATTCCCTTCATTATACTGTCTTGGAAATTCATACGCAGATACAGCCCGATGTTTGCAATCGCCATCGCCTCATGGGCTATCGTGGCCAGACTTTTGATATATGCCCTGTTTCCAAGTCCTGCAGGTGCCATCGCAGGACAGCTTCTGCATTCGCTCTGCTATGGCATGTTTCAACCTGCAGCGGTTGCGTTCATACACCTCAAGACACCACCCGAACTGCGTACAACCGGCATGGCGCTCTTCATGGGAGCGGGCATAGGTCTGCCCAGTTTCCTGGGCAGCATGCTCGGGGGTGCGCTGGTGGAACATGCAGGATACAGAATACTGTTTGGCACTTTCGCATTTTTTGCACTTGCGAGCATCATACTCTACAGAGTCTATAAAGAAATGCTGAGCGCCGTTCGCTAGTCTGCCAAACTCGAAGCCATCCTCACGTCGGGTGTCACTCCTGCTCTGGTAGGCAGCGTCGCCCCTCGAAGCAGGTTCGTCATCTGTTTCCCTGTACCTGATCAGCGCTTTTAGGGTACCATCGCACTATGCTGAATGCCTTGCAGAGTATCATAACGGTGCTGCTGATGGTCGGGCTCGGCTTTCTCCTCACCAGGAGAGGCTGGTTTGACCAGACAGCAGGGGTGCTCGTATCCAGGCTGGTGGTGCAGGTTGCATTGCCTGCCTATATGATTGCGAATCTCATGGGCGGATACGACAGGAACCGGCTGATAGCCATGCTCCCGGGGCTACCGGTTCCCTTTGCAGTGATGCTCATTTCCTATCTTGTGGCGATGCTGATCGCTGCCCTTCTGAAGGTAAGGGAAGATAGGAGGGGAGCCTTCCAGTCAATGTTCGCTCTGTCCAACGCAGTGTTCATTGGGCTGCCTGTCAATCTGATGCTGTTCGGGGACGCGAGCCTTTCATCCGCGCTGCTCTACTACATTGCCAATACAACCCTCTTCTGGACCATAGGAGTCTACGGGATTGCGAAAGACGGTGCACTGCGCCATGGCAGGCCAAAACCTTCTCTTCTCTCATGGCAGGGACTGCGGCGCATTCTTTCTCCGCCGCTGGTGGGTTTTCTGACGGCGGTAATCCTGATTCTGACCGGTATCAGCCTGCCTCGTTCCATCATGGACACCTGCAGGTATCTCGGATCGATGACCACACCGCTGTCCATGCTTTTCATAGGAATGGTGATCGCAAGAGTCAACTGGAACGAGCTTCGATTCGAGCCAGATTTTGCCGTGGTACTTGCAGGCCGTTTTGTCGTGACTCCTCTGCTGATGGTGCTGGCATTGAAGCTGACTGACCTGCCACTCCTCATGCGCCAGGTATTTCTCATGCAGGCCGCGATGCCGGCGATGACTCAGAATCCCATTCTTGCAGAAGCGTACGGTGCGGATGCCGAATACACCGCGATCGGTACTTCGCTGACAACCGTGGCAGCACTGCTCACCATACCACTGTACATGACGCTGGTCTCTGGTTTGACATGAATTCAGGAGCGCTGGACGGCAACCGTACCTGGAGGTTGTGCAGCGTAGCCTGCCGGTATGCAGGATCTGGTGCTCAGAAAAACAGAAAGGCTGCTCGCGGGAGCAGCCTTTCTGTCTGCGGCGAAGAGGACTTGAACCTCCATGCCTCTCGGCACTAGCACCTCAAGCTAGCGTGTCTACCAATTCCACCATCGCCGCATGCGGTGAACGGGTAGGTATATACTATGCAGGGCACCTGCATGTCAAGCGGTGCCGGGAGAAAATTCGCTCAACTTTCCCGGTTGTTGCAGCAGCTCAAGGCAAGGTTCACCGTACGGCTCTCCATGCTGCCCGCAGTCAGAGGGTTTCGAAGATGCGCTGGATTGCCACACAGCGCCTTGTCTCCACATCAATCGTGAAGGCAGCCCCCATGAGCACTGCATCGCCTTCGGCGATTTCCATTTTGAAGGGAATCTGCGTCAGAAACCGGCGGATGCAGGTATCAACTTTCATGCCGATTACCGAGTCGATGGGGCCCGTCATGCCAATATCACTCAGATAGCCGGTTCCCTGTGGGAGGATGCGCTCATCTGCGGTGGGCACATGTGTATGCGTCCCCGCAACCACAGCAACTCGCCCGTCGAGGTGCCATGCAAGCGCTTCCTTCTCCTGCGCGAGTTCGGCATGAAAATCGACGACGGGGATTGCATGCGGATGCTGTTTCTGTGCAGCCTGGAGCAGCGCATCAGCAGCAGCAAAGGGACAGTCGATATCATACAGTTCGCGCCGACCCTGAAGATTGATCACGATCCATTCATGATGCCTGCCCTGGACCTGCACCATGCCCCGACCGGGCAATCCACGGGGGTAATTGGCAGGCCGCAGCACATACTGTTCACGTTCCAGCAGATCCGGAGCATCTTTGCGTTCCCATACATGATTGCCGGTAGTGATGACCTGCACACCATAGCTGTGCATTGCAGCGATCTCATCAGCTCCTATGCCAAACCCAGCAAGGGCATTCTCACCATTCGCAACAACCAGATCAGCATCATGACGACGTATCAGCGAGGGCAACAATGCATAGAGCGCCCGGAGACCGGGCGCTCCAACTACATCGCCAATCATGAGTACGGTGGCAGTGTTTCTGCTCATCGCGCGTATTCCACGATCCTGGTTTCTCTGATGATGGTGACCTTGATCCTGCCCGGATAGCGGAGGTCGGATTCTATCTTTCTGGCAATGCTCTTGCAGAGCTCCCGGGCCTGGTCGTCAGTCACCTGTTCATTGTTCACAATGATACGCAGTTCGCGGCCAGCCTGAATGGCAAAGGCCTTTTCGACGCCGGAGAAGCTTTCGGCCACAGCTTCAAGATCCTCAAGGCGCTTGATGTAATTGTCGAGCGTTTCGCGTCTGGCACCGGGTCGTGCAGCGGAAATGGCATCGGCAATCTGGACAATGACGCTTTCCGGACATGAGGGCTCCACATCATTGTGGTGCGAGGCAATGGCATTGACCACGCGCGCATCCTCTCCGAATTTCCGCGCAAGCTCCGTACCGATCTCGGCATGGTTCTTGTCGCTGTCGGTCACAATGCCTTTGCCGATATCATGGAGCAGTGCCCCTCGCTTGGCGATTTCACGGTTGAGACCGAGTTCAGCGGCAAGCAGGCCTGCAATGACGGCAACTTCCTTGGAATGCATCAATACGTTCTGGCCATAGCTTGTCCGATAGTGCAGGCGGCCTATGGCCTTGATCAGCTCAGGCGACATGTTGTGCAATCCCAGATCGAAGACGACTTTTTCGCCCTCATCATAGATCTTCTGGCTGATTTCCCGTGTCACCTTCTGCACCATCTCTTCTATGCGCGCAGGATGGATGCGGCCATCTGCAATCAGGCGCTCGAGCGCGATCTTGGCGATTTCGCGCTGGATAGGGTCAAAGCACGAAATGACCACCGCTTCGGGTGTGTCATCGATGATGATATCCACACCGGTAAGGGTCTCGAGGGTTCTGATATTGCGCCCCTCACGTCCGATGATGCGACCCTTCATCTCATCCGAAGGCAGGCTGACCGAGGAGACCGTCGACTCTGCCGTTGACTCGGTAGCGATGCGCTGAATGGTGGTGATGAGAATATCTTTTGCCTTTTTTTCGGCAGTGAGCTGGGCTTCCTGGTCTATCTTGTTGATGAGCACCTGCGCTTCACGGCGGGCATCATTCTCCATGCTCTGAATAATGAGCTTCTTTGCCTCTTCGGCCGTGAATCCCGCAATGCGCTCAAGCTCTGCGGCATAGCGCTCTTCCTGACCAGCCAGAAAAGCTTCGCGCTCTGCAATATTCTTTTCCCGCGACTTGAGTTGTGCTTCCGTACGCTCGACCTGCGCAAGCCTTGCGTCGAGATTTTCTTCCTTCTGAAGGATGCGGCGCTCATACTTCTGGAGCTCCATCCTTCTCTCGCGCATTTCCCGCTCTTGCTGGTTTCGTTCCCGAATGAGCTGATCTTTCGCTTCTACCAGGATTTCTTTCTTCTTGGCCTCTGCCTCTCTTACTGCATCCTGTTTAATTCGCTCCGCCTCACGTTCTGCGGAAGCAAGCTGAAATCTGGCGTAAAGCCAGCGGATCATCCATCCCAGAAACAGACCGGCAAGAGGAAGGACTATGTACCACACTGCAGTCATGACTTCCTCCTGATGATACTTTGCCGTCATTTTGATTATACAGATGCGGAACTCTTTGTCAAGTTTGCATGAATTCCATACGTTGCCATCTTGACGCCGTTACAGTGGCATTGTAGAGTCTGAAATCAGCAATGCGAGAACCGTGGAAGGGTGTTCCCTTTCTGGTGTTCCCAGTTGGAAATGGCTGTTAGATGCATCGTTTTTCCTTTCGTAGCTCCGGCGCCTGCAGGGCGGCTTGCATGAGTGCCGGCACCTCTCTTCTTCGCGTCCCATTCGGAAAGACCCTGAATGATCATGACAGAAATATCATTTCTCCACTGAGCCCACCGGGATCGGCACACGCTGCCGCGAGAATCGCTCAAGGTCTGCCCTGGGCAGATCCAACCGGTGTCCGTACCGACGGCACCATGATTCGAGGGATTTCCGAATGTCCAAGAAAATTTATGTCGGCAACATGAACTACTCCACGTCCGAGCGCCAGCTCCAGGACCTGTTCTCCCAGTATGGCGAGGTCTCCTCTGTGAACATCATCGTTGACCGCTTCACCGGCAAGGCAAAAGGATTCGGCTTTGTCGAGATGGAGAACGCCGAGGCTGCGGATGCAGCGATCGCTGCGCTCAATGGCCAGGAATTCATGGGAAGACAGCTCCGCGTCAATGAAGCGCAGGAGAAGCCCCGCTACGAAAGGGAAGATTCCGGTTACAGAGGCCGCAGATACTGATTCGCGTTTCAGCGGTCCAGCCCGGTACACACGCCGCCTGTACCGGGCTTTTTTATTGTACCGATAGTTGAAAATTCAGCCCAGCAAACAGAGATGTAAAAACCTTGCATGCACTCACGAGCGACCTGGTCTCGCCACGGGAGCTCCCAGTGTCTTCATTATGCTGTGAAAGCGCTCTGGCAGCGGTGCCTTGAACACCATCGTGTTTTCAGTTGCGGGAATGCTGATTTTGAGCCTTCGTGCATGCAGCATGAGCGTTGCATGAGGGAAAAGCGGATCCCTGGTGCCATACAGAGGATCACCCAGAATG
>JAOABY010000045.1 GCA_026418115.1 Spirochaetaceae bacterium | reverse complement strand
CTTCTGCACAATCAGAAGGGGCCACAGAAGATTGTCCCACTGGCCTCTGAATGCCAGAATGGCGAGGGTCGCAATTGCCGGTGCTGCATTCCTGAACACGATGCTCAGATAGATCCTGAACTCCGAACACCCATCAATTCTTGCCGCATCCAGGAGCTCATCGGGGAAGCCCAGCAGGTACTGGCGCATCAGAAAGACACCGAATGCACTGGTCAGAAAAGGCAGGATGAGACCGGCGTATCTGTTCTGCAGACCGAATTTTACCGCCGTCAGATACAGCGGAATCATCACGGTCTCGAAAGGTACCATCATGGTTGCCATGATCCCCATGAATACCAAATTGCGCCCCCGGAATTTGAACTTCGCAAGTCCATAGCCAGTGAGTGATGCCAGCATGACCGAGCTGCAGGCTACGGTGATTGCGACAATGAAGGAGTTCAGAATGTTGCGCAGATAGATCCAGGATCCATCCAGCCCTCTGAGCGCGCGCAGATAGTTTGACCACAGTGGCTGACGGGGTATCCAGCGATAGGGAATCGTCGTCACGTCAGTACCCGGCATCAGCGACGCACCAAGCATGAATGCAAATGGCACAAGCGCGATGCCGCAGACAATGAGCAGCACCAGGGTAGCCATTGCGCTCCCCAGACGATGCAGCAGGATGGAGCGCTGCAGGGATACAGGCAGTTTCGATGCGTTCATTCCAGATCCTCCCCCGATCCGCCTGCCCTGATCTGGATCCAGGACAGGAACAGAAGCACGGCGAACAGGAAGAGGCTCATGACGCTTGCCTTACCGAGATTCTGATCCGACAGCGCAGTTCTGTAGATGCTCAGGGTGAGCACATTGATCGGTGCGAGCGGTGCCCCACGCTGGGTGAACAGATACTGGGTAGAGAAGGTCTTGAGGCTCGAGATGAAAATCATCACCGAGACAAGGGCCATGGTAGGCTTGAGCAGAGGAAGGATGATGCGGGTCAGACGCTGCCAGGCATTTGCCCCATCGATCATCGACGCCTCGATAACCGTCGCAGGTATCTTGCCTATGCCGGTGACAAAGAGAATGGTGTAGTAGCCAATGGTTTTCCACACATAGACAATGATTGTGGAAATCTGGACCATGACTGGATCGGATAGCCAGCGATAGTCCACCCCGGAGGTTCTCAGCAGCGCATTTGCAAACTGATTCGCGAGCCCCCGCGGATCGAACAGCAGCACCCATACGCTTGCGGTGACTACCGATGACAGGATGGCAGGTGAGTACAGCGCCAGCTGGTAGAAACGCCCCGCCTTTCTTCGACTCGCGATCAGCACTGCAAGCAGTAACGAGCCGCAGAACACCGGCACAAAGACACCAAGGCAGAACACCGCCGAAGCCCGTACCGAATTCCAGAAATCGGAAGAAGAGAAAACCTGTACATAGTTCTGAAATCCTACGAAACGCGGCGGCTTCAGGGACAGCAGCTTCTTGTTGTGAAAGGAAGTCCAGATCGCATTCAGAATCGGATAGAGCGAAAAGGCCGTGAAGAACAGTATGCCCGGCATCACGAACACCCAGCCCCAGCGATGCGTGCGCGCCTGGAGCGTAGATCCCGAACGTCGCTTGCTGACAGCCTCAGACACTGTGCTGCTCCTTCCAGCCAGGTTCAGAGAACCTGGCTGCATGTGTGCGTCAGTAGTGTGATGGTACAGGGCCCTGGTTCAATCTTCGGTGTCGAGTACAGCCTGGGCTTCCTTGCGCAGTTTTTCCAGGGCTACTTTGGGATCGACACCGCCGACCATGACACTCTGGATCGCCTCGCTCAGCAGGGTGCTCAGCCTGGCGCTCCCCTTGCCAACATAGACAATCCTGGCGTTCTCGAAATCCCTGGCAAACACATCCGAATACGGGAAGCTTTTGAAAATGGGCGAATCCACCAGCTTCCTGGTTGGCTGGAGAATGGCTACCTTCTCAAGATACTGATCTCCGTGGCTCAGCATGAATTTGATCAGCATCCAGGCTGCCTGTTGACGAAGCTTGTCTGACTGGGCGTTGACCATGTAGTAGTGACCGGAATAATTGGCGGTAACCTTCTTTTTGGCATCCTTCCACTGCGGGAAGGGCACCACCATCCAGTCCTTCGAATTGAAGAAGTCAGGGTTGGCTGCCTTCATGCGCGCTTCCTGGTAGAGCCCGGAGAATGACATTGCAACCTCGCCGTTGTTCTTGTCAAAGGCAGTGCGGGCTGCAGTATACGTTGGCGAGCCGAGATTCCTGCCTGTGGGCCCGAAATCCTTCATCCACTGCAGCGCCCTGAGCCATGCCTCGTCCCCAATGATTGCCTTCTTGCCATCCCTGGACACATATTCCCCACCGAGCTGCTCTACCATGGGGATGAAGATGTTCGGATACGCATCATAGCGGAAATCAAAGCCCCGTCGTGTAATGATCTGGCCATTTCTCTGGACGATCTTTTCCGAAAGCCTCACCAGATCTTCCCATGTCCGAGGATAGTCTCTGTCCGGATCAAAGCCGGCTTCACGAAGCATTTTGCGGTTGACATACAGGCACATATTGGTGAGTTCGAGGGGCAGACCATAAATATCAGACCCCCGCTTGACCGCATCAAGGGTGCCGGGCAGATATTCCGCCTCAAGCTCCTCAGGTCCTTTAAGACCAAGGGCCTTATAGTCAACAGGCACAACGCGGCCATTGTCGATGAATGAGACCGCATTGCCGATGGAAACATTGAAAATGTCCGGCCCCTGGTTGGCAGCGAACGCAGTCGTCAGTGCCTCGAAAATCCTGTTCGAGGGATAGGTGTTGTAGTTCACCGTGATGTTCGGATTGGCCGCCATGAATTCCGCGATGAACTGCTTTTCCAGTACCGAGCGGTTGGGATCATCGTGAGTCCAAAGATTGATGGTGATTTTTCTGCTGCCCACGCCGGGTACTACTGGCGCCTGTGCAAAAAGCGTTGCAGATACCAGCAGAAGCACCGCCATTCCTGCAATTCTCCGCATAATTGCCTCCTTGCGACATATGCCTTGTATTTTGCGATAGTTGCACTCAGGCATGCCTTTGCATGCTCTTAATATTAATAATGATAGTATGCAGGTATCGGCCGGTCAATGCAGAACTGCTTTACGGTTCCGTAATGTCGGTATATCATGGCCTTGCGCTGGTGCGGCAGAAAGCCATGCCAGCCGAGGTATCAGGTGGCAGCAGGCTTTATCTTTGATATACGGCATTATTCCATTCATGATGGCCCAGGGATTCGCTCAACGGTCTTCCTTAAGGGTTGTCCCCTGGCATGCTGGTGGTGCCACAATCCCGAGAGCATCAATCCGCAGCCGGAACTCATCTACCGGGAAGATCGCTGTATCGGATGTGGCGCATGCATACCTGCCTGCCCACAGAAGGCGATAGCTCGCACATCTGACGGCCATGTTGCCACTGCAGCAGCCTGTGACGCCTGTGGCGCATGCGCTGCAGCATGCCCTACACTTGCCCGTGAGCGTGCCGGTCGATGGACGGAAAGCTCTGAAGTGCTCAAGCTGATTCGCAGGGAAAAATCCTTTTTTGACAGCTCAGGCGGAGGAGTGACTTTCTCGGGTGGTGAGCCTTTCACGCAGCCGGCATTTCTTCTGACAATGCTGAAAGCCTGCCGGGATGAGGGTATCCACACCGCTGTTGACACCTCCGGCTTTGCCGCCCGCTCTGCCCTGCTCGAGGCTGCCCGCTATGCCGATCTTTTCCTCTATGATCTCAAACTGATGGATGCAGCGCAGCACCGTACCTACACGGGCGTCGACAATACACTCATTCTCGACAACCTAGTGGCGCTCTCGCGCGCGGGAGCAGCTATCTCCATCAGGATACCGCTCATCCCGGGAGTGAATGACAGCGAGGAAAACCTTCTGGCCATAGGCAGGTTCATTGCAGAGCTGTCCGGCATCCAGTCAGTCCACCTGCTGCCGTACCATGCCTCGGGAAGGTCCAAGTATGCCCGTCTGGGTCGACACTATCGTCTACCCGATACGCCAACACCTTCACTGCAGCAACAGGAACGCGCCGCAGCGCTCCTGCGACGATTCCACGCCGCCGTGACACTGGGAGGATAACAGCAATGAATGAGAGAGTACGCAGGCTCAGAGAACGCAGCTTCAATACTCATCCCACCATTTCGATTGAACGTGCTCTGCTGGTCACTGCATTCTACCAGGAAAATCTGGGCAAATACCCCACCCCCATCCTGCGGGCGCTCAATTTCAAGCATCTCTGCGAGCGAAAGACGATCTACATAGGTGAAGACGAGCTTATTGTCGGAGAGCGAGGCCCTGCCCCCAAGGCCGTCTCGACCTTCCCCGAGCTCAACTGCCACACCAGACAAGATCTTGAGGTGCTCGATTCGCGGCCCATGACGAGCTACCACATTTCCAAAGAAGACATTGATCTTTATGAGGGTAAAGTAGTGCCCTACTGGAAAGGGCGCAGCATGCGTGATCGCGCCTTTGCCCTGATACCGGACAACTGGAAGGCACTCTATGAAGCCGGCCTGTTCACCGAGTTCATGGAACAGCGCGCACCGGGACATACCGCACTGGACGGCACGATCTACCAGAAGGGCATGCTGGATTTCAAGCGCGATATTGCAGATGCCCTGGCCCGGCTCGATTTTCTCCATGATCCTCATGCCACCGAGAAGCGCGACGAGCTCATGGCCATGGATATTGCCTGTGATGCGGCAATCATCTTTGCAGAGCGGCACGCATCGCTTGCCGAGAGCATGGCGGCGACCGAGCAGGACCCCATACGGAAAGCTGAACTCATGGAAATAGCCAGAATCTGCAGGCATGTACCTGCCCACGCGCCACGGACTTTCCATGAAGCGCTGCAGATGTACTGGTTTGTGCACCTCGGTACCATCACCGAACTCAATGGATGGGATGCCATGTCGCCAGGCCACCTCGATCAGCATCTGGCGCCTTTCTACGAGCGTGAGGTTGCAGCTGGCACGCTGGACAGGGAGAAAGCCAAGGAGCTGCTCTCATGCTTCTGGATCAAGGTGAATAATACGCCTGCGCCTCCCAAGGTAGGTGTGACTGCAGCGGAAAGCGGCACCTACAACGATTTTACCCAGATCAATGTCGGCGGCCTCCGCAGCGATGGCTCGGATGGTTCCAGCGAGGTATCGAGCCTCATCCTCGAGGTGCTGGATGAATTGCAGCTGCTGCAGCCACAGGTGAGCGTGCATGTGAGCGAGAAGACACCCGAACCTCTTCTGCAGACTGCTGCCAGGGTCATCCGACGGGGCTCAGGCTATCCATCGCTGTTCAACGCCGATCTGGTAGTCGCCGAGCAGGTTGGCATGGGCAAGAGTATTGAGGATGCACGGGAAGGCGGCACCAGCGGGTGTGTCGAAACCGGTTGCTTTGGCAAGGAAGCCTACATCCTCCATGGCTATCTCAATGTCCCCAAAGTGCTCGAGCTTGTACTCAACAATGGTGTGGATCCCCTGACAGGGAAAAAAATCGGCCTTGAGACTGGTGACCCGACGAAGTTTGCAGGATTTGACGAGCTGTACGAGGCATTCGAGCGCCAGCTCGATTATGTCGTCAGCATCAAGATCGCCACAGATAACTTCCTGCAGCGCATGTTCGCATCCTATGCACCGGCTCCCTTCCTCTCCGTGCTCATTCATGACTGCATCGAGAAAGGCAGGGACTACTATGATGGAGGTGCACGCTACAATACCGAATACATCCAGTGCTGCGGACTGGGTACGATCACCGACAGCCTTGCGGCACTGAAAAAGCATGTCTTTGAAGACCGAACGATTTCGATGACAACGCTGCTGGATGCTCTGCGGCGCAACTGGGAAGGCGCCGAGGCACTCAGGCAATTCCTGTGGAATCGTACACCCTTCTTCGGCAATGATGATGAGTATGCCGATACCATCATGCAGCGGGTCTATGCTTCCCTCCTCAAGACCATAGATGGCAGGCTGAGCACGAGAGGTCCGACCTACCATCTCAACATGCTCTCCACCACCTGTCATGTGTATTTTGGCAAGAAACTCGGTGCAACGCCAAACGGCCGCTTTGCACATCAGCCTGAATCGGATGGCACCTCTCCCTCACATGGTGCCGATCGTCACGGACCTACCGCAATAGTGCGTTCGCTGGCGAAAATGGAGCAGGTCAAATCCGGCGGCACGTTGCTCAACATGCGTTTTCTCCCCTCGGTGCTTGCAGGCCAGAAAGGAATGGATGCGCTCTGCGCCCTGATCCGCACCTATTTCAGGCTGGGCGGCCATCATATGCAGTTCAACGTTGTAGACTCCAGCACGCTTCGCGACGCCCAGAAGCGGCCGGAGCTGTATCGCAATCTGCTGGTGCGTGTAGCAGGTTACAGTGACTATTTTGTGGACCTCGACAAGTATCACCAGGAGGAAATCATCGCCCGTACTGCCCAGGAAACCTGCTGATGCGAGCAGGAAAGCCGGCATTGGGGCACACGGTACTTTGCTCACAGCATGACCATACAAGAAGGGCTGGCCATCACGGGAGATGACCAGCCCCTGCCATCACACTGCAAGGAGGCTTGCCATGATGTGCAGTGTGATGGCTCGCCATGCATCGTTGCAGCCTTCTCTCGTTCACTCCGGCTGAAACCCTCCAATCGCTTCAAGCACATGGTGCACCATGCTTATGTAATCAAAAACAGGCAAACCGGTCGCCTTGCGGATATCAGCAGCAAAGGGCGGAAGATCGGTGCATTCCAGCACGAATGCCCGGATGGCAGGATCCTCACGCAGCGCTTCCACAGCCACGCCCACTACTTCTCCACGCACGGCAGGCAGATCCATGTCTTCTTCCGGCGCTTCAAAGATCTTTCTCCACTGGGCACATTGTTCCAGCCCCCGGATGACGAGCGTATCCGTCCGCTCGATACCAGCTGCAGCCAGATGCTCGGGTTTGAGTGCCGAACCATTCGCTGTAATGATACAGATCTTTGCTGTTGCCCCAACTATTCGCTGTACAAATGGCACCTGCAGCAGGCTTGAAGTAAAGACAGGAACTGGCAGTGCTGTAGCGAGCTCCTTCTGGAAAATCGCATTGAACCCGCAGCTTGTCGTAATGGCCCGCACATCTCCTGCTGCCATTTCCTTCCCTGCTGCGATCATGGCTTCGAGGGCTTTCGGACTGGGATTTTCGAGAATCGTATGGATATTGGCGCCCTGGACCCGGTACATCCAGACAGGAAAACTGTATGAAGCCGGGTTGGTACTGTTGCCGACAAGGCTCTCAAGCTGTGCCAGACCCCGAGGCATTGCTCCAGCCTCCCAGCACAGGATGCCCAGCGGCGCCTTGCCTGTTGCTCCTTCCATGACTACTTCCTCCTTGCACACGTGCTTGCTGATTCCTGGAGCAGCTCTGGTATCAGGGTTCCAGTCTGCCGTCCCACGCCATTTCGGTGCGGGTCATGCGGATACCACGCTGTGCGAGCTCCTTCATGTACTGGTCGAAATCGACCATGGCAGGGCTGAGTACGCCCTTGGCTGCAATCCTGCCATCCAGGATCATCTGTGCTCCAATGGAAGCCGGGAAACCGACAGTCCTCTGCATTGCAGTCAGGCCCGTATCGAGATCGCGGTAGTCAATGATCTGGTAGATCACCTGCGTGGGTTTCCCCTGCCTGATGCCTCGCACATCGGCACGAATCAGGGCAATATCCCGCTCTTTCGGACCATAGAAGAACTCTTTGCGGCTGGAGAACAGGCTTGCGCAGAAAGCTGTGGGAGCTACCTTTACATCGCCGACCTGCAGAGGCTCATCCGAGAGGAACCCGCACTTGGCCATGACGCTCCAGAACGCAGCATGTCCCGGCCAGCGACAGATGTATCTGCCCATGCTCCTGACGGAACCCTTAAGTCCGAAGATTCCCGCAAAGTGGCTGCTGTCGCCATTGGGGAAGCACTCGAGTGGGCCTCCCATCTCGGGCAGATCCAGGATGTGCGTATTCTGCGGGGCAAACATTTCATCGGCTGGCACCTGCACTTCCTTGCCATCCTTGATGACAACGGCGGGACGCAGGTACGATCGCATGACGCCGATGATGGACCAGGTGAATTTGTAGTGAATGGGGTTGTTCGCTGCTGATTTCTCGGGGAATCCCGCGCCATAGGAGTGGAATGCATGCACCTCGTCGAACTCGTCGAGTGCCTTGCGCCCAAGCACCAGGTCGATGCCCGGGTCCATGCCGAACTCTTCGAGAATGGTCTTTCCCCTGGAGCGCATGATCGCATCGATTTCCGCAAGTTCCTGTTTCTGGGCTTGCCGCTTTACAGGATCCTGTTCGCCAGGGTTCAGCAGGTACATGGTGGAAACGAGGTTGACTCCTACTCGCGCGGCGACACGCGCCACTTTGAGCGCAAACAACCCCGGCAGGAGCTCGATGACCACATCTGCTCCCTGCATGATGTTGGCAAGTGCTTCATCATTGGTGGCATCAAGCTGGACTCCACGCACTCGCGGGTCACCTAGAGCCTTCATTGCTTCCACGATTGAGGGCTGACTGTCTGCTACCAGGATTTCGCCAATATTGGCTGCCTTGCGCAGGTCAACAAGACAGGCCTGCCCCTGCATGCCATAGCCAAGTTGCACTACACGCCATTGTTTCATGGACGTATCCTCCTCATTGTGCTCAGTTTCCCAGAGTTTCCAGAACTGCTTCCGGCGTCTGCCACGGTCGCTCCTGCTTGCGCCCCGTCTCCTCAAGCGTCAGCACTCCATTGATGCAGGTAAGCCCTCTCCTCAGATGAGGATTCTCGCGAAGTGCACGAATCACACCTTTGTCTGCAAGCTCGAGCGCATAGGGCAGCGTGGCTGCGCTCAGGAGCGAGGTCGCAGTTGCAGCAAAAGCTGAAGGAATATTGTCAACGCAGTAATGCAGAATGCCTTCTTCCCGATAGGTTGGCTTGTCATGGGATGTTGCCCTGCAGGTCTCGATGGCGCCCGCCTCATCACAGGCAATATCGACTATCATGGCATGTGGCTTCATGAGCCGGAGCATCTCACGAGTCACAAGATGGTCCCGTCGCGCCTTCGGCCAGAGAATGCAGTTGAACAGCACGTCGGAACGCTTGAGGCAGATCTCCAGATTGGAAGGTGTCGAGAGCAGAAGCTCAACATTGGGGGGCAGGCGCAGCCGGGCCGCATCGAGACGCTCGAAGGACACATCGAGGATCGTGACCCTGTTGCCAAGGGCGGCAGCCATTTCTGCTACCCCCATGCCCGCATTGCCAGCGCCGATAATGGTAAGTTCTGGCGTTCTGACACCATTCACTCTGGCAAGCATGAGTCCGCCACCACCATACATGCTCTGCAGGTGCTGGCAGGCCATCAGAAAACCGCCTCGCCCCGCAATCTCGCTCATGGGCCGCAACAAAGGGAAATTGCCTGCAGCATCGGTAATATCCTCATACGCAATCCCGATGCAGCCTGACGCGAGCAGCGCATCGGTCATTTCCCGGTGTGCGTTGGAATGAAGATAGGTAAAGATGGCAAGGTCACGTCTGAGGAATCGATACTCGGGCGGCAGAATTTCCTTTACCTTGTAAATCAATGCAGACTCTTGCCAGACTGTTTCGGTGTGCGCTAGCCTGGCACCTGCCTGTACAAATGCCTCGTCGGTAATGCCGCTGCCTATGCCCGCTCCCGGCTCTACCATCACCACATGTCCGTGGCGTACCAGCTCCGCAACTGCTGCCGGCGTCGCAGCACAGCGGTATTCGTTGTTCTTGATTTCCCTTGGTACTCCGATGACCATGGCAGATTCCTCCACGCGCCTGAATTGCGAGGCAGGGAGAGAGTGCCGTGAGCGCTCCTCCTCTGCACACAATCAGGTTCAGCTTACTTCACCACGAATCCGAGAATCGCGAAGAGCACAGCTGCCACGCCGGCTGCCGTTGCTGCATACGGAATCTGGGTGGTGACATGGTCCATGTGGTCGCAGCTTGCACCAAAGGAAGACAGACAGGTCGTGTCCGAAACCGGCGAGCAGTGATCACCGAAGCAGCCACCGCTGACGATGGCACCCACCGTCACCAGTACCAGGGTAGAAATCGTGTCGCCGGAGAGCTGCATGGCGAGAGGCAGGACGAAGGGGGTAAGAATTGCATAGGTACCCCAGGATGTACCAGTGAAGAACGAAATGAGCGCACCAGCCAGGAAGGTAGCCAGCGGTAGCATGCCCGGTGTCATCCAGTTCTTCGACATCTCGAAAATGTACTTCTGTGCGCCCAGCGCCTTTGAAATGTCATTGATGCAGTATGCGAGACCAAGAATGAGGATGGCTGGAATGACGGCCTTGATGCCCTTGATCGCAGTATCAGTCACTTCCTTTATACTCTTGAAATAGCCGCCGATCGTGAGCGCTACCGCCTGGTAGAGCACTGCTGCAATGAATGCTTCCAGGGTCTTGGTGCTGTGGAGAATGAGATAGGTGCCCAGCGCAATGCCGATGACAATCAGGACGGGTACCACGAGATAGACAAAGAGATTGGGTTTTTTGCCCTCTGCTGGTTTGATTTCTTCCATTTCAACGCCGGCGAGGGGTGTGGCACCATCACGAATCACCTTGCCTTCCTTCAATGCACGCTCTTCGGCCTTCTTCATGGGACCGAAGTTGGGAATGATCTGGTATGCAATGAGACCTGCCAGGACGACGGCCAGAATGCCATAGAAGTTAAAGGGAATGGACCGGATGAAGGTCGACATGCCTATTTCCGCATTCTGGATGGGTCCGTAGCCTTTCAGCAGGCCAGCGATGTACACAGCCCATGCGGAGAGCGGGATGATGGTACATACCGGCGCACTTCCGGAGTCCAGTTCATAGGCGAGCATCTCCCTCGACACCTTGTGCTTGTCTGTGAGGGGACGGGCAATCGGGCCACTGAACAGCGGCGAAAAATAATCGCTGAAGAAGATGAAGACCCCAAGCAGCCATCCAAAACCTGATGCAGCTCTGCGCGTCTTGATTTTCTTCGATGCTACCTCGGCGAAGGCAGAAATCACTCCCGCTCTCATGTAGAACGCGATCATGATTCCGATGAAGATCTCGATCATCATGACCCAGATGAAGTCTTCATTACCGAGTGCATGCTGCAGGAGCTTTGACATGCCGGTGGCAGGATCGAAACCTGCGATGAGCACTCCGGCAAGACAGCCGATAAACAGCGAAATAATCGCATCCTTGGTGGTAAATGCCAGAATAAGGGTCAATACCACCGGCAGCAGAGAGATGACTCCCTTCGCAACCACTCCTTGCATGATACAGGCCTCCTTCTTTGCATTTATGCACTCCATGATGTATACATCAAACAGTGCATAAATGCATTATAAGTCATACTCACCTGCTGTCAAGCACAAATTTTCCTCAGCAATAAAAAAACCTGCTCCGGTAGGAAGCAGGCTGTCGGGAGCTGTACATTGCGCGAGAGGCTCAGAGCCCATACAGCAGTTTTTCAAATGTGTTCTGGATGTGTTCCAGCATACGCGCTTCGGCAAGTTCTGGGTTGCGCTGGCGGATTGCCTCCAGAATTGCCTTGTGCTGGACAGGAGTCTGCTGAGGCGGTACATCGTCATGCTGGGTCAGATGATAGAAACTGTCAAAGTAGAATATGTAGAGGTTCGATTTCCAGAAGATGGTTCGACACCAGTTCTCGATATAGGCATTGTGGGAGGCTCGCGCAATACCAAGATGGAATGCCCGATTGATCTGGGCAACCTGATCCTTGTCTCTCTGTGCGAGCAGTGTTTCTTCCGGCTCCAGGACTCGGGCAAGCGCTGCAATCTCTTCATCTGTTGCATGCTCAGCAGCCAGTGCGGCAGCCTTGCCCTCCGCCACCATGCGTGCTCTGAACACCTGTTCTGAATCCTGCGGTGTAGGCTGAGGAATATAGCAGCCCTTCTTGGGCATCTTGCACAGGAAGCCTTCGACAACCAGTCTGCTTATGGCGCGGCTTACCGGTGTACGGCTCATGCCGAGGCTGTTGGAAAGCTCAACCTCCAGGAGAAAATCACCAGGCTTGTAATGGCCTGCCAGAATGAGATGCACAATTTTCTGGTATGCGGCTTCCTCGGCTGTCATCTGTCTTCCTGCTTGTCGTACCATGGCTGATTTCTTTGATAGAAAGTATACACCATTCAAGCACCGGCTTTCGGCATTGTCAAGATTGGCGACCTTACGCGCCTGTATAAAAATTCCTGTTGATTTGACGTCTGGCGGATGGGATACTCTGCAGGAGAAGCATCATGAAAACCCCTTGTCTTGAGATTCGGTACGAAACTCTCGTTGGCAATACCCGTTCGGTGGTCGAGTTCTGCAGCAGGTATGGTGTCGAGGTATGGGGTGTCACCAAAGGCTGCTGCGGCATGCCGGAAGTAGCCAGGGCAATGCTCGAAGGCGGTGTCGCCGGGATCGGCGAATCGAGAACAGCAAACCTGCAGAGAATCAGAGCAGCTGGAATTACGGCTCCCACGCTCATGCTGAGATTACCACATATCTCTGAAGCTCCCAGCATTGTTGAGCAGTTTGACATGAGTCTCAACTCGGAACTTGCTACCATCGAGGCTCTGAACAGCGCGGCTGCCGCGCTCCGGAAACGCCATGGCATCATACTGATGGTAGATCTCGGCGATCTGCGCGAAGGCTTGTGGCCGGACAGGGTACTGGCAACTGCAGAGCAGGTCATGCGGCTTGATCATATCGAGCTGCTGGGTGTGGGCACCAATCTCACCTGTTATGGTGGTGTCATTCCTACGGAAGCAAACCTCGGCCTGCTGGTACGGCTGGCGCAGCAGGTCGAGCAGATGCTCGGCCTTCGCCTGCGCTTCATATCGGGAGGCAATACGAGCACGCTGCCGCTCATGGCAGCCGGCGGGCTGCCTGCTGGCATCAATATGCTTCGCATTGGTGAGGCGATTCTTCTTGGCACTGAGTCGATCCACAGAACCCCCTGGCCAGGAACCAGACAGGATGCCTTTGTCCTGCACGCCGAGGTCATTGAATGCGCCACCAAACCCTCGGTCCCCATCGGAACAACCGGCGAAGACGGCTTCGGCGGGCATCCGGTCTTTCAGGATCGGGGGCTCATTCGCAGAGCCATCGTCAATATTGGCAGGCAGGATGTGCTGCTGGAGAGTCTTGCGTGCATCGAACCTGGCATGGATATCCTGGGAGCCTCAAGCGATCACCTGATTCTGGATGTCACACATGCGGAGCACGAGGTGCGGGTCGGTGATATCGTCAGTTTCAGAATTGGCTATGGCACGCTTCTGCAGGCAATGACATCACCCTATGTCTGCAAGCGGATTGTCTAGCCGCCACTCCTGCATCAGCCAATCTTCTGCAGGGTTCATATGAAAAGAGCCGGCTCCCTGTGCGGAGCCGGCTCCCGTAATACAGATCAAAGAGATCTCATTCCAGTCCGTAGTGTTTAGGCCCGAACCATTTCGGCAGCAGGAAGGTTCCTACTACGAATGGAATCGCGGTAGCCACAATACCTGCCAGCGCATTCCAGGTGAATCCGCCCACTACTGCACCAATCATGGCACACACTGCCACAAAGACAGCATAGGGCAGCTGAGTTGCAACGTGCTCCAGGTGTGGCACCGCAGCGCCTGTCGAGGACAGAATGGTCGTATCTGAAATAGGCGAGCAGTGGTCACCGAAGACAGCGCCTCCCAGCACCACACCGATCGTGAGCGCGGTTGCATTGACGGTCTGTTCAGGTGTCATGCCAGCCATCTTGGCAAGCTGCACAATGATGGGCAGCGACACCGGCACCATGATGCCCATGGTTCCCCAGCTCGTGCCGCTTGCGAAGGAAATAATACAGGCGAGAATGAAGACCACGAGCGGGAAGAACGAAATGGGGAAGTTCCCATTGACGACGACTTCGGAAAGATAGTGACCAAGGCCAACGCCGCCATCTGCGCGCCCCGTCTTGATGACGCTGCCGAGTGTCCAGGCAAGGGTAAGGATCATGGCGGCCGGCACCATTGCACGGAAACCATCAAGCAGCGCTTCGCCTGCTGCCTTCATATCGAGCAGCCGGCGTGCCATGAAGTAGATGTAGCCAAACACCAGCGAGAAGATGAGTGCGTACATGAGCGCCTTGGAAGAATCGGTATCGTTGAATGCCTGGCCCAGTGGAATCTGTGCCATTGCCTCACCGATGGTCTTGATATTCTCACCATCCACCGCACCCATCCAGGTGGTCATCGGGAAGAAGAACAATGCAATGAAGATGACGCTGAAAATGGGAATGAGG
>JAOABY010000044.1 GCA_026418115.1 Spirochaetaceae bacterium | reverse complement strand
GAAGTTAAGCCCTCCTACGCCGATGGTACTGCATATCGCGGGAGAGTAGGTCGTCGCCAGGTTTTTTATTTTCCCCCCACACACCACGCCTCCACCACCTCACGCACCCCTCACCACCTGCCCGCACCAATGTGGCTGCCAGCCGTGCTCGCAGAACGCACCTGTAGCTTCATTGTATCAATTGCACATTTTCCACTTCACCTGCATGATAGACACGAGACTCACCATCATGGCTGAGTATCAAAGCGCCATCTTCAGTAATCCCTTCAAGCACCCCCTGTACCTTAAGGATCTCTGGAGGCCTGCCGGCACTGAACTCGACCCAAGACCCAAGACCCCAGAAATGTGCAAGGTACTCATGCTGCCAGCCTTCATACGAGAACACGCCGAGCACCGACTCTGCAACCTGCAGCGCTGCTTCATCCAGCGATCCAAATACGCCAAGATCACCATTGGTTATGTCTTCAATGCTTATGGCCTGCCTGTCGAGCACGCCGGCCGAAGATGCCTTGCGAACATTGATACCAATCCCCACCAGTGCGCGGCCCTGCACCGTCTCGCACAGGATGCCACTGAGTTTCGCCACAAGACCATGCTCATCTCCACGAGAAGGCAGCACCAGTACATCATTGGGCCACTTGAGCGCCAGACGAAACCTTTCGGAAACCAGCGGTTTGATGCAGCTGAGTACCCCGAGCCCTGCGCGCAGTGGAAGCGCAGAGGGCAAAGTTGCGAGAGGAGGCAGCACAAGCGTCATGAGCAGAGAAGCACCTGGCGCGTCCTGCCATCGTCTGCCTGGCACTCTGCCGCGACCAGCTATCTGGGTATCTGCTCTGATGACTGCAATGTCATCGAACCCCTCCGCAACGAGCCTTCTCGCTGCCTCCATGGTGGAATCAATTGCTTCATAATGAAATAACTTGATTTCCCGACTGTTCTGCATACTGTTACGCTATCGAAAGACTGCAAGCATGGCTAGTGCCTGGATGGGATATACAGCTTTCTGTATGGTGAAATATGGAAAGCCGGCTTTTTTTTCAGTATGCTTTGAATAAGGGATGCTCCATCGTCGAGATCATGCTACCATGAGGTATCCCAGCCAGGTAATCGAGGAGCTGTGCACATGTGCGGAATTATTGGCTACACCGGACCACGGAAAACAACCAATGTATTGCTCGAGGGATTGCGGCGGCTTGAATACAGAGGTTATGACTCGGCAGGCATCGCTGTAGGAAGGATTTCGGGCGAACCCCGCCTTCAAATCATCAAGACAGTGGGCAAGATTGCCGCACTGCAGCATGAGGTGCCAAAGGATCTGGAAGGAGCCTGGGGCATAGGTCATACGCGCTGGGCGACGCATGGCGGTGTCACCAGAGAGAATGCCCACCCCCATCTCGACCAGTCAGGCAAAATTGCCGTGGTGCACAACGGCATCATAGAGAATCACAGGACCCTTCGCATCCTTCTTGAGAAGAAAGGCTGTAAGTTCCGGAGCGAGACGGACACCGAGGTCATTCCACACCTTATATCCTCCTATTATGAGGGCGACCTTCTGGAGGCGGTCCTTGCGGCACTCCAGCATCTGGAGGGAACCTATGGCATCGCGGTGGTGCATGCCGATGAACCAGGCAGGATAGTCGGCGCCCGCAATGGAAGCCCGCTCATCATCGGCGTGGGGAATGGAGAAATGCTGCTTGCCAGCGACATTACTGCAATGGTCGCCTATACCAACCGCGTCATCTACCTGAATGATGGCGAAGTGGTGGATATCACCAAGGACAACTACTCGATCTGTGATCGCCACGCAAAGAAACTCGACAAAAAGATTGATGAAGTGAGCTGGGCACTCGGCGCTATAGAAAAAACAGGCTTCATGCACTACATGGAGAAGGAAATCTTCGAACAGCCCGAATCCATCGCCCGCGCAATGAGCGGGCGCATAGACCTGGAGAATGCGACAGCCAAGCTTGGTGGGCTCAATCTTACCAAACGACAGCTTGCCGATGTAAAGAGAGTCAGAGTGATTGCTGCCGGTACGAGCTGGCACGCAGGCATGACAGGCTCCTACCTGCTGGAACAGGTAGCCCGTATCCCCGCCCAGGCTGAATTGGCGAGCGAACTTCGTCACCGCAACCCTGTTGTGGAAAATGATTCGCTGTGGTTTGTGGTGAGTCAGTCGGGCGAGACTGCGGATTCTCTCTATGCCATGCGCGAAGTCCAAAGGAAAGGAGCCACTGTCCTGGGCATCTGCAATGTGGTAGGTTCTACGATAGCCCGTGAATCGGATGGTGGGGTGTACGTCCATTCGGGACCTGAGATTGCGGTAGCAAGTACCAAGGCTTTCACCAGCCAGCTCACGGTCTTCTATCTGTTCACGCTCCTCATGGCCCGCATGCGTGACATGTCGAGAGAGGAAGGCACCAGGTTTGCGAATGCGCTTGCCGCAGTGCCCGAGATGGTCAAGGAAACACTCAATCAGCGTGACCATATCCAGGCAATCGCCAAGAAATATTACCGGGCAAAGGATTTTCTCTACCTCGGAAGAGGGATTCTCTATCCCATCGCGCTGGAAGGAGCGCTCAAACTCAAGGAAATTTCCTATATCCATGCAGAGGGGTATTCTGCTGGCGAAATGAAGCATGGGCCCATCGCGCTCATTAGTCCGGACGTTCCCAGTTTCTTCCTGGTGTCGGATGACTATCTGCACGACAAAACTATCTCGAATATCAGGGAAATCAAGGCGCGAGGCGGACCGGTCATTGCGGTTGGCGTGGAAGGCGATACGGAGACGCAAGCTCTCGTTGATGATTTCATTCCGGTGCCCAAGGCAGACCCTCGATTCTATCCCTTCAGCATGGTGGTGCCTCTGCAGCTCTTCGCCTATTTCTGTGCGCTGGAGCTTGGCAGAGACATTGACCAGCCTCGCAATCTTGCAAAGAGCGTGACAGTGGAATGAAGCGGAACATGGGGCGCCTGATACCAGTTCTGGTGCTGGGTGCCGCATTGGCTGGTGCCTTGCTGTTCAACTACCGGCTCGCGGACAGGAGCCGTTCAGCCCTCGCTGCAACCATTCTCCGCAATCCGGCTTCCGTAAAAACGGCACGCTATCATCTTGCGGCCATTGTGCCTGATGCTGCCGATCCGTTCTTTACATCGCTGGTACAGGGACTTCGGCAGGAGGCACAGAGACGGGACGTGGCCCTCCAGTTGATCCGTTACAGCAGCCATGGGAATGAGAATGGGGAGGGTGGAACGCTCAGCGGTGATGCGGAACGCTGGTTTTCCATAGCACTGAAAGGCAGACCAGATGGCATGCTGCTCTATGTCCCGCAAGGTATCGATGTAGGCAAGGTACTCGGTAACGCAAGGGAACGTGCGATCCCAGTAGTGCTTCTCTCGCCTGATGCTGCTCCGCAAGGTGCTCCTCGTGCCGTCATCAGTGATTCCTTCAATCAGGGCAAGGATGCAGCGGGTATCGTACTGGGGCTGCTCGGCTCGGCGGCGCGGATAGGCGTCATGTTGCCATCAAGCCCTTTCAGCGCGATGCAGCCTCATGAAGAGCCATTCTACAAAGGAATTCTTGCAGCGCTTGCTGCAAAGCCGGGAGCTCTGGTAGTGGCAGCAGTCCGTGAAGAAGCCAGCATTCTCGGTGGCGAGCAGGCATGTGCGAGCATGCTGGATATGCATCCTGACATCAATACGGTACTCTGCGCCGACAGCCGCGGCACCATAGGTGCAGCACAGGTGATTGTCGACAGAGGCCAGGTGGGGAGAATTGTCATCGTTGGCGCGGATGCCAATGCCGAGGTTATTCGGCTGGTTGAAAAAGGTGTGGTACATGCAACCATCGTGAGAGATGCTGCTGCAATGGGCGAGAAGGCGATCGATGCCATTCTGGAACTCAAGAGCGGAACTGCCGGCCCTGCAGTCATCAAAGTGGGACACAGCATACAGCCAGCCAGGGAGGCCCTCCGATGAGTCAGGAAGCATCGAATCCTTCCGAAGGCATTGTGATTCCCCAGCCGGGCAAGGTCGGCCGCGGACATCGCCGACCAGTCAGGCACCGAAGCATAAGAACCCGTATCATGCTCAATTCGGGCCTCATTCTGCTCGTCCTTTCTCTCGCGACCAGCTATACCACCATTGCGTCATTCGACCTGGCTAAATCAGTGGAACTGCTGTTCCGCAATTCTTCCTCCATGGAAAACCTGCGCACGACGCTCCGACAGACTCAGCAGAGCCTGGAAGGATATCTCACCGCCAAGAATTCAGAATCACTCAAGGATTTCATTGCTGCCAGCACCCGTCTCGCGTCAATGACCGAACGGCTGAACCGGGCCAGCAAGGTGGATGACATCTTTCTGCTTGAAAAGAATCTGGCTTTCCTTATTGATGACTATCTGGCGGCAGCGGAAGGAGCAGTGCAGGCAAAGAGAGGCAGGGATGTAGCTACCTATGTAGCCCTCCATGAGTCTGCACGTCAAAGCGCCTCCCAGATCGAGTATCTGAGCGGGCACATTGACACCCTGCAGCTTGGATCGTCTCTGGGGGCATTCAGTATCTACAAGACGAATATAGGGATGGCGCTCCTCTCCAACCTTGCTCTGCTGGCGGCAGCATTTCTGTTCTCCATTGCGCTGATTGCCCGGTACGCCTATGCAATTACCGATCCTCTCTCGAGACTGGCGATCGCGGCAGATGCCGTGGGGAGGGGTGAGTATGACCACCCCCTGCCGCCGTACGAGGCTGAGGACGAGATTGGCATTCTGCATGATGCATTCAGCGCCATGCAGGCAAGCGTCCGTGAGGCATTCGAGGAACTCACGCGAAAAGCCGAGCTTGAACGAAACCTGCTGGAAGAGCGCATGCGCAATCTTACCTATCAGCACAGACTCAAGGATGCCGAGCTGCTTGCGCTCCAGACCCAGATCAATCCTCATTTCCTGTACAATACACTGGCTGCCGGATGGCAGCTTGCACTCGCGCAGGGAGACGAGAAGACTGCGGAATTTCTGGAGAAACTTGCAGCATTCATACGCTATGTGCTGAAGCCATCTACTCGATTTGTCCTGGTTGCAGAGGAAATCGAATGTGTACGCCAGTACCTCTGGCTTCTCAGGCTGCGATTCGGGGACCGTTACCGTTTCCGCCTTGAGGTCGCGGATGAGGTGCTGGGATATGAGACTCCGGCCCTGCTGCTGCAGCCACTTGTCGAGAATGCCATCGTGCATGGCCTACGGGATATCGAGCAGGGTGGTGACGTGATCATTTCGGCCCGAGTCGATGGCAGCATGCTCAGGCTTTCGGTGAGCGATTCCGGCAAGGGAATGTCGGAAGATGACATTGCGCTTGCACTCGCAGCCGCTGATCCTGATGATACTTCTCCTCAGCGCGGCATCGGGCTCCACAATGTGGTGCGACGGGTGGCGCTTGCGACCAATGGCAGAGGCAGAGTGGAAATTGCGAGCGAACCAGGGCACGGCACCCGCGTCACCATACTTCTGCCTGCCAGTACGGAACATCAGGCAGAACCAACGGGAAAGGAGAAGGAATGAAGCGCGTGCTCATCGTGGATGACGAGCAGCCAATGGTGCTCGGCCTCTCGCTGCTCATCAAGCGCCATTTCAGCCAGGACTATTCGATCGTAGGTACGGCTTCTTCAGGGCGTGAGGCAGTAGAGCTCGATGCGGTACTCAATCCCGATATACTGCTCATGGACGTCCAGATGCCCGGCATCTCCGGTCTTGAGGCAATCAGGACAATAGCGAGAAAGGGAAATCCCAAGGCCTTCGTGCTCGTGACTGCGTACGAACGATTTGATATCGCGAGAGAGGCGCTCAGTCTTGGCGTCTGTGACTATCTTCTGAAACCTGTCTCCAGAGACCGCCTGGAGATAGCGTTGAGAGTGGCCTCAGACTATCTTGATCGTCTGAACATGCTTGCCGAACGTGAACTCGAACTCAGGGACACCATGCGGCGCCTGGCACCATCTCTTTCGCGTGCTCTCTTCGATTGCATGGAGCATGGAGGAAGCGAAGACGAAACAGGCATGCTCGTGGACACGCTGGGAATACGGGCAAGTCATGGGATTGCAGGGGTGGCAATCTTCCCCTCGGGTGACGTAAAGGTCAGTGAACTCTATCGCCGTTTCAGGGATATCCTGGAGTACAAGACTGAAGCGATGGCAGGGCCGCTGAGGGACGGACGCTGGTGTACGCTCTTCATTCCGCTGCAGTCGGCATCCGATTCCAGAAGCAGTGCCATCAGGAGCCTGGTACAGCAGACTCTGCCTTCTCCCGCCGGATGGGAAATCGGCATGTGGTTCGGCAGTCCCGTCCCCATCGGCATGCTCGCCCGGAGTTTTCGAGAGGCCTTTCAGCACTTTGCTGCATCGGTTTCAGGGCGGATGCCAGAGAGCCCTGCTGCCATCGAATATGCCGATGCTGCCAAGCATGATTCGGGACACACGAGCGCTGCACCTTTCCTTGCCATGCTCAGCGGCATTCTTGAAGACATTGGTGCAGGAAGATTCCATGCGGCATCCCGATCCTTCAGCTCATGGGTCGAATCATGGAAAGTGCAGAATCTGGAAGGATCGCGCATGCTGCAGGCTGCTGCGACCGTACTCACTGCGCTTGCCGGAAAGCTCCATGCAGCTGGGGCCATTTCGCTGGCTCGCTCCGAGTCGGCAATTGACATGTCAGAACTTCGTGCCATTCTGGAGTCAGGAGCAAAAAGCGCTTTTATACAGCGATGCATGGAAAAATTCAACAGTCTGCTCCAATCGGCAGAAGATTCCAGACCCTATTCACAGGTCGTGCGGAAGGCCCTGCAATATATTGAAAACCATTTCGCCGAGCAGATCAGCCTCGAGAGCGCTGCAGAGTCTATCGGTATTTCTCCCGGCAGACTCTCCAGGCTCATGGCGGAGGAGACGGGCAGGGGATTTGCCCGGACGCTCATTGAATATCGCATGCAGCGTGCCCAGGAGCTTCTTCGCACTCCAGGTTGGACCGTACGCCGGGTGAGCGAGGCCTGCGGCTATCCCGATGCTAATTATTTTGCACGACTTTTCAGAAAGCTTACAGGTTTCAGTCCGAAGGAGTTCGCCGAGCGTAGGGAGGAAGAGAATGGCTAGCATGCAGTCACAGCATGGCACTCATACCCGACACACAGGGACGCGAGCCACCGGAAAATCAGCCTGGCTGCTGATCGTGCTTGGCGTTGCAGCGATGCTGGCAGCAGCATCATGCACGCCTTCCCGGCCGGCGAAACGCAGCAGCGGCCCTCTGATAGGGTTCTCCCTCGATTCTCTGGTAGTGGAGCGATGGCGCCGCGATGTCGACAGCTTCACCAAGGCTGCGCGAGATCTGGGTGCTGAAGTCATTCTGCGGGTAGCCAACCAGGATGCCAGCACTCAGATCAGCCAGGTCAGAGAGCTTCTGGAACAAGGTATTGATGTGCTCGTCATCATTCCGAATGATGCGGAACGCCTGAGCGAGGTGTGCAGGGAAGCAAGGCGCCGCGGTGTCAAGGTAATGAGCTATGACCGCCTCGTTCACAAGGCCAATTGCGATCTCTACATATCCTTTGATAACGAAAAGGTGGGCATGCTGCAGGCTCAGACTGCCGTTGCGGCCGTGCCGTCGGGAGACTATGTCATTGTCAATGGCGCCATCACTGATAACAACGCATTCATGATCAATGCGGGTTTCCACAAAGTGCTGGATCCTCTCATCGCAGCAGGAAAGATACGGCTCAAAGCCGAAATCTGGCCCAGCGACTGGATGAGCGATGAAGTGCGGACCCGCTTCGAAATGACAATACGGCCAGGTGAGCGCATCGATGCCGTGCTGTGCGGCAACGATATGCTTGCGGAGACCGTGATTTCGGTGCTCTCAGAGAACAGGCTTGCCGGAAACGCGGTAGTCACTGGCCAGGATGCGGAGCTCTCTGCCTGCCAGCGTATCGCCGAAGGCAGTCAGCTCGCTACCGTGTACAAACCAATCGATTCGCTGGCCCTGAAGGCAGCCGCGTTTGCCGTCATGATGGCCAGGGGAGAGAAAGTTCCTGCCGATGGAACCATCGATGATGGCCGCTACAAAGTACCGTACATCAAACTTGAACCGCTGCTGGTGACAGCCGAATCACTGGAGAGCACCGTAATCAAGGATGGTTTCCACAAGGTTGAGGATGTCTATCGCAATGTCAGGAAACGATGATCGCGGTATAGCACTTTTTCGATAGTGAATGTCAAAAAAATGCTATATCGCACCGCCGAACCGGCTCGATGTAACAAAGTTCCATGCATGCAGCACATCTTTCCTGTCGTCTGGTTCTGAAAGCAGGTGGACACTTGAGTTGGGCACGGCCGCGTGCCGTGCCCGGCATGCCGCGTCATGCGGCACACAATCTGCAAAGGAGGAATTCAGATGAAACGTGCACTGTTCATCGCGCTGCTCCTTATCGTAGCGGCCGGCTTTGCGCTGGCTGACACCCAGGTCGGCATTGTGCTTCCGACCAAGGACGAACCGCGCTGGATCCAGGACCAGACCAGATTCCTGGATGCACTCAAGAATGCGGGCTTCACGGCAAAGGTTCTGTTCAGCCAGGGCGATTCAGCCAAGGAGAAGGCGAACGTTGAAGCGCTGATCAGCGAAAAGATCAAGGTACTCATTATCTGCCCGCATGATGGTTCAGCCGCAGCCGCGGCAGCCGATCTTGCTGCAAAAGCCGGCGTCAAGGTTATCAGCTACGACCGCCTGATCCGCGATACCACGTCTGTCGATTACTATGTGACCTTCGACAGCTTCCAGGTTGGTGCGGCATGGGGCGAATACCTCGTGAAGCAGGTTCCGGCCGGTACCAAAGGCAACAACCTCTACATCTATGCAGGCGCTGCTTCCGACAACAATGCCTTCATCTTCTTTGAAGGCGCATGGAGTGTCCTCCAGCCCAAGATTGCAGACGGCACCTTCACGGTGCGCAATTCCGACAAGGCTGTAGCTCTCAGGAACAAGGCCAAGCTGACCCGTGACGAGATGGCACAGATCATCGGCCAGGTAACCACCAACTGGAACTTCAACGATGCCAAGAACAAGGCCGAAGCCAACCTTACCGCAGTTGGCAAGGATGCGAAGGGCACAGTGTATATCTGCGCACCGAATGATGGTACCGCCCGCGCCATTTCAGATGCATTTGCTGCGGACAAGGATGTGAAGAAATACTACATCACCGGCCAGGATGCTGAAATTGCTTCCATTCAGTACATCATCGATGGCAAGCAGTCGATGACCGTCCTCAAGGATGTTCGCACACTCGTCCAGGATGCAATCAATGCTGCCATCGCGTACATGAAGGGCCAGACCCCGCCCGTGACGAGCTACTACAACAATGGCAAGAAGGATGTCCCTGCCAAGCCAACCGCCATCGTGACGGTTACCCGCGAGAATGTGAAGCAGGCCATCATCGACTCCGGATACTGGCCAGCCGACAAGTTCACCGGCCTCAAGTAACCTGGAGCGCAGTTCCCGGACGAAAGCCGCTGCAGAAGCGGCTTTCGTCTTACCATTTCTATGCACAGGCAGGTGAGGCATGAGTGACCATATTCTCGAGATGCGACACATTACCAAGACATTCCCTGGCGTCCGCGCCTTGAGTGATGTCAATTTTGCTGTCCGCCGTGGAGAGATCCATTGTCTGGTAGGAGAGAATGGCGCCGGCAAGTCCACCCTGATGAAGATACTGAGCGGGGTCTATCCCCATTCCGAATTCGAAGGCTCCATCATCTTCAACGGCAGGGAAGTCAGGTTCAATGGCATCCATGATTCCGAGAAGGCAGGTATCGGCATAATCTATCAGGAGCTTGCACTGGTGCCGGAAATGACGGTGTTCGAGAACATCATGCTGGGCCATGAGATTCGCCGGGGCATCGTCGTCGATCAGAACCAGATGATCAAGAAAAGTGAAGAGCTTCTCAAGCGCGTACGTCTTTCGATCAATCCAACCATGAAGGTAAAGGACCTCGGCATCGGCAAACAGCAGCTGGTTGAGATCGCCAAGGCCCTCAGCCGCAATGTCTCGCTCCTCATTCTGGACGAACCCACTGCGGCCCTCAACGAAGATGACTGTGACAATCTTCTGAACATATTGCGTGAGCTGAAAGGGCAGGGTGTGACCTGCATCATGATTTCACACAAATTGAAGGAAGTGCTGTCGATCGCAGATACCATTACGGTTCTGCGTGATGGTCAGACTATCTGCACGATGGATCGCAAGGCCGACAATGTCAATGAACAGGTGCTCATCAAGCACATGGTAGGCCGCTCCATTGAAAATATCTATCCGCCACGGGAATCGAAACCATCTGATGAGGTCGTGCTTGAAGTCCGTGACTGGAACGCCTACGATGCCACACTTGGCCGCAAGGTCCTCAACAATGTCAATTTCAGGGTGCACAAAGGTGAAATAGTAGGGCTGGCCGGGCTTGTCGGTTCTGGCCGTACCGAGCTGGCGAGAAGCCTCTTCGGCAATCCCGACGGCTACCATCTGCAAGGCGAGGTGTATCTGAAAGGCCAGAAATGCAGTTTCCGGCATCCGAAAGAGGCAATCAGATCCGGCCTTGCCTATGCAAGTGAGGACCGCAAGCGCAACGGTCTCATTCTCATACAGTCCATACAGTACAACATCTCACTCGCCAATCTTGATGGCGTGTCCCGCAATGGCATAATCAACGAGGAGCTGGACAAGCAGACCGCTAATGAATTCGTCAAGTCGCTCCTCATCAAGACACCCGGCATCCATCAGCTCGTGATGAATCTCTCGGGTGGCAATCAGCAGAAAGTATCGGTCGCGAAATGGCTGTTCGTAGGCCCCGACCTTCTCATCTTTGACGAGCCGACTCGAGGTATCGATGTCGGAGCCAAGTATGAAATCTATACCATCATGAATCAACTTGTGGCAAAAGGCATGAGCATATTGATGATTTCGTCGGAACTCCCGGAGATTCTGGGGATGAGTGACCGTATCTATGTAGTCGCAAATGGGCATATCACCGGCGAACTCGATGCCAGGTCGGCGACACAGGAAGCCGTCATGCAGCTCGCCACGCAGTACTGAGAGGAGGGAAGCAATGAACGAATTGCGGACGGTGTTGCGGAAAAATGTACGCGAATATGGAATGTATTTCGCGCTCGCGCTCATCATGGCGGTATTCACCATTCTGACCAATGGGAGATTCATTTCTTCAAGGAATATGGCGAACCTGCTCAACCAGACAGGCTATATTGCGGTGCTTGCTGTCGGCATGACGCTGGTTATCATAATACGGCACATTGATCTGTCAGTGGGCTTCCTCTCGGGCTTTCTGGGGGCAATTGCAGCGATCGCGCTGGCTCAGTGGCACTGGCCGGCATGGGCAGCGATCCTGCTTGTGCTCGCTATGGGCATCGCTGCGGGTATCCTGACGGCATTCCCCGTTGCGAGGCTTGGCATTCCGGCATTCGTCGCCTCGCTTGCAGGCTGGCTCATCTACCGTGGCGCGCTCATGCTGGTGACAGCGGCAACCGGCACGATTATCGTGCCCAATGAATCATTCAACGCCATCGGTACCGGCTATATTCCCGATCTCTTCCCCAGCCAGACCTTCCTCCCGGAGCTGCACAAGACAACTCTGATTATCGGAGCGATCGCCATCGTGCTGTTCATCATCGGCCAGATCAATGATCGCAAACGCAAGATGCAGTACAACTTCGAGGTGCTGTCTGCAGGCCTCTTTACTGCGAAGCTAGTGTTCATTTCCGCAATTCTCGGTTTCATCACGTGGATTCTCGCAGGGTACAATGGCATGTCGTGGACGGTGGTGATCATGCTCGCTGTCGTGCTCGTATACGATTTCATTACACGCCGTACCGTCATCGGACGGCACATCTATGCGGTGGGCGGCAATCCTGAGGCTGCCGAGCTGAGCGGCATCAACGTCAAGAACATCACAATGCTGGTTTTCGCCTCGATGGGATTTCTGTCTGCGCTTGCAGGCATTCTCTTCACTGCGCGTCTGAAATCAGCCACACCTCAGGCGGGTACTCTGTTTGAGCTGGATGCCATAGCTGCAGCATACATTGGCGGTGTCTCGGCTGCAGGCGGCATTGGTACGGTCACAGGCTCGCTGATTGGCGCGCTCGTATACATGTCGCTGATGAATGGCATGAATCTGCTCGGCACGGATATCTCTCTCCAATATGTCATCAGGGGGCTCGTGCTGCTCTTTGCCGTTATCTTCGACGTGTCCACAAGAAAACGCAAATCATGAGAAAGTATGCCTGCTCTGCGCCGCTGGACTGTGCTACAGTGGTGGATGGAGACAGGCATGCGCATGTTCCTGCATAAGCACGTGAGGGTTCTGGTGTTTGCGGCGGTGCTGATATCGTCGCCGGCACTGGAACCGTCGTCTTTCGTGGGTCCGGATCTTGTATGGTCGGAAACATGGCCTGGGCCGGGAGTGTTCTCGGTGCGGCTGCTTTCCGATTATGAGGTTTCGCTCCTGCACACTCCTTTCGATGCGCCTGTCTTTGTGCTCGGGGCATCGGAAAAGGGATCTGGTGCATTAGCGGACTCTCTATCTGATGGTACGCGTCATGTTGAGGGACCGAGCGTGGCCGTCCTTGCGGGAGCCCATGCCAACGAACCGGCAGCTGTGCTGGCAGCCTACTGGCTTGTTGAACGCTGCCGGGTAGAAGGGGGGACTCTCGTTGTGGTGCCCAGAGCCAATATCCCGGCTGCACACTGGAGCGGTACTCCTGACGGTGCGCCTCTGACGCTTACACTTGGCGGCCGCAGCCTCAGATACGGCGCCAGGTTCACGGACCCGGTACTGGAATCCCTGCCGGATCCACTCTGGCATGTGCCGCCGGCAACAGCTCTGTCGGGCAAGAGCCTTGTGTTGCCGGGATTCGAGGCTCGCAACCTCAATAGAGTCTATTCTGGGGATCCCACCGGCTCGATGACAGCGCGAACCGCATGGGCCATCACCAGCATGTTGAGCAGTCCCGGCGTCATAGGGGCTATCGATCTGCATGAGGCAGGCCGGAAAAGTGGCCTGGCGTACACGCTCATCACCAGAAGCGAATTCATGGATGTGGCCGTGGCCACCGCGCTCGATCTTGAAATACGGTATGATCTGACGTTCAGACTCGAGAGATCCGATTCCTCCCACGCAGGCTATTCCCACTGGGAATGGGGCAGCATGGGCGTGCCGTCCTTTCTGGTCGAGACGTATAACCCTGCCCAGGATCCCGCCACAGATAGTCAGGATATGCTGGAACTTGCAACGCAACAGCTCGCTGCAAGAGTCTTTGCGCAGCTCTGTGCGCTCGATGGACTGGTGCGCCATATGGCCGAAACATCCGGGCAGATGATGAGGCTGGAGGGTCTCCCTTCCTGCGTGGACGAGGTCCAGACCTGGCTGAACGGTTCTATCTTGTGATTTGGCAGACGTAGGGGTATAATTGGCTATCCTTATGCAAATGCCCAAGGAGGTTTGCAACATGAGGGCAGTACTCATTGCAGTGCTCGCTGTATCGCTGGTGCTCGCCGGTTGCGCGGGCGGCAGCAAGACTGACACGATCAAGGTTGGCTGGCTCGGTGCACTTACCGGTGACCAGGCAGTATGGGGTGAGAATGAACTCAACACCGTCAAAATGCTCTTCGAAGAATACAACAATGCTGGCGGCATCGAAGTTGGCGGCAAGAAATACAAGCTCGAGGTTGTAGGATATGACAATAAGGGCGACCCCCAGGAAGCTGTCAACGTTACCAAGCGTCTGACCAGCCAGGACAAGGTTGTCGCCATCATTGGTCCGAACTCGTCCGGCAACGCCATCCCCATGGCTCCGATTCTCGAACAGGCAAAGGTTCCCGGCATCGCCACCGTCGCCACGAACCCCAAGGTTACCGTGCAGGATGGCAAGGTAAAGCCCTACAACTTCCGCGTCTGCTTCATCGATCCGTACCAGGGCGCTGTTGCCGCCGGCTATGCGTATGACAGGCTTGGTGCGCGCACCGCGGCCGTGCTCTACGACGTTGGTGATGACTATTCGCAGGGACTCCGCGAATTCTTCAAGATCAACTTCGAGAAGAAGGGCGGCAAGATTGTCGCCGACGAGTCCTTCAATTCAGGCGATGTGGATTTCAGGCCCCAGCTCTCCAAGATCAAGGCTGCCAATCCCGACGTTATCTTCATGCCCTACTTCTTCAAGGAAGTTGCGCTCTCCGCCAATCAGGCCCGCGAGCTCGGCATCAAGCAGGTACTCATGGGTGGCGACGGCTGGCCTTCCGACCAGCTGATCTCCATGGGCGGCAAGGCGGTTGAGGGATGCTACTTCGTCAACCACCTCGACTATGCCGATCCCACAGTCCAGGACTTCAAGACCCGCTACAAGGCAAAATATGGCAAGGAAACCGAGCTGAACGGCTTCCTGGCTCACGATGCGGTGCTCCTGCTCGTGGAAGGTCTGAAGAAGGCCGGCAAAGTGAACGGCGAAGCCCTTGCGAAGGCATTCGAAGGCATTGTGGTACAGGGTATTACCGGTACCATCCGGATCAGCCCCGAGACCCACAACCCCGAAGGCAAGGATGCTGCCATCATCAAGATTGTTGATGGACAGTACGTCTTCCAGGAGAAGTACGCAGCCCAGTGAGGCATGCCATCCAGAAGGCAACCGGTTCCGCACCGGTTGCCTTTTTCGTATTTATGCGATAGATTCCGCAAGATTATGCAGTCTATCCAGAAGGAAGGGCTATGATCCAATTCCTGCAACAGTTGATAAATGGCCTTTCTATAGGCTCTGTCTATGCCCTGATGGCGGTCGGATATTCACTGGTGTACTCCATCATGAATTTTTCCAATTTTGCGCATGGTGGCGTAATCATGCTGGGGGCATACTTTGGATTTTTCGGCCTCACGCTTCTGAAGCTTCCTTTTGCTGCAGCATTCCTGCTTGCTTCGATCGGAACCCTGCTGGTCGCCATCATCGTGGAGCGAATCGCCTACAAGCCCTGCGCGAGAGGAAGGCACCCTTCCTGTATTTCATCATTTCAGCGATGGGCGCATCCATACTTCTTGAGAACCTTGTCATTGCGACCATTGGGCCTACCTTCAGAACCTATCCCGAGGTGCTTGCGCGTCTGCCGATTGCAATGGGGCCCCTCGCGATTGGCAGACTCGATCTCATCATTTTCATTGTCTCCGCAATCTGTCTGACCGGTCTCATCATTTTCATCGACAGGACGAAGATCGGCAAAGCCATTCAGGCTGCATCCTATAATATCAAAGCCTGCGCCCTCATGGGCGTGAATACCGACCGTGTCATCCTCACGGTCTTTGGTCTGGGCGGTTTTCTGGCGGGAGTAGCCGGAGTGTTCTTCGGCATGAAATACACCGTGTACCCCCAGATTGGCAATATCACTACTAAATCGTTCATTGCGGCTGTCTTCGGCGGACTCGGCAGCCTGCCGGGTGCGGTGCTTGGTTCGGTCATTCTCGGTACAATTGAGACTTTTGTAGCAGGCTATCTGTCGTCGCAGTTCAGAGACCTGATCGCCTTCGTGATTCTCATCGCAGTACTGATCTTCAGACCGACGGGCATCATGGGCAAGGTCACGGAAGACAAGGCGTAGGAGGACGGGCATGAGCTGGACTTACATTCAAGGCATTCTGATGCTCGCCGGCATCAACCTCATCGCAGTGCTCGGCCTGAGCCTTCTGACAGGTTTTACAGGCCTTTTTTCGTTCGGACATGCGGGGTTCATGGCGATTGGCGCCTATGTGGGTGCATGGATCAGTTCCTCTCCCTCTGCCACTCCTGCAGGGCTTGGTCTTCCTTTTATCCTTTCCGTCATCGGCGGAGGACTTGCGGCAGGTCTGGTGAGCTATTTCATAGGACGCATAAGCCTGAATCTCAAAGGCGACTATTTCTGCAT
>JAOABY010000043.1 GCA_026418115.1 Spirochaetaceae bacterium | reverse complement strand
GGGCAGTGCACAGCAGAAAGGCTGCGAGGCTGCCACGTTGCGTTCCTTTCATGTCCACAGCTGCATACTAGGCGGGAGGCACTGCACTGTCAACCGTGCTCATCATCCAATTCGGTGAAGTCGGGATATGGCTCTGCTGCCATGTCATCTCCAGGTTCCACGGTATCCGGTTCCCTGTCAGGCGATCCGAGGTCTTCGTAGAGTTTTTCGGCATGGTCTCTGTCAAGCAGACGTGCTGCGGATTCCTTGATCCACTGCAGGATTTCTTCCTGAGTATACACGACGTCCTGCCGCTCGGGATCCATAAGCAATTTGTATGGCTCAATCTGCAGCACCGAAGCTATTCGCAGGAGGATTTCACTGGAAGGAAAGTTACGGCCGGTTTCCAGATTGGCAATGAAGCCTGGCGATACACCTGAACGATGCGCAAGGTCTTCCTGAGAGATCTGCAGGGTAATTCTGCGCTGCCGCAGATTGTTCGACAGGCAATAACGGATATAGTCCATTGGCAAGCATGCTAGCCCATCGAGAAACCCTGCCATGCAGAAGTACAGAGTGTCATCCTTGTTCTGGCGAAGTGCAGCGCAACGTTGACCGCACCCGTGCACTGCTCCTACAATGCTGCCATGACAGTACAGCCTTTCATGCCATGGTTTGCAGCCGACACCTATATGCAGAGAAGGCGGGCTCTCTGCGCGAGACTCGCTGAGAGAGGGGTGACTTCCGGCAAGGTTCTGCTGATTGCCAATGTCGAGTCTCCCCGCAACTATCCAGCCAATTGCTATCCCTTCAGACAGGATTCTTCCTGGCTCTACTTCATGGGGCTCGGAGTGCCCGGCCATGCCGCCGTCATCGACCTCGAGACAGGCGACACCACGCTCTTTGCTGATGATGTGGATCTTGCATCCATCATCTGGACTGGTGACCTGCCATCCCGGGAAGAGCTGCGCCAGAGCTGCGGTGCAGAAAAGAGTGCACCTCTTTCGGAGGTTGCCAGGCTTGCTGATGCTGCCCGTTCAGGGCATATTTACTGTCTACCATTTTCGAGACCGGATCAGCAGCGCCGGCTGGCGGATCTTCTGGGAATTGCGGAAACAGAGGTCTCCGCGCTTGTTGCTGCGCCACTGGTGGCCGCGGTTGTCTCCCTGCGCGAAATCAAGGAACCACAGGAAATAGCGGAGATGGAGAAAGCCTGTGCCATCACTGCCGACATTCATGCGTATCTGCTCCAGCATTTCAGGGAAGGCTGGACAGAGCTGCAGGCAGCACACCTGGTCAGAGAACGTGCTGCGGCACATGGCTGTGAGCTCAGTTTTGCCACCATCGCAACCTGCAGAGGCTCCGTACTCCACAATATGCCAACTGCCTATCGTGCCGGCGCGGGCGATATCTTTTTGCTCGATGCCGGCGTCGAAGTACCTTCAGGCTATGCTGGCGACCAGACTACTACCTTCCCTGTCGGCAGGCAGTTCTTGCCGGAGGTGAGAGATCTGTACCAGGTGCTGTACATGGCATACAGACACGCTGTCACGCAGCTCGGTCCGGGCAGGCGCTTTCTGGATATACATCTGGCAACCTGTCTTGCCCTGGCGAATGGGCTGAAAGACCTGGGTATTCTCAAAGGCGAAGCTGAAGGAGCGGTGGAGGATGGTGCGCTGGCATTGTTTTTCCCCCACGGGCTGGGCCATATGATAGGGCTGGACGTTCATGACATGGAAGGATTGGGAGAAGACGCGGTAGGCTATGGCCAGGAAGTCCGGCGCAGTGAAAAGTTCGGGCTGCGTTCTCTCAGGCTTGCAAAGACCCTGCGAGCGGGCATGGTGCACTCGGTTGAACCGGGGCTCTACTTTATCCCGCAGCTGCTGGCCCGTGCAGAGGCAGGCAATTTCCGAACCCGCATACAGTATGATAAGGTAAAGCCTTTGCTGGGAATCGGCATGCGAATCGAAGAAGACTGGCTCATCACGGAAGAGGGAGCCCGAAGGCTGGGACCTGAGCTTGATCGAAGTATCGCAGCGCTTGAGCGTGCGAGGATGGCGTCATGAAAACGGTGTTTACCTGTGCCTTTCTCGAGGATGCGGTAGTATTGCAGAGCATGCTTGCATCAGCCGGTATTCCTTCGGAGGTCCTTTCTGACAGCATGCTCGACATCAATCCCTACTATTCGCTCGAACCCAAAGGCGCAAAAATCGTGGTGCCGGATGGAATGGCTGAAGACGCGATGGCAATCGTGCGGGAATTCGAGGCCTCACGACATCGCTCATCCTAGCAGGGGTGCTGGAGAAAGGATATCAGTTGCATGAGGCACAAGATACTGGTGCCATTGCTGCTTGTTGTCGTATCGTTCATGCTGGTTGCAGCAGGCCTGTGGGGGCTCAGACAGTATGTAGAACACGAGAGAGTCGAGGCTGTGGCGACAGCGCTCAGGTCGTTGATCGAAATGGAGACGAACTCACTCTCGGAAAGCTACTTTGTCTGGGATGCAATGTACCATGCTGCAGAGGCTGGCGATCTGGAGCGGGCGAACAGCTATCTCAAAGGCCTTGAAAAAAACAATCCTCTGCTCATTTCCATCGGAGTAGCCAGAGGCATACCACCGTCCGACCATAGTATTGTCGCAAAAGGGAACCAACTCAGTATCGTCTTCCCCATTCATGACGATTTTAAGGAGCGAACCGCAGCGAACGCGGTAGGCATTGCTGTGCTCGACCTGCACCGGCTTCTCGGCCTGCTCGCCACCGAACCGCTGGGTATCAGCGGGTTTCGCGGCATCAAGGTCATGGAAGGCCTGTATCTGGTACATGGCTGGCACCATCTCAGCATGCTGGACATTCTGCTCATCGGAATTACGGGCACCATGCTTTCCCTGCTACTGCTGCAGCGATACAGGAAACAGGCACTCTTCTTCGAGAATACGAGGGGCCTGGAATCCATAATCTATCTCTTTGAGCAGACCGAGAAGCTTTCGGCCAGCCACTCGCGCAATACCGCAATCCTTGCGCTCTTTCTGGGGCAGAAAATGGGAATGCGCGGCAGAAGGCTCAAGAATCTCTACCTCGCGGCATTGCTGCACGACATAGGCAAGATCGGCATTCCTACCCACATCATCCAGAAGGCAGAGAGACTCGATGCCGAAGAAGTGGAGATCATGCGTACGCATCCCGTCATTTCAGCGAGGATTCTGAGGAGCTTCAGGGAATTCGAGCATCTTGGCGACATAGTGCTCCATCATCACGAGCGCATGGATGGATCGGGCTATCCTGATGGTCTGCGGGGCGAGAGCATACCCCTCGAATCAAGAATCATCGCTGTGGTGGATGTTTTTGAAGCGCTTATTGGCGAGCGGCCATACCGGCTGCCAGTCGAGGCATCGGAAGCCTTTGCAAGGATGCGCTCCATGCCTCTCGACCAGCAGCTGGTCGTCCTCCTCGAACAAGGCTATCGGGAGCTTGCAGAATATCGACCTCCCCGATGGGTGTTGGGCTACAGCCCATGGATTCTGCCATGAGACGGGAGAACCTGCCGCTCTGAATACAGTGAACCATCGGCATTTCTATAGGGATTCCGTATATTGCGCTGAACCTGTCTGTAGGCGGCACATGCCTGATAGTAGCGTTCGGGCTCCTTGAATGATGAAAACTCGTCGCATCGGAAGAGTTCGAGCAGGACAGGAAAACGCGGGTCCCGCAGTATCTGTTCGACCTTGCTGACGGGCAGTGAGGGGAGTGCAGCAGGCATCATGTGGTAGCGAATGAGATAGGCCACGTCCTCGCAGAGTGGCAGTGGGAAACCCATGCGCACCAGAATCTTCCTCGCAAGCGTTGCACCGAGTTCGGCATGGCGATCGAAACGCCTGCCGTCGTGCATGGCAGAGAGTGGCTTGCCGATGTCATGGAGCAGCAGCGCAAGCGAGAGAACAAGATCTGGTGTCTTCCTGTGTGAGAACGTTTCGAGTGTATGTTCCCAGCCATCCCCTTCCGGATGAAATTCCTTGGAATGATCGACTGTGCGCAGTTGCGCCAGCTCAGGCCATACGCGCTCGATGAAACCGCTGCGCATCAGAAGGTCAAGACCAGACGCCGGATAGGGACCAGCAAGAATGGCAATCAGAAGATCACGCTGGTAGACAGTTGATGGGTTCTCCGGCGCATCAAGTACAGAGGGATCGATGTGCGGGGGAGAGGGATACAGAGTTGCCAGCATTGCGGCATCGAAAAGCGAGTTTTCGGATGCTTTCGGGAAATCGGGGCTCCGGCCGCTTCGCAATGCCTGATAGATTGCTCCGTCGTCATGAAAGACGCCGTTTGCTACATTGCGTCGAAACGCCAGCCAGCCGCCTCTGCCTTCGATGACGGGCTTTTCCATGCACAGAAATCGCAGGCCAGTACCTGCTGGTGATGTCTGCTCACCAGACTGGCTCTGCAGATTCAGAGAGGCATCAGCATAGGGCAGACCTGGATACTCGAGATTTTCTAATACCCGTGCCAGATCCACCTGGGAGCAGGCTGCAACCAGAAAGCGAACGGGTCTTGGTGGTCGATCCCAGTAGGCATCGAGCGCAGTCACACCATATTCCCACACGGGAATACCGGCATCGAGCAGCGCCTGATAGATATGGCTCATGATGCGTTCCGTGCCTGATATCGCTTGCGGAGCGACTGGTAGAGCTCGCTGGTGGGGTCGGCAGCAAGGATTACCGTTCGTTCCTCGCCTCCTCTGCGGTAGCGGATGGAAAACACGCTGAAGGGCGGACTGAAAAGAAAATCGAAGAATCGTTTACGTGGAGGTGTGAATTCGATGACCTCATTGAAAGGAATCACAATGTCTTCCAGCGAGTTCTCCGGCACCTTGGGCGTTGCCATGCGGAACAGTGAATTGAACCAGTTTTCGCCAGGAGTCGGCCTGAAGCGGAGGCTCGAGCTGGTGAGTACCAGAAGCCCCCATTCCCCCTGGGAGCGGGGAAGCTCATAGTGCTGGCCCATGGTTTTGCAGAGAATCGGTTCGCCGATCTGGGCTTCGAAGGACGCCCAGAATGCTGCCACATCAGGATTGTCAGGCATGGTACAAGTGTCCTCATCCGGAATATACTGAACTATACTCCATTCGGGCAGGTTTGTTCCATGTCGCGCACCAGAGGTATTCTCGCAGGCATAGGGTATGCCACAATTTTCGGGTTTTCCTTTCTCGTAACCAAGACCACGCTGGGGCTGCTCTCACCCTTGCAGCTTCTAGCTGCCAGGTTCATGCTGGCTGCTCTTGCCATGAGCGTCCTGGCCGGACTCGGGATGATCAGACTTTCGTACCGGGGCAAGAATCTATGGCTCCTCGGGCTGATGTGCCTTTTCCAGCCCGTGGCATATTTCCTGTTTGAAACATATGGTGTTGCCAATGCGGCAACGAGTGTGGCAGGCATCATCCTGGGCGCGCTTCCTGCGTGCGTCGCCCTGATGGGAGCCCTGGTGCTCCACGAACGAACTACTCGTATGCAGTCGATCGGTCTCGCACTCTCGGTCCTGGGAGTTGTGCTGGTGGTGACCTGGAAGTCGCAGGGTGATGCCATGGGAGAAACACGACCGATCGGGGTGCTGTTGCTCACTGCATCAATGCTGAGCGCCGTGCTGTTCAATATCGCAAGCAGGAAGGCTGCTGCGGCTTTCTCTCCGGCAGAGAGAACCTTTGCCATGATGTGGTCTGGAGCACTCAGTTTCGGAGCTGCAGCGCTCATCGAGTCTCTCGGAACTTCAGGCAGTGCCCCTGCCCACATGAGTGCCGGCATGCTGATGGCAGCCTTGCCGGGTGTTCTCTATCTGGGGCTGCTGTCGTCTGTTGTTGCATTCTTCCTCATCAACTACTCGCTGACCCATCTCAAGGCGTCCCAGTCTGCTGTGTTTGCCAACATGACTACGGTTATCACCGTCGCGGCGGGGGTCGTCTTGCGGGGCGAGCAGTTCGAACCAGTGCAGGCGCTCGGTACGGTCCTGATTATCGGAGGTATAGGTATTGCCAACAGCTCGGGTGCCGGGGTATCTGCATCCTCTGGAAACTGAGCTGCAGCGCAGGAGGATTCCATGCGGTGTTTCGATATTCACTGTCATCTGCTCACGCTTTCGCATCCCGGTTTCGCATCGATTATTCAGACATTCCGGAGCAGGCCCAGGGAGCTCATCACGACCCAGCTAGCTTCCTTCGAGTACCTTGCTGCGTCCATGCTCAACCGCGGGGGAGAAAAGCTGAGGAATATCATTTCCGTGATGGATAATGACTGCGGCGATATCCTTGCACTGATGGAAGATGATCTTGCGGGGCATTTCATTCGGTCGGGAGAAGAAAGCGGGGCTGACAACCCTCCTGTACCGCTCCTCAGTGATGGCAGGTTCGATTTCGGCAGTTTTTCCTGCGATACACTGGTGCTGACCCCCCTCCTCATTGATTTTAGCTCGTTGCAGGCGCTTCCGCCCGATACGTGGTATCATCGGGTACCCCGCAAGCCGATTGCGACACAGATACTCGATGTGCTGTATGGCATACGGCAATACCGTAGAGAACGACCCGAGGGAAAACTCGAGGTCTATCCTTTCCTTGGCATCAACCCTTCACGATACACGCCTGCATCGATGCATGAGCTGCTGGAACGATGGTTTGGCGAGTATCAGCGGCATGCCGAGGTTTGCAAGGACAGGTTCCTGCGGGCAGCTGATCTTGCGTCTGAGGAAGACCTTATGCGCGCCGGCCTGTTTGTGGGCATCAAGCTGTATCCACCGCTGGGCGTGGATCCATGGCCGGACGAACCTGCAGCCAGGGAAACACTCGAGGTATTGTACTCATTTGCGGAAAGGCTGAGAATTCCAATTACCACACATTGCGATGACGGCGGATTCCGAGTGGTACCGATGGAACAGGCTCTCGCCTATACAGATCCTGAACGATACCGCCCCGTCCTTGAGCGCCATCCCGATCTGGTGCTGAATTTTGCGCATTTTGGCACAAGATACCTGCATTCCTTCAGAGGCATGGAACAGAAGGAGTGGCGAAGCAGCATCATTGCCATGATCACCGAATGGCCCAACATCTATACCGATATTTCCTTCATCGCCTGCGACCCACCGCTGTACGCTGCCCTCAATGAGCTGCTTGCGACCCTGCCGGACGACGATGCAGAGAGGCTCGCGAGCCGCATAATGTTCGGTTCGGATTTTCCCGTGAATCTTCTGAAGGTCAGGTCATACCTTGATTACTGGAGAATCTTTGCCGACGCCTCGATTGATGATGGATTGAAAATGAACATGGTGGTACACAATCCAGCCAGATTTCTCTGGGGGCAGTGCATGCAACACGCGCCGGCATGATGGGTGAAATACCTTCAGGAAATCGTACTGCAGGTATCTATGGCTGGTGCTGCCGTGTCAGCCAGTCTTCCAATACCGACAATCCCTGCATCACCATCTTCCTCCCAAGTCCGATTCTGAAATGTGCAGCAAAGTCATCACCGTACATGTTGCCCGGCAGAAGCAGCACTCCTGTTTCCTCAACCAGCTGTTCGGCCAGCCTGGCTGCGCTGCCCCATCGCCGAACACCCAGTTCGGTCAGATGCGGGAAGGCGATGGATCCTCCCTGTGGCGGATGCCATGAGAACAACGCCGACCATCGAGAGAAGAATCCAGCAAATGCATCCCGGTTTGTCGTACAGATCTGCCGGTTCCTGGCAAGGATGCGTTCGCTGCGCGCCAGTGCCACGCGAGCCATCGTTTCGGATGGTGCGCTCGCACAGATGGAGTTATAGTCCTTGACTACCGCAACAGCATCGAGAATGTCATGGCGCCGGGTTGCCAGCCAGCCTATGCGCAATCCCGCAAGGCCCCATGCCTTCGACAGCACTCCCAGAGAAATGCCATGTGGGTATGCCTCGCATACCGCAGGCAGGCGCTGGGTATCATCGTATTCCAGACCACGGTAGACCTCGTCCGTGAGCAGTACGATGTCTCGCTCAGCGCAGAGCCTGATGACGGTGTCGAAATCCTGGCGGTTCATGAGCGTGCCGGTGGGGTTGTGTGGCTGGTTGAGCACCACCATGGCTGGAGGCTTCCCTCCATGCCGTGCCGTGGCGAGTTTGAGAGCTTCCTCCAAATCTGCAGGATCGAAGTACCAGCCTCTTGTGGGGCTCTGTCGCACCTTCCAGCGGATTACATCCGCGCCAAGCCCAACAGGGATTTCTTCAAGCGACTGATAGCAGGGGTACTGTACGATAAGTGCATCACCTGGCCGCAGCAGTGCGAGATAGAGATTGAGGATGGCTTCTTCCGCCCCCGCATGCACGAGGACTTCTCCAGCGCCGATGCCATGGTAGGAATGCGCGATAGCCTCCCTGAGCGCTGGCGCGCCTCTCGACTCGGTATAGCCAAGCCAGGTCTCCAGGAGAGCCTGCCTGTCATGGGCTGCATGCACAGGATCAAGGTCGAGAAGCTCCTCAATGGTGAGGCTCTCGCAGTCCGATGTACACAAGAGGTGGCGCGCAGTGAATTCATACTTCGCAAAGTAGCGTTCGAGTCTGAATGGCTGGAACATGGTTGCCTCCTTTCCTGCACACTTCCAGTCTGTCGTATCGTTAGTCTCAGGTAGCATGATCTTCAAGAAGCTGTCGTACAATCCAGCTTGCCATCAGATGCCCGGCAACCTGGGGCACAAATGGTGTCGAGCCCTGTATGAGCCTCTGCCTCCCACGCGGAGCTGCTCCCTGCCCGGCGGCGGCTTCGGTTGCTTCCCGGACATGGGGTACCTCGGCGGAGGATGAACCAGGAAGGGGAGCAATCGGCTTCACCGCAGGTTCATCGGACCAGACTACTGGAAAGTCGAGCGATACCCCCAGACGGCGGAGCCGCTGGCGCACAGCCTTTGCCAGTGGACAGCCTCGAGCTTCCTCCATGGAGCCAAGCTTCAGCCGCTCAGGCTGCAGTCTGCCTGCTGTTCCCATACTGGCTATGAACCTCAGTCTCTGACGCGCCAGCGCAGCGATCAGATTGACCTTGGCATTCAGAGAATCAATACAGTCTGCGTGCAAGGAACATTCGGGGGCGATGATGCCCGCAGCATCGTTTCCACTAAAGAACAGCCGCTCCGGGCGTATTACGACGTCCGGATTGATCTCCCGTGCGGCAAGTGCAAAGGCTTCTGTCTTTGGCAAGCCAAGGAAACGACGATAGCCGAAGGCGAGTCGGTTGAGGTTGGTCTCCTCCACCACATCGAAATCGATGACATGCAGCGTCCCTACACCGGCACGTACCAGATCAAGCGCACATGCCGCACCTACTCCTCCCAGACCATAGATGGCAACGCGAGCTCGTTGCAATCTTTCTATTCCTTCCCTGCCGATGACGATGGCGGTTCTGTCAGTAAATGCCATGCGATTGCTCCTTTTCAGGAAGTGGTCGTGAGGCAGGTTCACCGTACACGTCAATGAAATTGCTGGTGAGTCTTTCCTCGAGTTCGGCCTCCGGAATCTCGAGCACAGCTGCCATATGATGCACAATCCTTACGATGTCCTGGAGTCGTGTCCATGGCTGGCCATGGGGCGGCTGCCAGGGAGCATCAGTTTCAGCGAGGATCCGATCTGGTGGGAGACCTCGCAGCGATTCAAGAGCATGAGGTGAACCGCGAAGCAGCGGAGTACCGAATGAAAACCAGGCCTCAATGCCTTTGCTCAGCAGCGTCTGGGCCTCTTCAAGGCGACCGGGCCAGCAATGCAGCACCACACGAGGGACTGCAACAAGCTGCCTCCAGTGCTGCATGAGTACATCCGTTGCTTTTCGTATGTGCAGTACGAGCGGAAGCTGGGCTGCAGCAGCGATGCGACACTGAAACAGAAATGCTTCAGTCTGTGTGGCAATCGCTGGAGCTGATCGGGTGGTAAGTGGAGTGTCGCCAAAAAAATCGAAACCCGCCTCGCCAATAAAACTGATCCGCTTTTCCCGGATCAGCGTGACGAGAAAATCAGCGTTGGCCATATCAGGGTTCTGCGGGTGAATGCCAAAACCCTGCAGGGTGGGAGGCAGTTGCTTCCGCAAGTCCTCGCTGCGCAGAAATTCCGCCGGATCGTGGGAATCCACCGCTCCGCACCATGACAGATCTCCGATCTGCGCAGCAAATCCCGGTTCCCGGTCATCGAGGTCAACGAGATGAAGGTGAGCGTCGCAATACACGCTTGCATTCTGACGGGCTTGCGTGCTCCGGTCAATGCAGGGAGGCGTGACGCCTCGTCACGCCTCCCTGCAAGACCACTGTATTTCAGATATATCCCAGAGCCCTGGCCTTCTCCTTGAGTTCGGCACGGAAATCGGGATGAGCCACCGAGATGAGCTCAAGCACGCGCTCCCGTACTGTCTTGCCACGGAGCCTTGCAATACCGTGTTCCGTGACTACATGATCGACAAAGGAGCGATGCAGCGTCACGGCAGTGCCTTCTGGCAATACCGGCACAATGGTGGAAACGGTGCCATTCTTCGCAGTACTGTAGCAGGCAATTATGCTCTTTCCTTTGCCGTCGGTACCGGCCACGGCACCCTGGGCGGTATCGGACTGGCCACCCGTACCGGAGTACTGCACAGGCCCGAGGCTCTCGCTTGCTACCTGGCCGGTGAGGTCCACCATCAGACAGGTATTGATGGATACCATTTTTGAATTCTGAGCGACGACTGCCGGATCATTGACCCAGCGTCCGCGCTGGAACTCGACTGACACATTATCATCGAGCCAGTCATAGAGCTTGCGCGAGCCCATGGCAAAGGTGGCGACAAACTTGCCTTTTCTGAAGGATTTTGCGCGATTGGTAATGACCCCCATCTCGTACAGTTCCATCATGGAGTCGACAAACATCTCGGTATGCACGCCCAGGTCTTTCTTCTCCCTGAGCGCAAGTGCCGCTGCGTTCGGGATGCCGCCTATCCCGAGCTGAATGGTTGCACCATCCTCCACAAGCTCGGCGATGTGTGCGCCTATCCTCAGGTCCGTTTCGGATGGCTGAGGTGAAGGCAGCTCAGGCACGTCCTGCTCATGTTCAACGAAGAAATCAACTTCGGAAACATGCAGATGTGTATCGCCAAAGGTTCGCGGAAGGCGGGGATTCACTTCCATGATCACGAGGTCAGCCGCCTCAAGGATGTCTTTCTCATAGGTTATGCCGAGCGACATGGAGACATAGCCATGTCTGTCAGGGGGAGTGCAGGTGCCGAAGAAGATATTCGGCGTCCGTGCGTAGATGAAATCACTGGCACTCCTATGCAGCATGTTCGGTACAAAGGTCACCGTGCCGGTACCATTCTTGATTGCCTGACGGGATCCCGGAGCATGGAACCAGCTCGCAAGCTCGAAATGACCCCGCATCTCCGGTTTCATGTAGAAATCGTAGGGTTTGAGAGTGAGGCAGGAGAAAACTCTCACATTTTCGACGCGATCTGCAACGGTATGGAACTGGCTCATGCAGCCCTGGGGTTCCGAGGCGCACATCGCCACGACTACATTATCGTTGCTCTTGATGTTGGCTATTGCTGTCGGGATGTCGATCAGCCTGCGCTCATACTCGTCACGCCAATTCATGCTTGCTCCTCCTTGTCTGATGCAATGATTGCGGTTTCCTTGCATGTGTGCTGCCGCTCAGCCAGGGCTCCCATGCTTCCCATGGCTCAGAGTCGTACCAGCGAAGCCCCTACAGCCAGACCAGCCCCTGAGGCGACCAGCACCACCAGATCACCGTTCTTTACCCGTCCGGAAGATCTGGCATCGTGCAACGCCATGGGAACGCAGCCCGAACCGGTATACCCAAAGCGGTCCATTACCATAGTTGTCTTCTCAAGTGGTTCTCTCAGAATGCCCATGACTTCTTCAATGACCGATCGATTGATCTGGGTAAAAATGTAATGCGCGATATCGGCCTGTCTGACCCCAGCCTTCTCGAGCAGTCGGTGAACGAGGGGGGGCCAGAGCCTGATATTCCGGTCTCCGGGCAGTTTCTGCAGCAGCTGCAATCCATAGTCGCCACGATCAAGGCGATCATGCGTCACGGGCTGACGGGTGCCGCCAGCATACACACCCACGAAATTCCACTGCGTCCCATCAGTTACGAACGTGCCATCAACATAGCCGGAGTCCCCAGTGGTACGCCGTTCGAGCACTACCGCACCAGCTCCATCCGCAAAGATAGACCAGCCGAAGACATCTCCCTCACGGATATAGGCCGGCATATTGTATACCCCCACGACTACTGCGTGGCGGATGGCTGGATCGGTCATGAGATGACGCGCCGCGGCATCCAGAGCCTCCACAAAACTCGCACATGAAGCGCCAACATCGAATGATTTGGCTTCAGTCTGACCGCCCTGGAGGCGCCCCTGCACCAGTATGGCAGTGGCTGGTGAGATGAATTCCGGAGTATCGGTCGCAACAATCCAGAGCCCCACATCCATGGGATCCACGCCCGCATCGGCAAGTGCCGCGCGTGCGGCTTTCTCTGCAAAGTCAGCCGTGGTCTCATCGATACCCGTGAGCCTGGCGATATGTCTGCTCTTTATGCCTAGCTTTTCTTCATGCCGGCTGCTGTCGAAGTCAATGCCTGCCAGCCTCTTGAGCGTCTCGTTGTCGATGGGGTCACCGGGCACATAGATGCCCGTCCCCACGATTGCTGCGCGTATCATGTCTGCCTCCTGACCGGTCCGGCACCTGCCAGACCATGGCTATAGTAGTATGCAAGTTCTTCAATAACTGAGCGGGCCATGCCGGGCGACTCTTCAAACAGCACATCAATACCGAGATAATGCGCAACGCCCAGCATGAACTCAATTCTGGTGACCGCCCCTGGGAGTGCAGCGATGGACGGCTGTTTCAGATAGCCTTGCTGGAACGCACCATAGTATGCGCGCACATCGTCCGGCAGCACAAATTCAGCCTCGCGTACGATGTTGTAGCAGTTGCGATCCATGGAGAGGAAAAGAATGAACAGCCACAGCCCTCGCATCTCACGCTCGAGCATGTTGAGCGATGCATCGAGATTGAGGCTGATGAAGTGGCGCACATCTTTTCCCACTTCATGGATGAGTTCTCTGTAGAATTCTTCCTTGGACCTGAAGTGGCGGTAGAAACTGCCGATCGCCAGACCGGCTGCAGCGGTGACCTCATGGATATTCGTCTCGAAATAGCCCTTTTCCCCAAAAAGGTTTCTGCCAGCCCGCAACAGACGGCTTCTGCTGTCGGGGAGCAGATCAATCGGCAGAGGCCGGATGGATGTCGAAAATACCCGGGCAGCATCAAGTGGTTCATCATGCAGCATGCCATCGCGGATGATATCTGCGAGCACGGACACGTCTACCGGGATCTGATGGAATGCTGCGCGGATGCTGGCAAAACGCAAACCGCCAAAGCAGTAGATGTACTCGGCTGTTGATGGTACATGGCCGAATACATTGAGGAAAGTATCAAGGTAAACCTGCTTGAGTCTCCGTTCAAATTCAAAGAGCCTGTACTGGCCCTCTCTGAAGACGCGAACCAGCATGGTATGGTCCCTGGAGAAGCCAAAGACGTTGTTGACCATGGCTTCCAGCCTCTGTTCCTGTGACAGATCTGCTACAGGCCTGAGCGCGCGCTCTATGCTGGTGACGACGTGTTCCAGAATGGCCCTGAAGATTTCTTCTTTATTGTTGAAGTAGCGGTAGAAGGCACCATTGGATACTCCAGCGCTGCGGCATATCTCCGCCACCGATACCATTCCGTACCATTTTGAGGAAAAGAGGTCGATGGCTGCCTCAATGAGGCGCTGCCGGGTTTCAGAGCCCATGGGCACTCCCTGACGTCCTGCGTCGTACTACCTATTTAATGAGAGGTGATTCATTACTCACAAAAACCAGTATACAACCAGTGCTGCAACCGCGCAAGGCGAAAATGCTAGGATATGTCACGGCTTTCTTCAGAAAGCATATAATTCATTATATGAGAAGTATAAAGTATGTGATACGCCGTTTTTACGCCAGCAGCCCCCGAAAAATCATGTCATTTTACTCTTGACTGATTGCCGGAAGTGTCTGACAATGTGGTGAGAGATGATTCATCAATAACTGGAGGACGGTATGCACGTCGGCATTGCGGGCATCGGCCTGTACATTCCGCAGCATCGCATGACCGCTGCGGACCTTGCGGCTGCAACAGGTGTGCCCGAGGATGTGATTGCACTCAAGTTTGGCGTGCGCTCGAAGCCTGTTGCAGGGCCTGAAGAAACAACAAGCTACATGGGTCTCAAGGCAGCAGAAGCCGCGCTTGCGGATGCTGGCATTGCAGCCAGTGACGTCGATCTGGTCATCTGGTGTGGCGCACAGCATAAGGACTATCCATGCTGGCTGGCAGGTCTGAATGTCGCCAACCGCCTGGGTGCGACAAAGGCATGGAGTTTTGACATGGAGGCCATGTGCGGCTCCATGATGGCCGCACTGGATGTCGCCCGTTCGATGATGCTGGCGAGAGATGACCTGCAGACCGTGCTGCTGGTCTCGGGATATCGCAACAACGATCTCATCAGTCTCCAGGTTCCGGAAACAAGATTCATGATGGATATCGGTTCGGGCGGCTCGGCATGTGTGCTGAAGAAGAACCTTGGGAAAAATGTAGTGCTCGAATCGGCATTCCGGGGCGATGGCTCACTCTCGGAAATGTGTATGGTGCCGGTACTCGGCTCCAAAGCCTGGCCACCTGCGCCAGAAGACACGGCCAGGGCACACTTCATCGTGCCAGATGAACAATCCTTCAAGCAGAAGCTCGGCGAGGTCACCATGCCGAATTTTTATGCCGTGATACGGGAATCCCTCGCAAGGAGCGGCTTAGCCCAGAGTGACATCGATTATCTGGCGATTCTGCATTTCAAGAAAAGTGCGCATGATGCGGTGCTTGCGGAGCTTGGACTCAAGCCGGAACAGACAACCTACCTGGATGAGTATGGTCACGTAGGCCAGAACGATCAGCTCCTGTCGATCAGGCTGGGGCTGGAAGCAGGCAAAATCCGGGATGGCAGCAGAATAGTGATGGTAGGTGCTGGGCTTGGTTTTGTCTGGGCAGCAACCACGGTGGTCTGGGGCCCGTGGAGGGGAAAATAGGAATGTTCAGGTGCTGCCGCTCCCGCGGTATGACACCGACAGATACAGTCATGCATGAGAAAGGAGGCTGTACATGAGAAAAACATCCATCATGGCAGTCATGCTGGTCCTCGGGTTGTCCGTATTCGCGCAGAATACCATCAAGATCGGCGCCACCTGGCCGCTTGCGGACATCACCGGTGACCATGGTTCCAAGGCGGCAATGCTCGCCGTCGAGGAAATCAACAAGGCAGGCGGCATCCTTGGCAAGCAGCTGGAGCTTATCGTCATCGATGACGAGCTCAAGGCTGACAAGGGTATTGCAGCCATTGAGAAGCTCGTGACCGTCGACAAGGTTGACTTCCTCATTGGAGGCATGTCTTCCGGCGTAGCGCTCGGACAGGTGCCGACTATGAAGAAATACAAGAAAATTGTTGTCTCCACCGGCGCGGCGAGCTACAAGGTCGAGGAAGCACTCGGCGCTGATGCCGACTGGTATTTCCACCTTCATCCCTGGGACTATCAGCAGGGAGCAAGCTACCTGGAAGGCTGGAATGCCATCCGCCAGAAGTATCCGAACGTGAAGATCGACCGCATGTTCCTCGCCTATGAGGAAGGTGCATTTGGCAAGGCTTCCTATGATTCCTCAAAGATCATGTTCGGCAAGGACTTCAAGTTTGAGGGTGCATCCTTCAAGAGCGCAGCGCTCGGTGGCGGCGACTATTCCGCCATGATTGAGGCAGCCAAGGCCTATAAGCCCGACATCTTCATCTGGGCGGGATATGATGCCGATGCATTGCCCATTCTCGAGGCAGCCAAGGCTCAGAAGTTTGCTCCTCCCATCTTTGTAGGAGCGCCCCCCGGATGGCCCAAGGACTTCGGCAAGTCGCCTCTGGCGAACAATGTCGTGCTCTATGGCATGTGGGCACCTTCGATCAACGATGTGAACCCTGTAAGCAAAAAGTTCTACGATGCCTTCGTCGCCAAGTACAGGATGGAGCCTGCCACCTACTTTGCACCGCTGTCATACTCTGCAGTGTACATCCTTGCTGATGCAATCAAGCGCGCAGGAACTGTAGACACCGAAAAGGTAAAGGCAGAACTTGCGAAGACGAAGTATCTGTCTCCTCTGGGAGAGACGATCACGTTCTCAAAGGCGAACATCATTCCGTACCAGGGCATCAGAAATCAGAAGATTCTGCAGTGGCAGAATGGCCGCCAGGAAGTCATCTGGCCGTTCGACGTCCAGACAAAAGACCTCGTGTATCCATTTGCATGGAAG
>JAOABY010000042.1 GCA_026418115.1 Spirochaetaceae bacterium | reverse complement strand
CGCTCGTCGGCAGCGTCAGATGTGTATAAGAGACAGGTCGTACATTGAGCACCATGGCCAGGACCATCATGGCAATGACCAGGAGACCTGCTGCAGGATAGAAGAACCCCGCAATCGAAAGACCCAGTACGATTACTATGGAAAGAGCCTTATACGGACCTCGGTAGAAGTGCTGTGATAATATCATAATAATTTTATATTATATATTTTATATGATGTCCAGAGCCTGCATTGCCCCTCGACCTCAGGCTCGCTTTCTGCTTCGAGAGAAGGAGAGCAGGGCGCCGAGCACTATTGAGAGCATTGCTGCCATCAGCACTCGATATTCCTGAGGCAGCAGGAAGGTGATGGTGTGCGCCGGTCCAGAACAGAGGGATGGTTCTGGCAACCACGAACGAAAGATACCCGTACCAGTCGATTGCCTGCGCGACCTGCGCAAGTCTTACCTGACGCATCCCTTTCCATCTGCCGCCGCCAAGCTCAATCCATGTATCGGTAATGCGATGGAGTGCCATGAAGGTTGGTGCGAAGGCGAGATTCATCAAGGCACTGGTGAAGAAAGCCGACGCCAGCCTGGAGCCCGCTCCTGGCAGAAGCCCCTTGCTGATGGCGCCATTCACGCCCATGGCAAAGACGTCGAAGACAAGCGCAAAGGTAATGCCGAAGCAACCCCAGATCAGGGATCGCCAGTGAAGACCGACAGGAGCCCGGTACTTTCCATGTGCAATGCGCAGAGCAAGCAGTTCGCCCATGGTGGCGAGTATGCCGACCTTGACGAAACCCATGAAATAGGGATGTGCACGCGTCGCTGCCAGAAACAGTTCGCGACCGTGCGGTACAGCCAGAAAAGAGGCTATGAGCACAAGCACACCTGCCCAGATTCCATCACCCTTGTCCAGTTTCATGAACCATGTCCTTGCACTGTGGATTGCACCTTTTTGAGCGGAAGGTGCCGAGGCAGGCGCAGTTTCGACGAAAATAATTGATTTGTCAAGAAATGCAGATGGCGACATCGAATTGGCAGTCTGCCATGCCTTACCTGGCACGGGCTCGCAGCAGGCTATGAGATGCTATAGAATGCTGTCAATGCAACTTCCAGCACTTCTGAAAATACTTGTTGTCTTTGTGCTCGTGGTAGCTGCGTCCATGCGCAGGGTGCATCTCGGGCTTGCTGCGGCTGCCGGAGGCATCGGGCTGGCGCTCTGGTCCGGCATGCCTCTTGCAGATATTGTCCGTTATACAGTAGGTGAGCTCGTCAATCTCGATCTTGGACTGCTGGCAATCCTGCTGGCAGGAATCATGGGATTCTCGGCGGCAATGAAGAAGGCAGGAGCGCTCGATGCCTTTGCAGCAGCAGTCGGCGGTATGGTGCCTTCCCGTCCGCTTGCGATGGCGGTGACTCCTCTGCTCATTGGAACGCTGCCCATGCCGGGAGGGGCTATTCTCTCAGCCCCCCTGGTAGACTCCATGAACAGGAATCCGGATGTGGATGGCTCAGTGCTCTCGGCGGTCAATTACTGGTTCCGGCACTGTCTTGAGCTCTTCTGGCCGCTCTATCCGGCATTCATTCTTACATCATCGCTCACGGGAATGCCGCCACAGCGACTCATGCTGCTCAATTTCTATGCGTTGCCGGTGCTCTTTGGTTTAGGCATGCTCTTCATTCTTCCCACGCTGGGCAGACAGCAGGGTGTTGTCGATACAGCCACGCCACAGAGTCTGAGCAATGCTGCGCACAAGGTTGAGGCTTCGCCCAAAGGTCTTCTGCCTCTGGCAATCGTACTGGGTGTCTATGTAGTAGGGGATTTTATCTGGCATGCGATATCGCCGGGCCTTTCGATAACTGCAGGGGCAAAGGCGCTGGTTTCGCGGTATGTGCCGATCTACCTCGGTCTTCTGAGTGGTGCACTGTATGTCTGGCGCACAGCGGGAACTTCCGCGGTGTTCCATCGTGCCATCGATCGGGGCACTGTGAGACTGATTCTTGTTGTTGTCGGAATTCGTGTGTTTTCCGCACTCATCAGTGCTGGCGGGCTCGCAGCGCAGGCAGCCAGGGAGCTCTCCAGCGCTGGCATTCCCCCCTTGCTGGTCATTGCTGCCTTACCCTTCATCGCAGGTCTGGTGACTGGTGTGGGCTTTGGATATGTAGGGCTCGCATACCCAATTGTGCTTGGCATCATGCCAGCCGTGCATGGTCTTCCGCTCGAGGCAGGCATTGTGCTGGCGGGAGCATTCGGCTTCATAGGCATGATGCTGTCGCCTCTGCATGTCTGCATGGTGGTGACTGCTGAACATTTCCACACGCCACTGGCAGCGACGATACGGCGATTCATCCTTCCGCTCGGGCTGTTTTTGGCCGTTGCCATGGCATATGCTGCGCTGCTTGCATTCCTGCTGTGAGGTGGTCTGAACAGACTGTCATGCTTTTGGCGGGGCATGCCCTCCGGGGTATGCCTCATGCATTACATTCGGTGCGAAGGTGAGTCGTCATTCCCCATCGAGAATCTGTTCAGAATCCAGAGCAGAAAGCCTGGGAATCTTCTCGCCCAGGAGTGCTCGGAGTGATCTGCTCCTTCTTCCAGCACGAACTTGAGATTGGCAGCAGGCATCCCAAGTTCCAGGAGCTCGTCTCTCAGCTCCAGAGTGTCGCGCAGATAGCGTTCAGGGAAATCCGGTTTGTTGGCGTCGCTTGTCTCCCGGGTACCAATATCGAGATAGACAGCCAGGTCGGGTCTGAATCGGTCCCTGACAAAGACTGCTAACTGTTTTTTGGCGAACCAGAGCGCAGGCGAGAAGGCTCCACATACGGAGAAGAGATCGGGCCTCGAATAGAGTGCGTAGAGCGAGAACAGTGCTCCCATGGAAGATCCTGCGATACCCGTGGCTGAGGGGCTCTCAATGGTTCTGTAGCGGCGCCTCAGCAGAGGCAAGAGTGTATCTGCAATGAAAGCGAGGTATGCTGCACCCTCGCCGCCTGCTTTCGTGTCGACGCCCCTTGCTCGCGAGATTTCCTGTTCGATCGAATCATTCACCCAGGGAGAATATTCATCAAGCCTTGCCAGCCCGCCACGATCATGGTTGCAGTCAACACCGGCTATTATGATTCTCGGGTTTTTTCCGGCTGCCGAGAGGCTTTCCATGGTTTCCCGAATGCGCCAGTGCATGCCGAATGCGGATGTGCGGGGATCAAAGAGATTATGCCCATCCTGCATGATGAGCAACGCATATCGGCGATCAGTCAGGCAGTGGTAGCGTGGCGGTAGAAGAATACGGACCGTCCTTCTGCGATTGCCAAGCTGCGGCATGGTGAGGGAGATGGTTTCCAGTGTCCAGGGAGCCATGGGCATTCCTCTTTACAGCGATATTAAACCGGTTTATAGTCAGTGACAAGGAGTATACGCACTCCTCTGCAGATATTTTGAATGTATCCGCACTGTGCGGGGAGGAAAGTGATGAATTCGAGTCAGAAAAAGCCAGGCAGAGAACAGCGCTCATGCCTGCGGTGCATGATGCCTGCAACAATAGCCGTGGTTCTGGTGCTGACACTGATGCTGGGGGCTTGTGCGAGCACTACACGGACAAGTTCAGCGCCTGCTGCCAGCTATCAGACTGTAGCACCTGGAACCATAGAAAACATGGGGCATCCCCTGATGCCCAGCATCGTACCGGCTCACGAGGCACTCAAACCCAAAGATGATGAAATTGTCATTTATTACTATCGCAAGGATGGCAACTATGAGCCGTGGGGCTTCTGGCTCTGGGCAATTCCTGGCGGTGATGGAGCGCTCGTGTGGGACAGGACCAGGAATCTTGGCAGTGTAGCAGGTGTTGGATACCTGCGGTTCAAGAAAGACGGGTCCGATCTCGGCGCTCAGGTTGTAGGGCAGGATGGGCTGTTCGGGATCATCCCCCGCAAGGACAGCGCATGGGAAAAAGATGGTGACCAGGATCGCATCATTGATTCCAAGGCCGGCAACGAATGGGTGGTCTTCCAGAACGATCAGAAAACCTATCGGTATGGCCCTTATGTGCCGAGCATAGAGGCAGCCCGCCTGGTGGCGCTGAACCAGATTGTGCTTGAGCTGAGCGGACGCTATGGCCTTGCTCTGGAACAGGGTTCCAGCGGATTCTCTGTCCGGTATGCGGACGGGAGCGGCGAAGTGCAGGTTGTCGACGCGGTGAACAATGCCGATCCTGCGAACAGAAAGAATAATTATGCCCGGCGCGTGCTGCTCAAGCTGAAACAGGACGTTCGGCTCGATATGCCGCTCGTAGTGTCACATCCCGCTTTTCTGGCTCCCGTACCGGTGAATACGACAACCCTGGCCGCCTCCATGGCTGACAGGATCGTGCCTCCATCCGACATGCAGCTTGGTGCACTGTACGATGCTGTAAAGAAAAGGGTTGAGTTCCGCCTCTGGACGCCTTTTGCCAGCAGGGTCACAGCCCGGATCTACCGTGCGAGCCTTGCGGACAAGGCTGATTTCGAGGTAGAGATGACCAGGCAGGCGGAGACGGGAGTATGGACCGGCGTATTCGATGCAGTGGACCCCGAAGGCATGTTCTATGATTACGCTGTGTACTTCGGCCCCAGAATGAATGTGGTGCTGGATCCGTATGCCAAAAGCATGGATGCCTTTACAGGACGGGGACCCGGACGGGGCGCCATTGTTGATCCCTCCAGGGCTCAGCCTGAGGGAGGCTGGGAGGGGTACACCGATTACCGGCTGGCGCAGCGAGAGGATGCAATCATCTATGAGATTTCTGTCCGGGACTTCACCATCTCTCCTGATGCAGGAGTGAAACAGAGACCCGGTTCCTATCTCGCCTTTATCGAGAAACTGCCGTACCTCAAAAAGCTGGGGGTGACGCACATCCAGCTCATGCCTGTTCTGAATTTCTACTATACGAATGAGCAGGAGACAGCCTATGAGGCGACCGGCAGAGCAAACAACAACAACTATAACTGGGGTTACGATCCCCATAATTACTTTACGCCCGAAGGCTGGTTTGCTTCCGATCCGCGCGATCCCTATGCCCGCATGAGGGAACTCAAGACGGTGATCAAGGAAATCCACAAGGCCGGCATGGGTGTAATTCTCGATGTTGTCTATAATCATACGGCGACAACATCAATCCTGGACGACATAGTGCCGGGCTATTACTATCGTCGCGATGCGCGTGGCGCGCTCACCAACAATTCCGGTGTCGGCAATGATGTGGCGACCGAAAGGGTGATGGCATCGCGCCTGATCCGGGATTCTCTGTACTATCTTGTCGATGAGTACAAGGTCGATGGCTTCAGGTTCGATCTGATGGGACTGATTGATGTCGATACCATTCTCAAGGCGAGAGAGCGGATTGCAAAGCTTCCCGACAAGGATGACATTCTCTTCGAAGGCGAGGGATGGAAGATGTACCGTGGCCCCGCCCTCACGGTCATGAGCCAGGATTACATGACCAGCACGGATCTGGTTTCGGTGTTCAATGACGAGTTCAGAGATATCCTCAAGGGGGGCGGGCTCAACGACAAGATCAAGGGTTTTGTTACCGGCAAGCCGGTCAACACTGCCATGGTATTCGCCAATCTGGCGGGAAAACCCATGCTGTACTACCGTGCCGATGATCCGGGCGATTCCATGAATTACGTGAGTGCACATGACAATCTCACCCTTGCCGACAATATTGCCTTCAATGTGGGACTTGATCCGGCATATCCGGATGAGCGTGCCGAGATTGCGGCTCGCGCGAAGCTTGCCAATTTCATGGTGCTGACAGGCCAGCCCATCGCCTTCCTGCACGGTGGCTGCGAGCGTGGCAGAAGCAAACCCAAACTCAAATCGACGTCCGAAGTCATCGGGAACTATGTACACAACAGCTATGACGCATCCGATGACATCAATCAGTTTGTATGGAACGTGCCACCTGAATACGAGGCGATGGCCAACTGGGTGGGTGGGCTCATCGCCATACGCAAGGCTGAGCCCGGTCTCCGTATCGGTGATGCATCCGTGATCGCCACTGCAATGCAGCAGATCCCGCATGCGGACCAGCTCTCAATGGGATGGAAGGTAACGTACCGCGGTACGCTGCTGGTCATTCTGGTCAATGCGAACTTCGATACCGAAGTCAGCTTCGATACGGGGATAGACCTCTCCAGAGCCAGCGTGCTGGTGGATGATGATGAGGCGTCTCCTCAGGGGGTAGGCGCTCCTTCGGGAGTCGTGATCGAAGGGCGCAACGTGAAAGTAGCGCCTCTGACTGCGGTCATGCTGAAATTAAATCTTGCTCCGTGATAGAGATATGCACCACAGACAGCCGGTGGCACACACCGCCGGCTGTTTTTCCGTGAGAGCCTTTCCCGGTATGTGGCAGCGAAACGCTTGCATTCAGTAAGTGTCTGTCAAGACTCGGTGCGATCTCATGGTGCAGCACGAAAGATCGCAGCCGATGCTCCATCGAGAACAAGGCACCTTTCTGTGCAGGGCCTCCCTGTACTGCTGACCCATGCTTCTCCGCTGTCTGCGAGGATGTTTGTAAGACGACATGGCAGGTCGCAGGTTATGGCTGCCTCATTGGCATTGGCTGCAATGAGTATCCCCTGCCTGTCATCGGGAGAGGTAAGCTGCCAGATGAGCACACCCCCCTGATCTGCCAGAAATCTCAGGTGCTTTCTTATCGCGCTACCTTTGCGAAGATTGAAATGTGGCAGGGCTTTCCGCAGGGCGATGAGACCTCGCACATACTCAGTAGTCTCTCTGTGCATGATCATACGCTCCCAATCCAACCCATTCACCAGATCACCTGCCTTGTATGAATCGTAACAGAATTCCCTGTCAGTGCCGGCCAGGCGTACACAGCGATCGACCAGTCCACGCCACTGTGCCGGCACTTCCTTGGTGCGGAGGAATTCGCATCCTGCATGCAGCACAATCATCCCCTGAGTACTGAGCAGGACAGTCAGGGCAAGTCTCTGGAGACGCGCAAGCCAGTCAGGGGTTGCATCGGGCTTCATCAGCACCAGCCGGTCATGGAACGTGAGATTGTCATGTATCTCTATATAATTGATACAGCGGTCACTGCTGGGGCCCCATGGCTCGGGATTTGCAGTGCCCACCACTCGTGCGTTCCTGACCTGGGGATGCGCCACAGCTCCAACAATCCCGAATTTCAGGCTTTCGACCCTCGATCCATCGTGCAACCATCCACCCGGTGCGGTATCGAACACCGAACCTCGGATCGCATCCCTGAAGGCATCATGAAACATGCCCAGATCCGGCAGCAGCCGAATGGAGGTCTGATCGGCACAGCGCAGGCCCTCTTTGCCACACATGACCCATCCTTCACCGTACAGCAGGACATCGGGCTTGATTGCCCGAAGTCTGCGCGCCACGCTGCTCATCGTGGCGACATCGTGCAGGCCCATGAGATCGAATCTGAAGCCTTGGATGCGGTAGGTGGTGAGCCAGTGTTCCAGCATGGCAATCATGTACTGCCTGAACATGTACCGTTCGCTTGCCGTATCGTCACCTGCACCTGAATCCCTGCGCCCGCGGAAATAATAGCCGGGTACACAGCGTTCGAGAGAATGGTTGCGCCTGTTCGGGACATGGTTATAGACCGAATCCAGGATCACTCCCATTCCTGCCCTGTGGCAGGCAAGGATAAACTGACGCAGTTCACGAACGCGTACGGTGCCATCCTTCGGATCGGTGGAGTAGGAGCCTTCGGGGGCGCCCCAGCTGCCGGGATCGTAGCCCCAGTTGAAGATGCCGCCCTGGGGACGTGCAATATATTCCGGGTCATGGACCTTCGATTCATCAACTGAGACGAAGTCCGCCTGTGGCAGCAACTGCAGGTGGGTAACTCCGAAGCCTGCAAGATAATCGAAGCCTGTTGCGAAAGTACCCTGCTCGGTATGCAGACAGGTACCACGATGCGAGGCGCCAGCCCAGGTTCCGCGCAGACAGGCTGGACCTTTCCAGCTTTCTCTGCTCGTGATGTCCCGGATGTGCACTTCATACACAATCGCACGCGAAGGTGTGGGATTCGGCGGTGGGGGCTGCGCATTCCAGCCCTCTGGCTCGCATCGTGCAGGATCGAGAATCATCCCTCGCATGCCATTGGCCCCCGCAGAGAGGGCATAGGGATCGATCGTTTCTCTTGAGATGCCGAACACTCTGAGCACATACGTGTAGTACCAGCCATGCAGACAGGCCGGAATTGAAAGGTACCAGGTACCCCGCGGTCCTCTGCGCATCGGGTAGAGTGCTGCAGGTGTGCCTCCTTCTCCTTCTTTCCAGAGCAGGAGTTGCACTTCCGCTGCGCAGGGAGACCAGAGGCGGAACTCGGTCTGCTGTTCGCTGCAACGGGCGCCCAGCCATCCGCGGAAATGATATTGCCTTGCAAACTCGGGCGAATCGTACCACCGGGCGAGCAAGGGTACTGAGTCATCGTATGCGCCCTGGCGAATCATTGCATGAAGATAGTCAGACTGATGCGCCGGTCCATTCCACTCCCTGAGCCTGGGCCTGACAAAGCACAGGGATGAGAAACGCGATGCGTGAGGGAGAGGCTGCTGCTGTGCGTGTACTACATTCATGCTGTCAGACTGCAACGGAAAACTGCTGCCATCAGATGCAGAGCCCAGCCTGAGGGATATTTCTGATCCATCCCTGAGAGGGATCACGGCTTGGTATACCTGATCTTTCCAGAACCAGCGTACCGAGAGCAGCCAGCCAGCCAGAGGATCAGCCTCATGATCAACATCCCTGTCGGATGCGCGGTGCAGCGAGCAGGAGACTGTGACGGTAGCACCCTTCTGGCAGGCGGTAATGGCGAGGATATCCCCATGAGGCAGCGGGGCTCGTGCAGTCATGCTCGTTCCAGGGCTGACTCCGCGTGGCGCAAAGGTAAGAATACGATGCTGCGCATCCATGCGAATTCCCAGCCAGTCCTGCAGCATGATCTGGACAAAGGCTGCCACACTCCATGCCTGCGACCAGGTGCCCGAAGCGGTAACATGCCCTTTGGCATCAGGATGCGCATGTACGCATTCGCTCATGGTGCCAGGGGTATGGCCTTGCAGTATCTGCCTGGCGAGCTCATGCAGCAATGCACCAGCGTGGCGATGTGCGGTGGGCGCATCGCACCATCGAAGCAGACATGACAGGGCTGGTCCGGCAAGCCAGCCCCAGGCGGTGCCGTTGTGGTACGCTGCGTCCTTGTGCCACAGTGGCGAACCATCATGGTGCGGATGGAAACGGGGATCCTCCTGCGACAAGGTGGCGATACCCCATGGGAAGGCAAGCTCTCTCCAGCAGTCTGCAATAGCCTGCGATGCGAGCCCGGGAGGAAGCAGTGGAGCCTCGTCCTCAAAGAGAGAAGCTCCAGAGAGCGCAATCAGTGCATTCGGCCGCGCACTGAGATCCTTCTGCGGTGCAGAGGGTGCAACCTGATCGGGCGGAGCTGGCAACAGACGATCCGCCAGTCTGCCTGCCTCCTCATCCCAGAACCAGGTTCTGAAAGCTTCACGCAGACGGGAAGCTTCTTCCCCATACCGCAAGGCTCGCTCTGCATCTCCAGCCAGCTCGGCAATTTTGACCCCGACAAGAAGAGCGGTATAGAAAAGAGCCTGTACCTCAACCGCCCGGTTCCCTCGTGGCGACCATGGTTCTCTGCCTTCGATACGCGCATCCATCCAGGTATCAGCATCGTCGTGGCAGAGAAAACCCCATCGGTCGCATCGCTGCAGATCGGCGTCGAGTGCGGCAAAGACAGTGTCACGCAACTCGAGCACGAGGTCCGTATCCGCCGTATACAGGAAATATTCCCAGAGTTCGCGGATAAACCAGAGTGTGCCGTCAACCGTGTTGTAGATGATGTCCCAGTCGGTTCTCCAGCGATTGGGTATTCTGCCCTGTGTTGGCGAATCATGGCTCCTGTCCTGCCTCTGGGCAAAGGATCGGAAAATTTTGTTCGCAACTGCATGCTGACCTGTGGCGAGCAGTATGCCCGGCAGTGCGATGAAGGTATCGCGGCCCCATTGCTCGCGGAACCAGGGAAGGCCGGCCCAGAGTGCCGGCGGGCTTGCTGGTATCTGCTTTTCTTCCTGTACAAGGGTCCAGCCTGAGAACATTGCCCATGCGAGAGCTGCATCCAGATCCCGATACCCACTCCGACAAGGCAGCAGGCGGAAGCACTCCTGTTCTATGGCTGCCCTGTGGCGCGATGGCGCATCGGTGCGAACGAGAGTCGCTGCCAAGCTGGCTGCATCATCGGCGCTCAGTCCCCATGCAATGCAGCATCGGATCGACGGTGCAGCGCTAAAGGAGACCAGGTGCAGGCTGGCTGTCTCTGGAATTGCTTCCTGTGCAGGACTCCCTGGCAGAGTGCCCGTGGTAGCCAGCACTTCAAAAGGGACATTCGCAGCCACGGCAACATGCCAGAGTTCACCATGCGGCAGAGGGTAGCATCCACTGCGCACGAAAATGCCGACAGAATCAGCAGACTTGCTCTCAGTCAGAGAGCCTGCCATGCCGGACATCCATACCAGCCCTCGCGGCAACGCAAGTACCATGCCGAGTGACGGATCTGCAGATCCAGCCGCATCTGCAGAGAGTACGGCGTCCGCATCATCAGGCGATGTTCCAAGCGTAAGCTCGTACCAGAATCCCTCGCCGGCAAGCAGAGGACCACATCTGATGGAGAGCCCCTCACCATCAGCAAGTAGCACATCCCCGAACCTGATGCGTGCGTGGAGCGCGCTGCGAGCGAGAATCCTCCCATTTCGAACAGGGAACATCTCCCGTATTCTGCATCCTTCCGGCCCGTGATATCCCTCACCTTGCCAGGGCACATGGGGAAACCAGTCAAACCAGCCACCGTGTCTGTCTGACCATCCGACTCTCTGCCCTGCCTTCTCATCAAGAGCAAGTTCGAAGCATGCGAAGCAATCCTCTACCATACTGGCTCCAAAACCGGTTTATATGATAGGGTACGACATGATGATTGTGGAAGGAGTGGGAGTGTGCGGCGCATATTTGCCATGAGGAGCTATTTGATGATGAGAAGAAGTGTCGCAATGTTCCTTGCGCTGTTCCTGGCGTCCTGCGCACTGCAGACGCCACAATCGCAACAGACTGCGGATCTGTGGTGGAGGAATGCAGCAGGGCCGGCCTACCAGGTGCTGGTATACTCGTTTGCCGATGCGGATGGCGATGGCTTTGGCGATCTGAGAGGGCTGATTGAGCATCTTGATTATCTGAACGACGGTAATCCAGATGGAGGTGCGGATCTGGGAGTATCCGCCATCTGGCTGTCTCCCGTCCATCCCGCAAGCTCCTACCATGGTTATGATGTCAAGGATTACAAGGCCATCGATCCCCGTCTGGGCTCCATGGAGGATTTCGAACAGCTGGTACAGGAAGCTCACAGGCGAGGCATAAAAATAATCCTCGACATGGTCTTCAACCATACCTCACGGGAACATCCCTGGTTTCTCGATGCCATGCGGAGCGCTGCAAGTCCCTATGTTTCGTACTACCGGACACGACAGCCGGGATTGAGCTATGGCAGCGGTGGCATGGGGCGGTTCTATCGCTACACGAGGCCAGATGGATCGGTGTTTGAATACTTTTCTGCCTTCTGGGAAGGGATGCCTGATCTCAATCTTGATAACACCGACGTGGTCAATGAATTAAAGGGCATTCTTGCCTTCTGGCTGGAAAAGGGCGTGGATGGCTTCCGCTTCGATGCAGCGAAGCATGCGTTCGATCCGAATGAAATGCCTGCAGGGACCTCGACACTGGCGCTGAACAGGGCATTCTGGACTGATCTGCGAAGATCTGCCCGCCGCGTCAAACCTGATGTGATGTTCATCGGGGAGGTGCTGACGGAGAGTGTCGCCGAAATCACGGCCTATGCTCCGGTGTTCGATGGACTATTCGATTTTCCTGCAGCCCGCCTTGCAACCGATACCGCCCGACTGCTCGGCGCAGGACGCTTCCTTGATGCCTATCTCGCAAATTACAAGCAATATCAGCGTACTCCTGCGTTTACTCCGCTTCCATTGCTCTCCAATCATGACCAGGATCGCATCATGTCAATTCTGCTGACGTCACAGGGACTGGATGGCGCACGCGGCGTGGGGCCTGACAGCCAGGATACCCCATCCGTAACTGCGGCGCGTGCGCTGGTGCTCCAGAAAGCCAGGCTTGCAGCATCTCTCTACCAGACGCTGCCTGGACTGCCGTTCATCTATTATGGAGAGGAGCTTGGCATGACCGGCAGGCGGTATCGCAATGATGATGTGGCCCGTCGTGATGCGTTTCCATGGAGCGATACCACCACACCTCCTTTTTCGGGATGGACCAAAACCAGCGACCGGATCGAGCCGGGACAGAACAGCCTGACGATTCCGCTCGATCGCCAGATGGGGGATCCTGACAGTCTGTTTGCGCACTATCAAAGGCTGGCACTCATGCGGGCTGCATTACCAGCTATCAGGCAGGGGACTTTTGTTCCTCTCGCATGGCAGGACAGCCTGCCTGGCAATGTGCTGGGCTGGAGCCTCGTGGGCGGTGGCCAGAACCTGCTGGTGATGCACAATCTCAATGCCGTCCCACAGTCCATCACCCTGCCGCAGGGTCTGGAGGTGAAAGAGGTCTGGCATGCAGCTCGAGGGCTTCTCACGGAGGGGCGTGCCTTCAGAGGGGGAGAGGCTTTCTCACTGGAAGCGTTTCAGTCAGCAGTCTTCGAAATCAGGTAAAACATTCGAATACTCAGAAATGGGATTGGGTTCTCGGAAGCAACGAGCTGTACTATGCTGGCATGCTGGGGAGCGTCATTCTCCTCTGCAGCGAGGCGCCGCACGGCTTGCAGAGGAGCGCCTAATATCCGCGAGCGCTTATGAGCCCCTATATTGATGGGTATAGAATGCCAGCGCCCGTACACCGGCAAGGAATGAGAAAGCGAGCCACAGCATCGGAGTGGGCAGGCCAGGCAGAAGGAAGCCGGCAACACCCGTGAGGCAGGCAGGGAGGAAGAGCATGCCGACTGTGTGGTGGAGGCTGGCTTTCATGCCGGCCATGAAACCTGTAGGCAGACGTGCACCCTCACCCTTGACTCTCGCTCGCAGACCGGCAAAAGACAGCAACGCCCCGAGTACCCCCACAAACAGCATGTACTGCAAGGCAGTGAGCAACGTCATGGTCAGCAGCGATGAGTACATCGAACCGAAGGCTGCCTCATGCAGCATAGCTCCTATGACTGCAGCCATCAGGTGTCTGTCAGTGGCTGCATGGTGAAGCACTGCAGCACCAAATCCTTCAAAACCTCGCAGGCCTGCTGCGACTGCGACCCCGGTCAGAGCAGAATGGACGAGAAGCTGGTCCGGCCCGATCCTCAGCATGCTGGTAGTCTGTGAACCGCGCTCAACCGGCGTGGTTTCTTCGTTCTGTGACCCATCATCAACCAGTACCTCCCAGCCGGCCACAGAAAAGTGCAGGGGATTGCCGGCAATCTGCACTCGACCATTTTTTATTGCAAAGTCCGTGTCCTTGGCAGCCAGTGCAAGCATTGCAGTGCCCAACTGTGGATACTGCACGGGGTCTGCCATGCGCGAGGCTTCCTTCCATCGCTGCACGGCAAAAGGCAGCCAAAGCGCCAGGATGGACGCCAGAGCTATTGCCGCAAGCAAGGGAATTCGAAAATGCGCACAGTGCAGTGCTGCATCATGCGACCATCCCGCGCGCAGCACCGTCCAGAGAGCCGGCTCCTTTCTTCCTGTCTTGCTGACTCCCTCTTTCGAAGCAACCTGACCCAGCATCAGCCCTTCTCCGCACCTGCAGCCATGCCGTACACAATGAATTTCTGCATGTAGAACTGCACAATGGTGATGGGAGTGGCCAGCAGCAGTGCACCGGCCATGAAGTTCAGTGGATTGTAGTAGAGCGTGATCATGGGGTCGGTGAGCCTGAACAGGAAGAGCGCAACGGTCTGATTCTGCATATTGAGCAACTGATTGGGGAGCATGTAGTCCATCCATGGCGCCATGAAGGCGTTTACGCCCACAAATCCGAGAATCGAGCCTGACAGAGGCAGAATGATCTTGAAGAACACCTGCAGCTTGCTTGCGCCATCTATCATTGCCGCCTCATCGATGGAGAGAGGCAGGGATCGCATGTAACCCCGGATCAGAAAGGTATTATAGGGGATGGCTCCGGTCGCATAGATGAAGACGAGGTACAGTGGCTTGTTGAGCCAGCCGAATGTACGGAAAATCATGAAGATTGCCAGCATGCCCATGAAGGATGGGAACATCTGCAGCAGGAGGAAGGTCACCATCAGCGACTGCTTGCCTCTGAACCTGAATCGCGAGAACACATAGCCCGAGATCGCGCTCAGCACGATCACGACTACGGTATTCACGACGGCGATGGAGAGAGAGCGAAGGAATGAGGCAAGAAAATCAGATATAACCGCTCCCGTCTGGCTGGAATAGGTAAAGAGGTAGCGGTAGTGCTCCAGTGTGAAATGTCGAAAATCGGGGAGCAGTGGTACACCTGACAGCAGCTTGCCGGGCGTGAATGAGGCCACGATCATCCAGAGAATGGGAACCAGCACGATGATGCAGGTGATGGTGAGGTAGGCATAGTGCAGCATCGCCAGGAGGCGTCGTCGCATTCTTGCGCTGCGTGAGAGATTGCCTTCGACAATGGTGATCTGATTTCTGCTCATTCTCCTGCCTCCTCCTTGAAGCTCTTGGTACGCAGAAGATTGAATACCGAGAATGCTCCCACAATCATAAAGATGATGATGGAGTACACGGCAGCCACATTGAACTGCTCAAATCCTTTCGTAAAAGAAAGTTTGTAGATCCAGGAGAGCAGAATGTCGGTCTGTCCCGGCATGGCAGATCCGAGAATGCGCATGCTTTCGGGAACCTTTGAGGGATCCCAGGTCGGTCCTCCTCCCGTAAGAAAATACACAGCCCCGAAATTGTTGAAATTGAAACTGAAGGTCATGATCAGCGCGGGGAGGGTGGCGCTCAGCACCATTGGCAGCGTGATGTACCTGAACCGCTGCCGTGCACTCGCGCCATCGATGGCAGCCGCTTCATAGAGCTCCTTCGGAATGGTGGAGAGCACACCTGTGATCATCATCATGTGATAGGGAGCACCCAGCCAGAGATTGACCAGCACGACAATGAACCGAGCCAGTTTCCCATTATAGATTGGCTGAAACCAGAAAATCGGCTGATCGGGCTGCCCCTCGAGTCCGATACGGTACAGAAAATTCGTTACCGGCTCCATGAGTCCGGTCGCAAACAGAAACTGGTTGATCAGCCCGTCCTTGTCAAACGCATTTCTGAACACCATGAGGCTCACCAGCGCGGGGATTGCCCATGGCAGGATCATGATGGTGCGCCAGAACTTCTTGTATTTTACCAGCGGTGATTCCACCACCATCGCGTTGAAGAATCCGAGCGCATAAACCGTAAAGGAAGAAATGAAAGCCCAGACTACCGTCCACAGGAAAATATTGCCAAAGATGGCCAGCCATCCGGGGTCGAGCGTGAGATACCGGAAGGTACCGAATCCCACCCAGTTGATGAGCATCGCGCCGAGCTTGGTCTTGTACGTATAGTCGGTGAACGCGAGCAGGAAGGTGAACAGAATCGGGATGACGGTGAACATCAGGATAAGGGCAAATGAAGGTGCCGAAATAATGTACACGAAGAGTGAATCCCACACTCTCCTGATAAAGTGTCCAAAGCGCTCAACGCGGCCCGTAGCATTGATGCGTTTTCTGCTGCCATAGGCATCGGCAACACCCAATGCCCACAGGCCGAGAAAAATGATGAGCACCATGAGCGCGATGAGGCCATTCCCCAGCAGTACAATGGAATTATCGGCGGTCATCCAGGGCGAGATCTTGTTGAACAGTTCAATATCCGTGCCGCCGTAGGAATCTCCAATCCTGAGGCGTCCGAGGGTGAACAGTCCCCACAGCCCTCTTGTAAAGAATCCGCCAAAATCCCGCATGGGATAATGGGGCCCTTCGGTGCGATAGTCCGGCCAGCGGTATGTTTGGGTGAAGTAGCTCTCTCCCATGCTTCCTGAAGAGTCGCCGGCGTCCGCAAAAGGATCACCGCTGCCCTGGCTTGTATCATTGGCAACCTCTGCAGCCTCTGCAAAGGGATCAACATTCCCTGCTTCCTCCTGGTGATCGCCTGCTGCAGGGGCACCGAAGAGGGTTGCCATCACATTTTCATCAGAGGCCTGGGCAAAGTTCAGTTCTGATGACACCTGCCTCGTGCTCGCGATGGCATCTTCCGGCACCCTGCCGCTTACCAGCGCCAGGTACCGCCCCCACTGTGATGAAGAGAATTCTATGGCGAGCAGCAAGACCGGCACCATGAACCACAGCAGTGCCTTGAGTTTCTGGCGGTTCAGCAATTGCCCCAGACCGGGTACGATGAGCGAAGCCAGAGCCGGTACGAGAGGCGGCAGCGAACCTGCGACATCCTGAGTTTTACCCGGGCGCTTACTGTTCATGCAATACCTCTTTTCTTCCAGATGCTTCCGGACCAGCTGCGGTCTCTGAAAAAACAGGAGCCCGCGTGCTGACGAGCTCCTGCATCATGGTTCCTGCACGTCAGGCTACTTGTTGTTCTCCTCGTACCATTTGCGGTACAGCTGCACGAGATTTGCCTGGGCTTCTGCCGGTGTCTTCTTGCCATCCCATACGTCGCGCAGTTCGAGGTTGACTCCTATGCCATAGTAGCCATCCATTGCCTTTTTTATGGGGTTTTTGGGAAGTACGATGGAGGGCTCGGGATAGTTGAAGGCAAATGCGGCAGCCATTTCTGCCTTGTTGGGGTC
>JAOABY010000041.1:12993-17229 GCA_026418115.1 Spirochaetaceae bacterium | reverse complement strand
CATCATCTCGCGCTCAAGACGCTTCTCATCGGCAATCGCCATCGCTACAGCTTTCTTGGACTCGATGAGCTGGGCGTTCATGTCGATGATCATCTGGTTGAGCATCTTTTCGGGGTTCTCGGCTTTCGAGATGAGCGCATTGATATTTGAAGAGATCACGGTTTTCAGTCTTTCGAAGATACCCATGGGTCATTCCTCCGTGGTATGGACATAGCCCGAGAGCTTCTTGTAGTGCTCGAGGAGCGCAAATGAAATGGATTCTATGGAGGCAAGGAATTCTTCCTTGTCCAGCGTTGCGTACTCAAGGGTGTCGATGACGATGATGTCGTTGCCGCTGATGGCATAGGCTCCATGCAGGAGATCCGTGGCATTGAGCTCCAGCAGCGTCCTGAAGAGCTTCTCGGTATCCTGCGTAGGGACTGGCATGACATCAGCGCTGATGATGACGAGGGGATCGGAAACATTGACTATCATTTTCGGATAGCCTTTGGTTTCGTCCTCGATCAGCCAGGAGTCTTCCGAGAGTTCCTGGTAGGAAATCCCCAGATCGATGAGATACTGTTCGATTTTTGGCAAGGCGGTCATCGCCTCCTCCTTTTCGCCCGACGGGCATCTCTACTTTCTATACAGCAGATCATCCGAGGATGATCGAGCCATCCGGTAGTGCCGTAATTACAGCCTGGCAGGAAGCACAGCGTCCTCTGCCGGGCGAACCAATCTCTATCTGTGCTGAACATGCGGGGCAGTTTGCAGCGAGAGGAAACATCCCTTTACCGGGATTCCGGAGGAACTGCAGTGCTGCCTGCTCATCAGCAGCAGTGGTAAAAAGCTGCATCAGATCGAGGGAGGTGAGGAGTCTTTCCAGCCGTGGCCGCAGTCCGGTGAGTATGAGTTCGCCACCACGTTTGCGCAGGGTTGCTCTCAATGTCAGCAGGAGGCCGATGCCTTCCGGGCTGAGGTCATCAATTGCCACGCAGTCGATCACGAGATTCCTGATTCGCTCTCCCAGTATGTCTGCAAATGATTGGGCAACTTCCTGGAGACTGCCTTCTGCGAGAGGGCCGGAAAACCTCGCGACAGCACACTCAGGCAGCTCTGCGGTAACATGCGCAGACATCAGGGCTTCCTCGCCTTCCGAGGAAATTTTGCGGATTCGTGAGAGAAGTCGTGATGGCATGACTCTAAATATAATACTTTTCAAAGCTGGTGAAGTCAAACCGGAGCGATATGGCCAGGGCCATCCATGGCGATGATGGCTCCGGAAGCCCGGCACGGGCTTTCATCGAGCAGATCGAGGGCGGCACTGGCAACCTCCTCAGGTTCGAGCAGTCTGCCTCCCGCAGCGAGCCGGGCCCACTTCACTGCATCTGTTTCTGTAAGGTACTCGGTTCTTACCGGGCCTGGACAGACCGTTATGGCTGCTATGTCTGCCGGTGCGCCCTCAATGGCAACCGACCGGGTGAGCACTCCAAGGCCGATCTTGGCGGCTGCATAGGCAGCAGTGTTTCTGAATGGCCTGATGCTGTCGGTTCTGGTGCCGCCAAACAGAAGGAGCCTGCCAAAATTCCGTGCCTTCCAGGCTGCCATACAGCGGCTGGCGAGAGCTCCCGGCAGTGCGAGATTGGCATCAGCCAACAGCGACCACGCAGCAGCAGTCATATCCTCAAGTCTTCCGGTAAGAAGGGGGCCAAAGGCACACACGACAATATCCGGCTCCTCGCCTTCTTCCTGCAGGAGGGCTTCCAGCGCATCCATGAAGGCAGGGGTGCCAGCGAATTCATGCACCCAGCAGCGTATCCGTGCTGAAGGATAGGCTTCAAGAAGATGGCTGCGTGCCTGGCTGCAGCGGCTCTGCTCACGGCCATGCAGAATGATGACGGCACCTCGTGCAGCGAGCTCCTTCGCTACCGCATACCCTATCCCGCCAGTTCCCCCGACAATGAGGGCTCGCCGGCCTGAAAACACGGAATGCTTCGGGTTCTTGAGCTGCATCATTGCTTCATAGTACGTTGCCGGAAGGAAGGGCTCAAGCCAGCCAGTCTGTGCCAGAGCTGATTCCTTCAATGAGGCAGGTGGAATCATGCACGAACCTCTTTCGATATGTGCTGTTGTGCTCTGCAGAGTCATGCATCCGGGAAATGTAGGAGCAATCTGCAGGGCGATGAAGACTATGGGAGCAACCAGGCTTATTCTGGCCAACTGCCCTGAGTATGATGAGGGCCAGGTGGCAACCATGGCGGTGCACGCCCTTGATATTTATCAGCAGGCATTGAGGGTGCCTACGCTTGCCGAGGCACTTGCTCCCTTTGCAATTTCAGCAGGCTTTTCGCGGAGAACGGGCAGCAGGCGCTCCCTTGTAGTGCAGTCGCTTGCTGCATTTGCAGATATGGTGGCTGGCCTGCATGTTTCGATGCACACGAATGGCGGTGCCCGCTATGCTGACAGGCAGGATCGCATTCCTCATGTTGCGCTGGTGTTTGGCAACGAATCGGATGGTCTTTCGGACGAGGAGATAGGCCTCTGTACGGAAGTCGTGTACATTCCCTCATCAGATTTCTATCCTTCACTGAATGTGTCACACGCTGTGCAGGTGGCCTGCTATGCATTGAGAGAAAGGCTGCTCGGTCATGTATCAGCGTCAGTGCCCGAGCATCAGACTTCGGCCCGACAGGTGCCGGACAGAGTCGTGCCGATTTCGGCGCCCAGCCCGGTACCTGCGCCACGTACACGTGTGGATGAACAGGTGGGTGCGATTCTGGATGCGTTCCGGAAACTTGGCTTTTTTACCAGGTCGGATGATAGTCATGCCCGCAGGATGTGGCGGAGCCTGTTTGAGCGCGCAGGAGTCACTGAAGAAGAACTCATCTATTTTACCAGAGTGCTGCTGAAAGCATGTGCGCTCTCGGGTGGGCGGGGCATGCCGAGAAAGAAAGGCGGCATGCCAAGGCCTCGAGCCTGATTGCCTCACTCGGTTGTCTCGATGCAATAATCATCCAGGAATTCCAGATTCTCCGGGTGGATGATGCCATGCCGGTGCCTGGCGCAGGCCCGTGCGATCACCGAGCGAAGTTCCCTTACATTTCCTGGCCAGGTATATTCGGTCAACTTCTGCATGGCGAGCGGTGAAATCGTGCAGTTTCCTTTCGAGAACTGTCTGCAGAAATGGCGTGCGAGCAGAGGGATATCCTCAATCCGCTCCCGGAGCGGAGGCACCGAAATCAAAAGATCGGCAATGCGATAGAGCAGGTCGGTGCGGAATTTCCCTGTACGCGCCAATTCCATGGGGTTGATGCACGAGGCAGATACAAGCCTGCAATCAGTGCGGAAGGTGCGTTCGCCGCCAAGTTTTCTGTAATCGCCGGTTTCCAGAACACGCAGCAGGCGGGGCTGACTGGATGGAGAGAGGCTGCCTATTTCATCAAGGAAGAGCGTGCCATGTTCAGCCTGTTCGATTGCTCCACGGCGAGAGGTCGCGTCAGTAAAGGCACCTTTTTCTGTGCCGAACATCTCGCTCTCGAACAGAGCATCAGGGATGGCAGCGCAGTTGAGGGCAACAAAGGGACCACGGGCACGGGAAGAATAATGATGGATGGCATGGGCTATCAGCTCTTTTCCTGTGCCGGTCTCCCCGACGATCAGCACAGGATTGTCCTGGCGGGCATATTCCAGCATCCTTGCGAATACGCGGCGCATCGCAGAGCTTGTTCCCACCATGCCGGATGGCAGAGTCTGCAGCAAAGCGGAGGGCGGGTTCTGCAGGACACTCATGATGCGCTGCACAAGGTGACGGGCTCCCACATGGTCCAGACAGTGTACGTGCGCTCTCGTGGAAAGTCGGAAATGCTCCAGAAGGTCCTTGTCGAGCAATACTACTTCGAGTCTTCTCGCAAGATCCGGACTGTCGGCTATGCTGCCCAGTTTTGCTTCGAGTGTCCTGATGACAGGCAGCAATGCTGCTGACTTGTGAGGTGCAGTTCCCAGGAGAATGACGAGATCTGCAGGACCACCCAGAATCCGCAGGAAGTCCTGGATGGTGAGCGGAGTAAGTACTTCAAAGGAGCGTCGCAGCAGCGGAAGGCATCGTGTAAGCCTGCTGCAGTCAGTATCGAAGTAGATCACCTTTCGCATGACCGGCATCGTAGAGAACGCATCGGAAGAGGGACTAGGATAGCCGCAGGGAGCGGGCTGCTGCTGGAAATTAGATAATTGTCTATGGTGAGCGTAGAGAACCCGCAA
>JAOABY010000041.1:0-12896 GCA_026418115.1 Spirochaetaceae bacterium | reverse complement strand
AGTTTCGGCAGTGCGGCAATGACGAAATCTGACGGGAAATCGTAGCGAATGCCATCATGGATCAGAGAGGGAACTAGCAGTGTTTCCATACATGCCTTTCCGTGGCTATGGCACGTACCGCAGCGAGCGCGGCTACGGCTGCAGTTTCAGTTCGGAGAATCGGGCCTTCGAGGTGACATGCGGCGAACCCCAGCTCTTCGAGAAGTGCCATGTCTCGATGCGAGAATCCACCTTCAGGACCTACACAGATGACAATTTTGTCGTTATCAGGAGCGAGGAGACTGTGCAGGCTTGCCTGCGCCATTTCCTCTTGTTCATGGAATACGATGCGCAGGCTCGAGCCGCGGTCGTAACCTTGCGCATCAAGGGTTGCTCCAAGCTCCTGAATGGTCACCGTCTCGATGATTCGGGTGAGCACCATCGAACCGGATTGCTGCAGAGCCTCTCTTATGATGCGCTCCCGTCGTTCACGTTTCGGGGCGGCAGCGCCAGGAGGCTCCTGTGCAATGCAATGCTCGGTGATCAGAGGAATGATGAGGGATGCGCCCAGTTCTACAGCCTGGCGAACGACAAGATCGAATTTCTGACCTTTCGGCAGGCCCTGTACCAGCACCAGTTCGAGGGCGGGCCTCTCTTCCGGGCGTGCAGCAAGCGGAACCAGCGAGAGCAACGCCCGGCCATTTTCTACAGCGAGCAGGGTGCAGGTAAAACAGGCTCCTGTATTGTCGACAGCCTCGAAGGTTGATCCCTTTCTGAGCCTGAGCACATCCACCAGATAGTGTGAGGTGTCACGATCGAGTTCCAGCCTGGCAAGCCCCTCACAGGCATGTGGAATCACGAGTCTGCGCATGAGCCCGTCTCACCCCTGGCGATCTGCAAGCGTCTTGGCATTCTGCAGCATGGTATCGAATGTCTCGCCATGCAGTATGCGGATTGCCTCGAGCAGCTGAGTGTCAAATTCGAGGTCATAGATTCGCGCCTGCTCGGTGCGCATTGCCTCATCCCGGATGATTTTCGAGATGAAGATGGCAGGCAGTTTCCATTGCTCGGCGAGCGTATTCGCAAAGGCTTCGCGTGTTGCCTTGTCTGGATTGGGGTTGCGCTGCAGGAATCGTGTGATCTCGCCAGATTCGTAGAGTTTCTGGAGAGAGGCAAGCTGTGTGTCGTTCAGCGTCAGCTCCTTGACCTCGATGTCCGGCATGATGCCGGTCTTATCGATATTCACGCCCGAAGGAGTATAGTAGCGTGCCATGGTCAGCTTGAAGCCAACCTTGTCCAGCGGGAAGATCTGCTGCACCGAGCCCTTGCCGTAGGTTTTCTCACCAAGCAGCAGCGCGCGCCTGGAATCCTTCATGGCTCCTGCGAAGATTTCCGACGCCGAGGCTGATCCCTGATTGATCAGCACGATGACGCGGTTGCCGACAGGAATGGCCGTGGAGGATTTTGCCTTGTATTCGGTGTTCTCGTTCTTGACACGTCCTCTGGTCGAGACAATGACGCCTTTGTCAATGAAGAGATCGGAGACATCGATGACCGATGAAAGCAGCCCTCCTGGATTGGATCGTACGTCTACGATGTATCGCTGCACGCCTCGCGCCTGCATGTCGGTGAGGGCAGCCTTGACTTTCTGGGCAGTCTGGGGAATCCACTCGATGATGCGGAGATACCCGGTGCGTCCCTCCGCAGTCTCGATAATTGCGCTCTTGATGGCCGGAATCTCGATGCGGGAGCGAGTGAAGGTAACCTCGAACTCGTAGCTGCCTCTCCGGAAGGTGAGGGTAACCTTGGTGCCGGGTGTCCCGCGGATCTTTGCAGATGCCTTGTCGGTGCTCAGCGGAGCGGTGTCTTCTCCATCAATCTTGATGATGAGGTCGCCCGGCTTGATTCCTTCCTTCCATGCGGGAGTATCCTCTATGGGAGAGACTACCTCGATATAGCGCGGGGCGTCAGGTGATTCGGCCGTGCGCTGCTTTGAGATGTAGAGACCGACTCCACCGTAGGTACCTTCTGTCTCAGTCATGAGATCGGACATCATGTCCTCATCGAGAAACGTGGAGTAGGGATCGCCCAGTGCATCGAGCATCCCTTTGATTGCTCCCTGATAGATCAGTGCGGGATCGGGCTCGTCTACGTAGTTCTGGAGTATGAATGCATAGATGCTCTGCAGCATCTGGGAATACTGCTTGGCGTCAGGGGTTTTGGTCTGCTGTGCCTGGAGCTCCGGTACGCTTACAGACGCAAATGTCAGGAGGATGAGTACTCCCAGGAGAGCTGCCACGACTGCCGGCGACGATGATCGTCGGGAATTGAACTGCTTCATTGCCACTTGCTCCTTGCCATTCCGCCGCGATGGCCCGCGGGATCTGCAAGTCTCAATATTAGCGAAGCTGAGGGGGTTGTGCTACTGTCTTGACTCTGAATCCTGCGGCTACTAGACTCGGTTTGCATATGCGCAGGTCCTGGTCACTGACGGCAGCCGCCGTGCTTGCAGCCTTGAGGGTATTCATCATGGGTTCGGCAGCGGTTGCCCTGGGCATGAGCGACTTCGGCGGGCCATCCAGCGCGCTGCTCAGGCTTCTGCAGCTGTATGTGCTGATCTATGCCATGTGCCTGGCTTTCCTCGCTCATGACAGGATACGTTACGTTTCCTTTTGCATGCCGCTGCTCATTGGGGCTCTCGCTTCGTGCTGCTTCTCGGCGCTGGCTCTTGTGCAGGTGTTCAGGAATGTTGCGGATCTCGCTCCATCGGACGGAATCCGGGCGCTGAGCGCACTGGCAGTACTGGTACTGTGCGACCTGTTCGTGATGGGTGTACTTGCCGGTCTGCAGATTCGCCTGCGCAGGGAGCAGCAGGCTGTACCAGCGGACGGAAAGACCTTGCCTTCAGATTCCACCCCGGATACCAGGACCATTCCACCATCAGATGAGGTTTCATGATGCTTGCCATGCTAGAATTTCCGAAATGGCTCAAACCCGAGATCATTCCCGGCCTTCCATTCCGATGGTATGGCCTCATGTATCTGATAGCCTTCTCGATTGCATGGGTATTGTTCCGGAAGGAATCCAGGAGAATCAAGGCGCCATGGACCGAGGATGATGCTGCAAACTTTTTTATCTGGGGCATTGTAGGTATTCTTCTGGGCGGCAGGCTCGCAGGCACGCTCATCTATGAGCCCACGAATTACTACTGGACCAGACCGTGGTTCATTTTCTGGCCCTTTGATGAATCAGGCGCATTTGTGGGATTCCAGGGCATGTCGTATCATGGCGGGCTGGTGGGGCTCATTGTTGCCTCGGTGCTGTGGTGCAGGGTGCATCGGCAGAACTGGTTCGACTGGGCGGACATCATCGCTGCCGCTGCTCCGCTGGGCTATACCTTTGGCAGACTGGGCAATTTCATCAATGGTGAGCTCTGGGGCAAGGTGAGCACGGCACCATGGGCAATGGTCTTCCCGTATGCGGAGCGCTTCTCTGCCAAGGAAGAATGGGTACAGGATGTGGCGCGCAAGGTAGGCATTCAGCTCTATTCCATGAACGACATGGTCAATCTGCCCAGGCATCCTTCCCAGCTCTATGAGGCACTCTTTGAAGGGCTTGTCCTGTGGGCCGTGCTCTGGTTCCTTATCAGACCCAGAAGAAAGTATCGAGGGCAGCTCGTAGGATCCTATGTGCTCGGGTATGGGCTCGTAAGGTTTGTGATCGAGTATTTCCGCGAGCCTGATTCCGGAATCGGGTATGTACTCGCACTGGGAGCACCTGATGCACCGACTGCACGCTTTGTATCTCTGCTCAATTTTTCGATGGGCCAGATTCTGTGTTTTCTCATGATTGTGGGTGCCCTGATCTTCATGGCCTGGGCGAGCCGACGGTCGGATGCTTCGCCGGGATCGGGTGTGGCTGGCGGATCAGGTGCCGAAGGAACCGCCGAGCAGAGACGCTACGATGCATCTCTGGCTCGCAAGACTCGCAAGAAACTCCAGCAGAGGTGAAACGCCATGCGCATCGCCATCGTACAGATGAACGCCGTGATCGGTGATTTTGAGAACAATGCTGCCAGGGTACTGCATCATGTGCAGGCATTGCTTGAAGATGCAGAGCAGCGCCCTGATCTCGTCGTATTTCCCGAGCTGTGCCTGTGTGGCTATCCGCCCATGGACCTGCTGGATCAGGAGTCGTTTGTCCTGGGATCCATGGCTGCACTGCGGCAGCTCCAGCGAACTCTGCCACCGGACATCATGGTTGCTGTCGGCTATGTGGACCGCAATCGAACGGGCACGGGAAAATCGCTCGTGAACGCCTATGCGGTGGTCCACGGCGGCGCCATTGTCTTCACCCAGCACAAGACGCTGCTGCCAACCTACGATGTATTCGATGAGGCGCGCTACTTCGAACCGGCACGAGAGCGGCGGGTCTTCATGCCTGTGGGGCAGAAGCTGCGCATTGGTTTTGCGATCTGTGAGGACTTCTGGTGGGAAGCGCCGAACGCATCCCAGAAATATCAGATAGATCCCGTGAAGGAGCTGCTGGACCAGGGCATCGATGTCCTGGCAGTTCCTTCGGCCTCACCTTTCATAGCAGGCAAGCTCCATACCCGCCTTGGCCTTGCGCGCAAGACAGCCCGCATGGGCTCCATCCCCGTGCTGTACTGCAACTGCGTGGGCGCCAATGACTCTCTCGTGTTTGATGGCCGATCCTTCGTGATGAACCCTGATGGCCATGTGGAGGCCCTCTGCGGCTGGGATGAGGAAGCCCTCCTGTACGACACTGCGACAGGAAAGGCGACCACCAAAGTGCTCAAAGGGCTGTATGGCTTCGAAAAGGAAGATGCTGCAGCCGTGGCGAGCCTTGATCCAGACGTACAGCACAGTGCGCGTCAGGAGGAGATCCGCAGGGCACTTGTAGTAGGCATCAGAGATTATCTTGCGAAAAGTGGCTTCGGCAGCGTCTGTCTCGGGCTGTCGGGGGGCATCGATTCTGCGATCGTCGCCGTGCTCGCGGCTCAGGCGCTCGGGCCGGAACAGGTAACCTGCATCGCCATGCCCAGCCGTTTTTCATCGCAGGGCTCGCTCGATGACGCGGTGGAGCTCTGCAGGCGCACACAGCTCAAACTTGAACGCATTTCGATAGAAGGGCCCTTTAAGGCCTTCCTGGACGCCCTGGCAGGACCTTTTGCAGGCAGGCCTTTTGATACTACCGAAGAAAACCTTCAGGCCCGTATCAGAGGCACCATGCTCATGGCATGGTCGAACAAATTCGGCTCGCTGCTCCTGACAACCGGCAACAAGAGCGAAATGGCTACCGGATACTGCACGCTCTATGGAGACATGAACGGTTCTCTGGCGCCCATTGCCGATCTCTACAAGACCGAGGTCTATGCTCTTGCTGAGCACATCAACAGAAGTGCGGCGATGAAGGGGCAGGAGGAGCCAATTCCACGCTCCATCATCGAGAAAGCTCCCAGCGCTGAACTTCGACACAATCAGAAGGATCAGGACAGTCTGCCCGAATACCCCCTGCTCGATGCTATTCTGCGTCTATATATAGAAGAAAATAAATCATTCGACGAGATTGCCGAAGCAGGATATCCTCCGGAAGTGGTCAGAAAGGTGCTCCGAATGGCGGCTCTGGCTGAGTACAAGCGTCGCCAGGCGGCCCCTGCGATCAAGGTATCCAAGCGTGCGTTCGGAGTGGGGAGGCGACTTCCTCTGGCGCGGTCTCTGCATGAAGCAGGGAAAGTAGCACGCTGAACAAGCGAGGCTCGTTACCTCGCAATACTATCCGCTGCATCACTGATGATGCCCGCTGCGCCCTGCTCAAGCAGGAGCCTGGCGCGCTGCGGGTCATTGACGGACCAGGGAATGAACGGCCTGCCGCTCAAGCGGAGCAACCAGCCGTGCTTCATCACGATATCCCACTCAGGCTTGAGAAAATCCGCTCCTCCCAGCACCGCGCCCTCACCATGTCTGAGAAACCAGTACAATTCGTGCGAGGTGGTCCAGATGATGCCGAGGGGAATGCCTGGCTGTGCTTTTCTGAAATGGCGGAGCGCAAAAGGGTTGAATGACGATACCACGCAATATTCAAGCAATCCATGACGCCTTATCGTTTCGGCTGTCTGTGCCTCAAGCCCTCGTGAGGTGCGTGTTCTCGTTTTCAATTCGATGTCGTAGTAGACCGATGAGCCGAGCGCGTCGAAGACATCATCAAGAGTGGGCACAATCGGACCGATCGCAAGCTGCCTGATCTGCGTGAGTGTTGCTTCCTCTATTACAAGATTCCGCGGGCCGGAATCTCTGTTTTTCGAAAGCGATGCCGGTACATCGGGAGCGAGCCCGTCGGTTTTCTCATGCAACTGCGCTTCAATTCTGCCGGTGCGGTCGTCGTGAAAGACCACAAGTTTTTCATCGGCAGTCAGATGGACATCAAGCTCAATACCCGGCACCCCTGCATCACGAGCAGCGAGAAAGGCATCCAGGGTATTCTCGATATGCGCCCGATGCAGCCCACGATGTGCAAAGAGAAGCGGTTCCTGCGCATGTGGCAGGAGATGTCTGATACGCATACAGGAACACGGAAGCCTTAGAGGCCCATTTTTTTCTTCAGGGCAGCAAGCTCGGCTTCGACTGCGCTCTGATCGAGCGCTTTTCGCTCCGCCTCGATGTTGGCAGCGGCATCGGGATCAACGCCTGTGATCATGGAAAGCTCAGCAAGCAGGGCGTCAGGATCCACCGCGCGCTGTTTTGCCTTGAGGAGAGGAAGAGCTTCGCGCAACTGTTCCACATCGCGCCGGATTACAGCTGCTTCTGCTTCAAGCGTATGCAGCTTCCGGTCAAGCTCATCTGCTTGCTGCCGGGCCGTCTGCTCCAATACCGAGACACCCTTTGCTGCCGCAGCATCTGCCCGCTGCCGCCACAGCAATGATTCGGATCGCGTCTGTTCAATATCCTTTTCATACAATTTGAGTGTGGTCGCATAGGAAGTGAGCATATCCTGGGCGCCAGCATAATCCAGCTTCGAGAGTTCCTCAGGTGTCACGGCAAGCCTCCTCATACATGATAGCTGATACAGCCCTCTCGTGGAAGAAGCGGAGCAGGTTGTTGCATTCCAGCCGGCTCAAAGGTGGGCGGTCCAGTTGCAGCATCGGCAGTGAAAGCTATATTGTACCACGATATGAGTCGAACCTATCTTGACCGTGACACCCCCATTGCTGCGCTGGCAACACCACCAGGCAGAAGTGCCCTTGGTGTCATACGCACTTCGGGCAACCATGCCATAGATCTTGTTGCAGCATGCTTTTCGCGCCCTTCTGCCCTGCGTGAGGCACAAGGCTATCAGGCTGTGCATGGCTGGTTGCTCGATCCTGCTGCAGGAGAGCGTATCGACGAAGTGGTAGCGCTCGTGTTCAGGGCACCACACTCCTTTACCGGTGAAGATTCGGTCGAAATCATGTTCCACGGCTCGCCTGCCATTGCGGAGAAAATCATGCAGGTACTGGAAGCACATGGCTTTGCCCGTGCGCTGCATGGCGAGTTTACCTTCCGGGCCTTTGCGGCAGGCAAGGCAGATCTGGTACAGGCAGAGGCCATCAATGAGTTGACGCATGCTTCCTGTGAAGCGGCGCGCAAGGATGCTCTGCTGAGGCTTTCCGGCGCTTTGAGTGAACGATTGCAGGGAATCCGGTCTTCCATGCTGGCATGCCTTGCAGATATCGATGCCCGTCTCGATTATCCTGACGACGAGTCACCCGATGAGGAGCTGAGAGTCGCAGCACTGCTCGATGCGATGATACAAGACCTTGATACGCTGCTGTCAGGAGCGGACAGTGCCCGACTCAGGCAGGAAGGGCTGCTGGTGGTAATCGCCGGAAGGCCGAATGCCGGCAAATCAAGTCTGTTCAATCTCCTTGTAAGGGAAGAGCGCGCCATTGTGAGTCCGGAGCCGGGTACGACGCGCGACTGGCTCGAATCATGGATCACCATTGGCGAGTATGCGGTGAGGCTTGTTGATACAGCAGGCATACGGCATGCAAATGACCACATTGAAGCAGAAGGCGTGCGACGTGCAGAGTCGCTGGTGGCGCGCGCTGATCTCATGCTCTATCTGGTGGATGGAACCTCTGGTCTTGCCGATGAGGACCTTGAGTTCCTGAGTCGCTATCCAGATGCGTTCAGGCTCTGGAATAAAACCGATATGCAAGGCTGCATGCCTCCCCCTGAGGGCTGGCTTTCCGTCAGCACGAAAAATCTGCATGGTTTCCCTGCATTTGAAGCATCACTGCTCCAGAAGCTTTCCGAGAAGGCAGGCGATACCGCGAGGAATCAGCATGAGAGCCAGGTGCGAGTCGCAAGTGAGCGTCAGGCTGCGGAACTGCGCCGCTGCAGGCAGGCACTTATGGCTGCGCGCACCGATTTCTCTGCCGGCCTGCCGCTTGATATGGTAGCGGTCCACCTGCGAGATGCAGCAACCGCCATAGGCGAACTCACAGGGGAGATTACCTCGGATGAGATATTGGAAACGGTCTTTGGCACCTTCTGCCTGGGGAAGTGAACCATGAACATGCAGACTCGTGATTATGAGGCGATAGTGATCGGGGGTGGCCATGCAGGTATCGAGGCTGCCCTGGCTCTTGCCCGTCTGGGTACCAGAACGGTGCTCATCACCCAGAACCCCGATACCATAGGCCGCATGTCATGCAATCCTGCAATCGGCGGGCTCGCAAAAGGGAATCTGGTACGCGAGATCGATGCGCTTGGCGGAGAAATGGGACTGCTTGCAGATGCGACTGCCATCCAGGTGCGCATGCTCAATCAATCGCGTGGGGCGGCGGTACAGGCTCCGCGTGCCCAGTCGGACAAGCACCTGTATGCGACGCTTGCCCGCCAGAGTCTGGAGCGCCAGCCGAATCTGACTATCTTCATGGATACGGTCACTGATCTGATACTCGAAGATGGAAACAGGCGCATTGCGGGTGTGGTGACGGAACGCGGCAATCGCATAGGCGCACGTGTGGTGGTGCTCACCACCGGGACCTTCATGGAAGCCAGGCTCTTCATCGGGCAGTGGAGCGGCCCAGGTGGGAGGCTAGGTGAGCCAGCGGCTACTGGCCTTGGCACGGCGCTCAGACAGAAAGGCTTTCCCGTTGGCAGAATGAAAACGGGTACGCCCGCGAGGATCAAGCGTGACAGTATAGATTTTACAAAACTCGAGGTGCAGCACGGCGACCCTCAGCCAATCTATTTCTCCTTTCTTGAGCAGGACTTTGCCAGACCAGACGTGCCTTGCTACATAGCATACACGAATGAGCACACTCACAAGGCCATCAGGGGAGGACTCGATCGCTCGCCTCTCTTTTCGGGCGTGATTACCGGGAAGGGGCCACGCTATTGTCCCTCCATCGAGGACAAGGTAGTACGCTTTCCGGACCGCGAACGTCACCAGGTGTTCGTAGAACCCGAGGGACTCTCAACCGATGAGATGTATCTCAATGGGCTGTCGAGCTCACTGCCAGAAGATGTCCAGGAGGCGTTCTACCACAGTATACCCGGACTTGAACATGCCGTGATCGTGAGACCAGCCTATGCGGTCGAATACGACTATCTCGATCCTTCAGCTCTCTACGCATCGCTGGAATCCAAGCTGGTTGAGGGATTGTTCATTGCGGGACAGACCAATGGAACGTCAGGATACGAAGAGGCTGCTGCCCAGGGAATCATGGCGGGCATCAACGCCAGAAGAAAGCTTGATGGGGAAGCGCCACTCATTCTGAAAAGAAACGAGGCCTATATCGGGGTGCTGATCGATGATCTGGTGACGCTCTCTCCCAAGGAGCCTTATCGCATGTTCACAAGCAGGGCTGAGTACCGCCTCGCGCTCCGACATGACACGGCGGACCTCAGGCTTACACCCTACGCAATCAAACTTGGCCTTGCCGACGAGCGACGCACGGAATGCTTAATGAAACGGCTCGAAGCGGTGGAGGAAGTAAAATCTCTCTTGAAGGCACGGAAGGTCACACGGGAAGACTGTGCGCTGGTGCCAGAGCTGGAAGGACATCTCGGGCAGTCTCTCGCAGATGCCTTGCGCGACCCGGCTGTAGGAGCTCATTTCGATACCGACACTGCAGCTGCCGATCTTGCAGCACATCTGCTCTCGCTCAGAGACATGCCACGGTCAGCGCTGGTCACGGCGGTGCTCGATGAACGCTATCATGGGTATCTTCAGAAAGAGGAACGTCTTGCGGCCAGATTGCACAAGGCCGATCACATGACGGTGCCTGCGGACTTTGAGTACGCAGTGATACCGGGTCTCTCAAAGGAGGCGCAGGAGAAGCTGGCCGCAATTCGCCCCCTCACACTGGGACAGGCAGCCAGAATCCCGGGCGTCAGAAAATCAGATATTGCCTTGCTCTATCTTGCGCTGAAAAGGCTCGAGCGGGAGTAGGGTCTCTCCTGCCGGCCAGGTTGCCGGCAGGTTGCTCCGCCGGCAACTGGAAGGTCTTTGCTCAACTTGAGGCTTAAAGCTGGCCTATTCGCTCTCCAGACCGAGCATTGCAGCAACCTGGGCTTTTGCCTGCTCCAGTGCGGCTGCGTAGTTTTTCCGGACGGCATCGACATTCTTTCGATAGTATTCAGCGAATTCCGGATCAGACATGGGATCGATACGAATATTCTGGCCTAGCTGGGCCGCGAGCTGGCGTTCTTTCTCCCGAAGCCGTGGAGCCCACTGATTGCGGATTGCCTGTTCGATTCTCTGCATCTCCTGAGTATACTGGGCAATGAAGTCAGTGATCTGGCCAGAGAACGAAAGCAGCTGTCGTTCCAGGAGCTGTGCCTCGCGGGGAGTACGAGCGGCGGGAGCTACTCTTGCCAGAAGGGTGAGCGTCTTGCCGGCAGCCTCAACGATCTTTGCATCGTAGGTGGTGCCAAGCGGCAACTGGAGCTGTGAGGTCAGAATGTCGAAAGCGGCTCTCACAAAGGCCTTTCTGGCTTCTTCGTCCAGCCCCTGTATATCCTGAACCGGGTTTGCAGATGATGGATCTTCCATCCAGCGGGCGGCGGCCTTGCGGCCCAGCATCCTGGCTTCGGCAATTTTCTGTGCCGATTCGTCTACCTGCAAACCCTTGGCTCGCTCCAGAGCGAGTTCAAGAGCACTCTTTATGACAGCCATGTCCATCCTCCAGATTTCAGGCAGCAGGCGGACCTGGGCGCAACGCATCGAAAAAACTGACGATCTTGTCAAATATGCCTATCACGACGATGATTGCCACAATCCATTCCGCACTGCTCATGATGAATGGCGGGAGATGCAACACCGCCATGTTCGCGATTTCGACGCTATAGAGCACCATGATCGACGCCACGGTGACTTTTCCCATCATGGTCGATTTCGGCTCGATTCTTTTTCTGACGAGAATCAGCACGCCGATGAGCACGGTCTGAATGCCGAGGCGTGCCAGCACAAGCACGAAGAACCATTTGGGAATGATTGAATAATACTGAAAAATAATGCTCAGGACAACGAGGAGCGTATAATCGCTCGCCGAGTCCATCATTCTGCCCACGCGGGTAACCTGATTGGTCTTGCGCGAAATTCTGCCATCCAGAAAGTCTGTCAGGAATACAAGCACCACCAGCACCAGCAGGGGAATGCGGATTCTGTAGTCCCGCGCAGCCAGTACGAGCACCAGCAGTGTCGGCAGCGTGCTCACCCTGCTCAGAGTGATGAGATTGGCGAGATTCACCCTGTCGAGCTTTTTGCCGGTCGACTCAATGATGAAGTCATCCAGAAACAGCAGGAGCATGACCAGGAGCAGCACATGAAAACCGGCACTCAGCGCAAGAAAGAGCTGGCCATAGCGTGCGAGAAATCCGCCTGGAATGGCGAAGGCGGAGAAGAGAATGCATTGTGCCGCAAAGAAAAGCGAAATGGTGAGATATATGCTGGCGCGCAGATTCTGGGTACGTTTGGTGTCATTATTTTCCATGAAGATGATCCATCGCTCCCTCAAAGCGCACCGTCATCGAACGGTCGCGGACTGCGGAATCGCTCCATCATACATTCTTGACATTTGCAATGTCAAATACGTATGCTCAAGTCATGACCGATGCGGATAAGGTAACACTCAGCAGAATCATCATGTCTCCAGTTTTCTTCCTTGTATTCAGGCTGACGTTCCTGCCGTCCGGTGTCACGCTTGCCATACTCTGGATTCTGTTCGCGCTTATCGAGCTTTCCGACTTTGTCGATGGGAGGATCGCGAGAGCTTCCGATCAGGTGAGCGCCTTCGGCAAGCTGTTCGATCCCTTTGCTGATGTCATTGCCAGGGTTACCTACTTTCTGGCATTTGCGAGCGTAGGCATCATGCCGTTCTGGATTCTGCTCATCATTCTCTATCGCGAATTTGCCATGCTCTTTCTGAGAATGCTGTTGAGTTTCCAGGGCATTGCGATGGGAGCGAGGCCTGGTGGCAAGCTCAAGGCCGGCGTGTACATGATGGCAGGGATGAGTTCCCTCATGCTGCATTCTGCCCGTCATCTGCCTGCATTCACACCCTGGGAGCCAGTGCTGGCCACGGCGACTTTCCTCATCTATATTGCTGCCGCAGTGCTGTCGCTCGTTTCCTTTGCGGATTATATTGTCCAGTTCCTCAAGGTCTACAAGAGAACCTGAGTCCGCGTATCCTGTCTGCAGGCGACTTTTCCCCGTTTCATTTTGACGAGTACTGCCGTATTACATGAGGTATGTCGAGGCTGCTCACTCACCACCTGGCTCCGCCAGAGTGCCGGCAGTGCTGCCCGAGCCTCTTGACGAGAGGTGAGGGGATTGTGTATGTTCGCACCTGCGTTCCGGCGGCTTCTGCGGCATGCAGCATTCAATGCGGAAAACAGCACGGCATG
>JAOABY010000040.1 GCA_026418115.1 Spirochaetaceae bacterium | reverse complement strand
ATGCAGGGCATGTGCACTTGGCCAGACGCGCTCCCGCTCGGTCTTTGGGCAGGGAGTTGCCGCACCCCTCGTACTGGTGATTGGAGAGGGGCCGGGAGCGGAAGAAGATCGCCAGGGGCTGCCTTTTGTCGGCGCCTCAGGCAAACTGCTCGACAGGATGCTCGCTGCAATCAACCTGTCACGTCAGACCAACTGCTATATCGCCAACATTGTCAAGTGCAGGCCACCCAACAACCGCGAACCCTCTCCCGTTGAACGCGATGCATGCAGAGGCTATCTTGAACGACAGATCGAGCTTCTGAAGCCTCGATTCATACTCTGTGCCGGCAGAACGGCAGCCCATGGCCTGCTGGGAACAACGGAACCCATATCCAGGCTCCGCGGCCGCACTTTTGTGTTTCACGACATCCCTGTTGTCGTAACCTTTCATCCTTCGGCACTGCTCAGAGATGAAAGCCTCAAGCGGCCTGCATGGGAAGACCTCAAGCGCCTGCGCGATATGATGGCGGCATCCTCGGCAGGAACACCTCAGAACGGCAATGGCATCTGAAACCTTCGTCCGCCTCGCGTTTCCGATTCCTGTCGAGGATACTTTCTGGTATCGCGTCGGCGATGGGAGCAGCCCTTCGGTTGGCATGCGCGTCGAAGCTCCTCTCGGACGCCGGAAAAAGGCAACGGGCTATGTCGTCGAGATTCGTCAGCTGCCTGCAGTGCTCGATGCAGCTACAGCCATCAGAGAGTTCTCGGTGCCTCCCGAAAAGCTGCGAAACACCATCCGTACAGTGGACAGCGAACCTCTCTTTGATGAGGAAGCGCTTGAGCTTGCGACATGGCTCGCTTCCATGTACCACTGCGCGCTGGGAGAGGCTCTGTCGGCCATGCTGCCGACCGCGCGCCGTGAACGGGACACAGCGACCGATGAGTTCGATGAAATCGAAGTCGCGCGACACGCGCTTGTGCTTACGGAAGGCCAGCGGGCAGCCATCGAGGGCATACTCCAGAGTGAGCAACTCTGGAGCTATCTCTATGGCCCCACCGGTACAGGCAAAACCGAAGTGTTCCTCCAGCTCGCCGAACGGACCCTCGCCGAAGGAAGGAGCGTCCTCTACCTTGTGCCAGAAATAGCTCTTACACGCCAGGTTGAGCAGGATGTGCGAGCCCGTTTTGGTGAGCGTTGTGCCATCATTCATTCGCGACTCAGCCCCGGAAGAAAGCTCGCAGAATGGAGGCGTATTCAGCGGGGCGAAGCCCGCATGGTGGTAGGTGCCAGGAGTGCCGTTTTTGCACCGCTGCATGATCTCGGCCTGGTAATCATCGACGAAGAACATGACACAGGCTACAAGAGCGGAACGACGCCGCGGTACCATGCGCGGCAGGTGGCCATGTATCTCACCAGAAGAGCCAATGCACGACTGGTAATGGGCAGCGCAACTCCTTCGCTTGAGGCATGGCATGCCTGCAAGACCGGGGCTGTGAGGCGTTTCGATCTCAGTGCGCGCCCTGGAGGAGGCGCATTCCCCTCCATACATATAGTGGACATGAGGGAATGTACCGACATCATTGCCCCTGAGCTTGCCCAAGCCCTACGCGATGCCAAGGCAGCAGGCCGTCAGTCGATTCTCTTTCTGAACAGGCGGGGCTTCGCACGCACGCTGGTCTGTGATACCTGTGGTGCAGATCTTCTCTGCAGGCATTGCTCTGTTCCACTTACCTATCACAAACGCACAGGGAGACTCGTCTGTCATTACTGCGGCTTCCATGAGCCGGTTCCGACCATCTGCCCTTCATGTGGATCGCTCGACATGCATTGGGCAAGCTTTGGCACGGAGCGTGTGGAGGAGACTCTTGCGGCAAGTTTTCCGGGCTTTACCTTTGCACGGCTCGATACCGACACTGCTTCCCGAAAAGGGGCGATGGAGCAGACTCTGTCCGATTTTGCGCATGGCAGCATCGATGTGCTGGTGGGTACCCAGATGGTTGCTAAAGGCCTCAATTTTCCCGGAGTACGTGTGGTTGGCATACTGATGGCCGATCAGGGGCTCGCCATACCAGATTTCAGAGCTTCGGAACGCGTCTTCTCGCTGCTGGTACAGGTGGCGGGCAGGGCGGGGCGGCACAGGCCGGATGGAGAGGTCTATATCCAGACAAGAAAACCGGACAGCGATATCATCCGCCTGGCGGCTTCCGGTGATGTCGCTGGCTTTCTTGAGAAGGAAATCGAGCGGAGGCGCCAGCTTGCATTTCCTCCTCACGGAAGGCTGTGCCGGCTCGTGCTTCGCTCCCGATTTGAGGTTGCCGTGCAGCAGGCTGCAGATGTGCTGGATAAAGCTGCCCGAAGACTGTTGCATGAACTGAATAGCCGGACAATCGACATCTTCGGCCCTGCCGAGTGTCCGCTTGGCATGATTGCCGATAATTACCGCATGCACCTTCTTCTGCGGAGCAGCAGCTTTGCGACTCTGCAGGCATATGTGCATGCGCTGCGGCACAGTGTGCAGCTGCCGGATTCCGTATACCTTGAAATCGATGTAGATCCCCAGAACATGCTCTGAATGGAGGGGGCCAGCCCAGCAGCAGCAGCGGGGCTTCTGCTCAAGCGGTGCAAGTATTTATTGTACAGTCGTATCTTTCTTGCCAGTTTTGAAGATCGGTGATACAATTTTTGAAACGCATTTTTATCCAGGAGTTCGTATGGTCATCCTCACTCTCAATTGCGGATCCTCGTCGGTCAAGTACCAGGTATATGACTGGGACAAAAAAGATGTGCTTGCCAATGGCGTGGTGGAACGCGTCACGATTGGCGGTTCATTCATCACGCACAAGGTTCGCGGCAGGCCCGACTACGAGGTAGAGCACGAGTGCCCCAACCACACGGTCGCAATCCAGCTCATCCTTGATACGCTTGTCCATCCCGAGGTTGGCGTCATTCCCGATCTCGAGATGATCAAGGCAGTGGGACACCGCATGGTCCATGGCGGATCGAAGTTTGCGAAATCCTCGATCATCAATGATGAGTTCCTCGAGACGTTCACTTCTCTGAACGATCTTGCCCCCTTGCACAATCCTGCCAACCTGATGGGTGTGGAAGCTGCCAAGGCGATTCTTCCCAACATCCCTCATTGTGCCATCATGGATACTGCCTGGCACCAGACCATGCCTGCCTCCAGCTACACCTATGCCCTGCCGCATGAATGGCAGGAAAAGTACATGGTGCGCCGGTATGGCTTCCATGGAACATCCTTCCTGTACAATGCCAAGCGTGCTGCTGTCCTGCTCGGCAAGGACCCTTTCGAGACCAACCTCATCATCGCGCACATTGGCAATGGATCATCCATCAATGCCGTGAAGAATGGCTGCTCCTTTGATACCTCGATGGGACTCACCCCCCTCGAGGGTCTTGTAATGGGAACCCGCTGTGGCGATATCGATCCGGGCATCATTTTCCACGTGATGAGAAAGACCGGTATGTCGGCGGCAGACATCGAGAAACAGCTCAACAAGGCTTCGGGTGTCCTAGGCATCACCGGCAAGTGGGCTGATCGACGCGATATCGAGAACGCGGCCGAGAAAGGCGACCCGGTCGCCCTCCTTGCACAGCAGATTGAAGGATACCGTATCAAGAAATACATTGGTGCCTACTATGCAGCCCTCGGTCGCGTGGATGCGATCGTCTTCACTGCAGGTGTGGGAGAGATGGGACCCGAAATCCGCAAGCTCGCCACCGCGGGGCTCGAGGAGCTGGGCATTGTGGTAGACGAGAAAAAGAATGCGCTTGCCAAGTGCCGTAATGCTGAGCTCGATATCACCGGGGCAGGCAGCAAAGTCAAGGTGTTCGTCATCCCGACTGACGAGGAACTGGTAATGACGGAGGATGCCTACGCGCTCATCAACGGCACCTATGATGTGCACACCAATTACCGCTATTACTTCGAGCGCCGAGACTATGTGAACAAGGCAAGGGCAGAGGGGCTCCAGCGCGATCTCGAGAAAAAACCCTGGCTCAAGGATCTCATTGCGCGAATTCCCTGATCACCCACCTTCCGCATGTAATGTCGGCTCGGGATCAAGGTTGCCGGCAAGAGGGCGCTGTCTGCCAGGACAGCGCCTTTTTTCTTGTTCCATCTAACTTTGCCAGCTCTTTGTGAAGTTGCTGCATCATCATACAGCAGGCACTGACGATACGGCAGAATGCAGTCATCAACCATGCAATGGCGTGCTCCATGCTCGATTGAAGCCTGAAATCACAAAAAAAAGTTGCGTAAAGTATGCTTGACAGTGGAAAAATTGCCGATATATACTCTGAATCGAACTTAGATGGGGGAGTACCTGGCCGTTGGCGAGGCCCCTAGTCTACTTCTCAAGGAGGACTTCTACATGAAGAAGCTGATCGTTCTGCTCATGGCAGTGGCAATGGTAGCCGCCGTCTCAGCGCAGGTCACGACCGCTGTCAGCCTTAACGGTGAGGTCACCGTAATCGACCAGGATGGCAACAGTGTTTTCACCCGCTACGGCAATGGCTACGACCTCTGGACCCTCAAGGCGTCCGACAAGGATGGAAAGTACGGATTCTCCATTACCGACCAGAACATTCTCGATGATACCAGCCTCGTGGTTCGCGACTGGAACTTCTGGTGGAAAGGCCAGTACACCAAGGTCATTCTTGGTAAGCTCCGCAATGCCGATTTCCGCTACACCCTCCCCTACTGGTCTGGTGACACCCTGTTCGGCGGCACCGATCGCATTACCGGTTACGGCGTGCTGATCGAGGCTCCGTTCAAGAACGGCATGCTGCTCGGCGTCAACCTCCCCATCGGCGAGACTGCAACCAGCACTTGGACCGTCGTCAAGAAGGCTGACCTTGGCTTCAAGTACAACATCAAGGATTTCGGCGGCATCTTCGCTCTCATGAACTTCGAGATCCCGACCAATGCCTCCATCCTCAATGCCGGTTTCAACTACAATGCCAGCAAGTGCTTCAACCTCGTTGGTATCACCAAGATGCAGTTCGGCGCAGCTGATACCTACCAGGCTGCTCTCGGTGCCAAGTACACCGGCGTGAAGGACCTCACCGTCTGGGCAGAGGGTGCCTACAAGTACGCCGCTGGCGTCAACAGCTTCTCCCTCTGGGCACAGGCTGACTACTCTCTCACCGAGAAGCTCACCGCCACGGTTGGTGGCGCTGTGAAGACTGGTGGCCACAATGTCTATGCCAAGCTCGGCTATGACTATGGCAATGGCCTCTCCTCCGAGGTCGGCTTCGGCCATGACACCGCATTCTATGCGGCTGCCAAGCTCTACTACAGCGTGTCCTTCTAATCAGGCAACACTGCGAGCATGAAACGGGGCCAGCCTTTACGGGCTGGCCTTTTTCTTTTAGAATGCAGCACATGAAACGCTTTCTGCAACTGACCGCTGGCGCAGGCTGCGCACTGCTCCTGCTGCTTTTTTTCTCCTGTGCAACTACTGGTGCCTTCCGAGCCGATCAGCCCAAGGTCCGCATGGTTCATGCCGATCAGCAGGAGCTGAGGCAGTTCGGAGCTACCTACGCACGGAATCCCTATCTTGATCCAATCACGCTGCTAGGCGGGAAGAAATTTGAATTCTATGTGATCCGGCTTGATTTGAATCTACCAGGGCGCACGGATATTGCCATAACCGGTCAGGCTCGATCGGTGGCATCCGGAGAAACGCTCAGGCTCTACACTCGAAGCGAACTGCAGGAGCTGTGGGAGCTGCTCGGCACAACGGAAGATTCTGCAGATGTCGAAACCAGAAAATCAACTATAGGGCGAACTGCCCTGCCTGCCATGGATTTCATCGAACGTTCCGGCTCGAGGAGCTACTATATAGTGATAGGCGGCAAGTATCCTGTACGCAAACCAGTGGAAATCGAGGTGTCCGCCTATCTCTCCTCTGGAGAAAGCTTCGTATTCAGGGATGTCTGGCAGTAATTGTCATGGCGGGAATCCTTCACCGGCTGATTGCGTGCTCTGATGTCTGGTACATCGCCCCGAAAGACAGCGTCGATGATGTCCTGAAGGCACTGATAGAAGTCCTGCCGCTTCCGGACAGTCTGCAGAGGCCGGCTCTGCTGCAGGCGCTGCTAACACGGGAAGACCAGATGAGCACTGCGATTGGCAATAGCATTGCCATACCGCATGTACGGAGAACCATGCCACTGTCATTGGCCTCATCGCTGGTGATCCCTGCCTATCTCTTCAAGCCAGTAGACTGGAAGGCACCGGATGGGCTTCCTGTCCACACCTGTTTTCTGATCCTTGCTGCCAATGAGCAGGAGCATCTCGAAATTCTTGCAGACATAGCCAGGTATGCAGCCAATGAAGATTTCAGTGATTTCATCCGGACAATGCCAACAAAGGATGAACTGCTCGCATGGTTCGAGCGCAATGATCCGATGCACGGGAAATAGCGCAGTGGTCGGCTAAGGCAGAAAATGCTGCGAGAGTATACCTCAATCCTGTCCGTCTGAGCCGACCAATGGACTCCTGAATCCCGTTGCTACAAGGTAGGTTTCGAAGGATTCGGCACGGCATGCCTCCGGTTTGAAACCTCGTGCCTGTGCAAAGTGCTGCCTGAGCTCTGCAAGCAGCCTCTTCTCCTCGCCACCCTGGAATATCTTCATCACGAGAGCACCGCCAGGTGCAAGCACCTCGAGGGCAAGATGCAGGACCGCCTCCACCAGCTCTTCGGATCGTGCCTGATCAACCAGCCTGTTGCCGGTGGTGGCGGGTGCAGCATCAGATACCACCATCTGATAGGGGCCGAGCTCCCTGAGACGGGTGCGGATGCTGTCGTCGAGGATGCTGCCTTTGACAAAGGTGAAGGATGGCGCCTCCGGGTGTATGCCAAGATCCTGAATGTCAACAGCGACAAGGCGGCCAGTTCCCTGCATGGTCCTCAGCAGCCACAGACTCCATGAGCCCGGCGCCGCGCCAACGTCCAGTACTGACAGTGAGGCTCCACGCTTCATGAGAGCGAATTTGCGGACTATCTCCTCGAGTTTGTACACTGAACGTGCAGGATACCCTTCCTTTTTGGCCTTCTGCGTCCAATGATCGGGTCGTTCGTAACCGGCCACCCTGTACCTCGCTCAGGCAAGCGCGCGTGACAGAAGGCGGTTCAGCCGTTCTGTAAAATCCGCAGGCACTTCGAAATGATCACCCTCGGCCAGCATTGCCTCGTAGAGAATGATAAGCGAGAGATCCTCCAGCTGCTGCACTACCTCGATAGCTCCATTGGTGAGTTCGCGGCGCGTATCGAGGGTAACCAGTTTCTCGATGAGGTGATGCGAGGGGTTGATCTCCAGAATTGGCTTGGAAGGAGGTAGTGGCTCATCGGTGAGGCGCTCCATGAGCCGGCGATACTGTGGGGTAGGCTCATCCTTCTCAATCACCAGGCAGGAGGGACTCTGACCCAGGCGCCTTGAAATTCGTACGGATTTGACACGCTCTCCAAGTATCCTGGCAAGTATGGCCGCAGCCTTTTCTCCCCGAGCGCTCAGATCGGCATCCAGCTTGTCCAGCACCTCATCACTATCGGCTTGCTGCACGCTCTTGAGCGCAAGCCCTTCGTATTCGCCAATGCCTGCAAAGGCGAGCTCATCGATTTCATCGGTACCAAGGAGTACTTCGATACCCTGCTTTGTATATGCCTCCAGCAGAGGAGACTGGCGCAGCCTTTCTTCATTGTCGCCGCTGAGATAGAAGATAGCCTTCCGCTGTTCGCCTGCCCGGCTCTTGTAGTCGGCGAGGCTGGTCCAGCCATCGACCATGGTGCTCTTGTAGCGTACCAGCTTGAGAAGCTGCTCGCGATTGGTCCAGTCGGAGACAATGCCTTCCTTGATCTGCGGATTGAACAGGCTGACAAACCTGGCGAATTTTTCGGGATTGGCGGTAGACAGCTGCTCGAGTTCCGAGAACAGTTTCTTGAGCGTGGCCTGCTGAATGGTGGTGAGCACACGATTGTGCTGCAGCATTTCACGGCTCACATTGAGCGGCAGATCATCGGATTCAATCACACCGCGAACAAAGCGGAAATAGGGCGGCAGAATCTGGAGCTCGCGGTCGGTAATGAAGACGCGCTTGATGTAGAGCTTGATGCCCTGTTCTCTGGTCGGAATATAGAGATCGGCGGGGACATGTGAAGGAATATAGAGGAGCGAACTGTACTCAATGGTACCTTCGGCATGCGTGTGAATCCAGAACAGAGGTTCCCTGTCATCGCCTGTGAGGGATTTGTAGAAATCTATGTAATCCTGGGCGCTCAGCTCCGATTTGGGCCTTCTCCACAGCGCGCTGGCAGCGTTGACCTGCTCATCTACGACTTTGGTTTCGGCTTTTGACGGGTCCTTGGCGTAGGTTTTTTCTCTTGTTACGAGATGAATGGGCCATGCGATGTGATTCGAGTATCGTCTGAGCAGATCCTCCAGCGTCCAGCGGGAGAGAAACTCGGTACCATTCTCGTTGATGTGCAGTACCACATCCGTACCATGACCATCACGTATGGCGGGCTCGATATCGAAGCCGCTCTTGCCATCGCTCTTCCAGAGCCATGCCTGTTCAGAGCCCGGTTTGCGGCTTATGACTTCAATCTGGTCAGCTACCATGAATGCCGAGTAGAAACCGACGCCAAACTGGCCAATGAGATTGGAAGCCTTGCGATCCTGCTCACCCAGGCGCTCGAGAAATGCTCTGGTCCCTGAGCGCGCAATGGTGCCAAGATTGTCGGCGAGCTCGGTCTGGTCCATGCCGATGCCATTGTCGGACACGATAATGGTTCTGGCATCCTCGTCAAGCTTCACGGTGATGCGCGGCTGAAAGCTGAAAGTCTTATAGGCATCATCCGAGACGGTAAGATAGTTCAGCTTGTCGATTGCATCAGATGCATTCGACACGAGCTCCCTCAGGAAGACTTCCTTGTGTGAATAGAGAGAGTGAGTAATGAGTTCGAGCAGTTGTGAGACTTCAGTCTGGAACTGGTATGCGGCCATGTAGTGCTCCTGTTGTTGCTTTGCAGGAAATGTGAGACGCGGCAGGCACCGCATATTAAAATATATCGAAAAAAAAGGATAACGGAAACAGGCATGCAGGGGCGGCATGACAGGAAGAGGCAAAGGCTGCGCCATGCCCGCCTTTGACACTGAGGCGGCTGCAATGGTACAGTTCCAGATACAGTAAGGCAATATGGCATGTGATGCCAGACTGCCCCACGTGCAGGAGATGGGAAGTGCCCGAAGGCTTACGCAGACTCAAGGAACAGGAAAAGCAATGGTACAGACGCCTCGTTCATGGCGTCGCCATCGCCATTGAACGCACTCGCTCGATCCTGGTACATCTGCTTGCCTGGGGCAGAACAAGCGTCGTCTTTGCGGTAATTCCCCAGTCTGATCAGCCAGCCAGACGCATCAGGACTTCTAGATTCGTGCTCGTGATGCTGACGGTCATGGCAGTCATGCTGCTTGGTGCAGCCCTGGTGGTGACAGGAGCATACGGCGCGTTGAAGGTCAGAGCCTTGCATCTGGAACAATCGCTTGCACGGTCGGAGCGTGATCTGCAGAGGATGAGGGATGGGATCGAGGATCTGCTCGCCAGCACGGCAGCCTTTGAGGCGCGTCTCGGAGAGACCATCCAGGCTGGAAATGGCCCCGCATCCATGGCGAATGCCGCCGGCCCCGATACTCTGTATGCTGCAGGCCTTTCAGCATTGCTTGCTCCTGTGCCGCAATCCGATCCTGTACAGCGGGATCTCGACAGGCTCAAAGGTATCGCGCAGGCTCTTCAGCGCAGTACCCCCGAGCTGGACAGAATTGAAGCCATGATTGCAAACCAGAAAAGCATCATGACGGAAATTCCGAATCTGTGGCCGATCAAGGGTAATGCCGGCCATATCTCAATGTATTTCGGCCAGAACGAAAACCCCTTTGCCGATGGGCAGTGGTATCTGCATACAGGCATTGATATCTCCACTTTCAGAATAGGAGATCCGGTCGTAGCCACCGCTGATGGCAAGGTTATCGAGGCTGGCTATGCCGGCGGCATGGGCAACACGATATCGATCCAGCATGCTCATGGCTTCACGACCCGGTATGGCCATCTGCGAGGCTTCGCCGTAAAGAAAGGTCAACAGGTAAAACAGGGAGAGGTCATCGGCTGGCTTGGGAATTCAGGCAAAACCACCGGACCCCACCTCCACTACGAAATCTATCTCGGTACCAGCCTGATCGATCCTCTGCGGTTCCTGAGCATACGGAAGGAATTCCATGAGTGATACCACTTTTGATGACTGCATCGTCGGACGGGACGTGTGTATTGAGGGCAGACTTGAGGCAAAAGGCCTTGTGCGCATCGAAGGCTGCTTCTCGGGCACGGTGGCGAGCAGCGATATGGTAGTCATCACTCGCGGGGCACGTGTGAGTGCTGATATCACCGCAGAAGCACTTGTCATTGCTGGCGAGTATGAGGGCGAAGCAAGGGTGCGAGGCTTTGTGCGAATCGGCAAGGGAGGCAGGGCGCGAGGAGCCTTTGCAGGGGATAGGTTGGTCATGGAAGAAGGCAGCTGGTTTTCAGGGCGCTTTCTTCGCACCGAAGCATCACCCCAGGGGATGGCTGAAGCAACCACAGGCGGCATCCCCGTTCAGGATCCTCCAGTGACAGCCAGTGCGGGCAACGCAGGATCCGACAGGAGCGGCGAGATAGATGCCACAGCCGGCAGGCGCAGGTTGTCATTCGAAAGCCTGCTGACAGTACTTGCACGCAGACGAACAAAAGAACGAGAGGATAGCCATGAGTGATGAACATATCGATCCAGAATTGCTGGAGGCAGGTTTTGCCGAAACGGTTCCGGAGACCATTGATACCGGATTTGCAGAGGAAGGGACTCCAAGGTCATCGAATGCCGACATTGAATCCCTGCCGCAGCCAATCTATCGTCTCAAGCTGCTGCATTCAAGCGAAACCTTCCACGGTTATTTCGTGACGGAAGGTGCAATGCCTCATTTCAGAACCTTGCGGGAACTGGAGCATGCGTTCCAGACACCGGCTCAGATTCGGCAGGAGACAGCTCCGGCATCACCATCTCCTCTGGAGGGCGAACCATCTGATACTCCAGAGGCGGTCAGGATAACGGTTCCTGCTTCGATTCCTCCCCATGCGATTGTGGTGACACCAACCAAGTACGGCAAGGATCTGGCGGAAGTGCTTGGTATCGTACTTGACTTTTCGGTGGTGCAGGCGGATGAACTCATGCTCATCGAGCGCCCTGCGACGCTGGATGACTATCGCCGGTATCTTGAGAATCTAGAGAAGGAAAAGACCGCCTTCGAGCTCTGCAGACAGCGTATTGAGGCTCATCAGCTGCCCATGAAACTGGTGGCCGCACATTATCTGCTGGAGGAGAGCAAGATACTGTTCTTTTTCACGGCAGAAACCCGAGTTGATTTCCGCGAGCTGGTCAAGGATCTTGTGGGAATTTTCCACAGCCGCATCGAACTGAGGCAGATCGGTGTGCGTGATGAAGCGCGGGTGACCGGCGGTTGTGGCGTGTGTGGTCGGGTGCTCTGCTGCCATGGGATTTCAGACAAGCTCAATCCCGTTTCCATCAAGATGGCCAAGGACCAGAATCTCAGCCTCAATTCACTCAAGATTTCCGGGCCCTGTGGCCGTCTTCTCTGCTGTCTCAGCTATGAATACCAGTTCTACAGGGATGCGCGGCGGGAATTGCCCAATGAAGGCGTCCGTCTGGTTCATGATGGCACGCTGTTCAAGGTGATCGAGGTGAATGTACTATCGGGCAGAGTGAGGCTGTCAGGAGAAGATGGTCGCATGCTCGATATTGGCGCAGAAAGACTGAAGTACAACGAAGGCCACTGGTCGATCATCGACCTCTAGTTCTGCTGAGCCGCCGGCTGGGTTGCCGCGAGTTTCTTTTGTTCGATGGCGGCAACCAGCCTGATGGAGAGCTCGAAAAGCCCGACCATGGGGAGGGCTAGCAGTACCTGGGAAACAACATCGGGTGGTGTGAGAATCGCTGCTGCAATGAAAATCACCAGAATGGCTACACGGCGTACGGATCTGAGCGTAGCCGTGTGCAGAATACCGAAGAGAGCAAGCAGCATTGCAACTACAGGCAATTCAAAGGAAAGCCCGAAGGCGAGCACGATCTGGCCAAGAAAGCCAAAGTATTCCCTGATGGAAATCATGGCCTGGATACCTTCGCTCTGATAGCTCATGAAAAAGCGAATGGTAAAAGGCACAATCACAAAGAAGCCGAACGCGGCACCGGCAAGGAACAGCACCGCCCCTCCGGAAAATGACAGAAAAATCCATCGCCTTTCTCTGGGCTCCAATGCCGGCTTCACGAACATGGCAAGCTCAAACAGCAAAACCGGCAGGCTCAGCACAAAGCCGCCAAACACTGCAAGCGAGACATAGGTCATGAAGAGATCGGGCGGCGAGAGAAATACGAAACGCATATCACGGGCAGGCATGGTAAGAAATTCTGCCAGCTCCCTGGCTTGTCCGAAACAGGCGATGGTACCTATCAGAAATGCAGTGAGGGATATGAGCAGGCGTTTCCTGAGCTCGGCGAGGTGTTCAAGATAGGTCATGAGCCTTGTCTCCTCATGATGATGGAAGGTCGGACTATGGCAGACTGCGCCAGGGAGGCAGATTCCTCGTGCCCGTGCCATCAGCCTTGTGCAGCACCGGAATCCTTGCCGCTTCCCGTGCTGGTGGTGTCGCCCTCTTTTCTGGTGTCTGTGTCTACGAGCTTCTCAACTTCCTTGGTAGCGTCTTCCTGAGTCTTCTTGAATGCCTTGAAGGCATCGCCAAGCGCCTTGCCGATTTCCGGCAGCTTCCTGGGACCGAAGATAACCAGGGCAATCACGAGAATCAGTATAAGTTCCATCGGACCAATTCTGCCGAACATGGGATCCTCCTTACGTGTGGCATGGAATGTATCCCGGATTCATCCGGGTGTCTATGCAGACAAAACGGAGCGCGCTGCTGTCAGGCATAGCTGTGCAGACCTTTCAGCAGGAAATTTACGCCGAAGAAGGTGAACATGGCAATGAGGAAGCCAAGAATCACCAGCATCGGCATCAGCTTGCTGGTATTCTTCCGTACAAGCCTGAAATGCAGATAGGCGGTATAGGTGAGCCAGGTGATGAGTGCCCAGGTTTCCTTGGGATCCCAGCCCCACCATCTGCCCCATGCATTTTCGGCCCAGATGGCACCAAATACGAGCGCTCCTGCCGTGAAAATCGGGTAACCGATGGCAATGCTGGTATAGGTAAGACGATCGAATCGCCGGCGGCGTTCCTCGTCTCTGGCGGCAAGCTGCAGAATTGCGGTGACCAGGCCTACTGCAAAGAATATTTCACCAATAAAGGTAAACGACACATGCAGCACCAGCCATCCGGACTGCAGTGCCGGTACGGGCGGTCTGATTGCCGAAGGTGCAAGTGGAGAAGAGGCAAGAGCCAGAAACACGATGGCGAGCATGTTCATCGCAAAGGGTAGGGCTTTGGAGTCGGCCGTCAGCCTCAGCCTGGCAAGCCCAAACACTGCCAGAGCAGCCAGCATCGCCAGAAAAAGAAGGCTTTCGTAGAGATTGGTCAGTGCAAAGAAGCGAATGGCGATGCTCCTCTGTACAACGGTAATGGCAAGCAGCAATCCGGCAGCGAGCGAAATCCACGGTGAGACATGCTCCCGGGAACTGCGTCTGAACAGCCAGATTCCCTGCAGTACCTGAGAAACAAGAAGCAAGGCAAAGGCAAGTGTGGCAATCATGCGGATAGTCCTTTCAGCTTGCGGATATAGGTGAGAAGGATCCCCACCATGGCAATTATGATGCCTGCGAGCACGAGGGGGAACCATGGATCGGATTTGATCTTGAGTCCTGAAAGAGAGCGAATTTCATAGCCTTTCAGCAGGAAGCTGCCCAGACGATCTCCAGGCCGTGCACGGACCAGTGTTCGCGTGCCCTGCTGTTCCAGGAGAAAGACAGCTATGGGTTCGACTGGTGCATCCTTGGGAGCTGGTGGCTGTTCTGTAGCCATGAACAGCACAAAACCGTCAGGGGTGGCAACTTTCCTGCCGCTCTGGAGCACGAACTGTGTACCTGCAGCATCGGCGAGTATGGGGAGCGAGAAGGTTTTCCAGTCATACTGATAGATGGTGTAGCCTTTGCCACGGTAGGGCGTATTCACTTTTATTGTGACAGGTGTACCCTGCGGCTGTATGTGCTGCTGGGCTGCAGCATTTGGCTCAGTACCGCTGGTGCTCAGAGTGCCCCTTTCCGTACTCGCTGCCGGCAGAGACACCGAGGGCATTCTCATACCCAAAGATCCTGCCTCAGCAGCGTAGCCCTCTTCTCCAAGAGTATCGCCGCCCATATCTCCATCGTGAGGCGTCTCTACGGAGGCGGGGCCGATACTCCCTTCTGTTATCCAGGTACGGACTCGACCCCCCTCATAGATCTCCTGTTCGAGTCTGGTAATGTACAGTGCCTGCCTATCGGGAAGATGAATGTGCTGCCCCTCTCCTGCGGTGAAGAAATGCTCAGTTCTTGTGCGCGAGGTGAGTATGCTGCCGAAAATGATGATGATGAGCCCAATGTGCAGAAGATCAGGCCCATGCCGTCTCATCGTGCGGGGTTTGGCGAGCTCATTGCCCAGCCTGTGCACGGTGCACACGGTCAGGTTCATGGTGAACAGTGCAACTGCGATCATGAAGATACGTGAGGTAAACAGACGGTCAAAGCCAAGCCAGAGGATGAGCCGGGCAAGGGAAGGCATCTGGCTGAAATAGAAATCTGCCGGCTTGCCCTGCGGAATGATGCCGCCAGCTACCGACAGCAAGGCCAGGATGATCAAAAGTACTGCAGCAAGCCTGAGCGAACGCAGAAAAGCATAGAGCCTGTCAACAAGTGTATTCATGAACCCTGCCTGTGGAGTTGTGCTATGAAGAAAGCGGAGCGTGTGCCCCGCTTTCCTGCATGAAGTCGAACAATGACAAAGCGCCGCTACAGCGGCTCACGATCAGTGAGGCTCGTGGCAGGAGACGCAGGCCATCTTGCCTTCCTGGTCCTCTGCGTGGCACGAGAGGCATCCGGCGGTCTGATCGTCGACCTTGAAGGTAGCGACAAACTTGCCCGCTTTCCACGCATTGAGCAGCTCGACAGCCTTGGCAGCCACATCGCCAGTCAGACGGGCGCAGCGCTCCTTGCGCTCAGGGGACGGGAGCAGGAAGCCCGATTTGGCGATCCACTTGGCATTCGATGCATGGCAAAGTGGAGAATCGGATACAGAGGTGACCAGCTCGATTTTTGGGTACTGCTTGGTGGTATACTTGAATCCGCCAGCAACGCCGATGGCAGTTGCCTCAGCACTGGGGAAGGGGAAGCGGGTGTACCAGCCCAGAAGCTCAGCAACGAGCTTGTTGGTATCGGCATCGGGGCATACCAGGTTGATAGCTGCAGACGCGCCATTCAGCGCACCACAGATAGTTCCCCAGTTTGCAAATCCACCGCGGCCATAGCCAAGCATGCGCAGTGGAATCTGGTTGTAGGGACCGCCAACCTTGTCGCGCAGCATTGAAGCGATCGCATAGAACGCACCGAACGAGCAACCGGCCTGATAGTAGCCAGCATGTCCTCTGAGACGTGCTTCTTCAGGATCGAGTTCGACATAGGGAAGTGGGGCTTCCGCAACAGTTCCAGTCTGTGCCTGTGCACCCACCATACCGGTGCCGAACACCAGAGCGCCAGCCGCGACGCCCAGTCCGATACCGGTGGTTTTCAGAAAGCTTCTTCTTGAAACTTCTTTCTCCAGTGCTTTTTCAAGATCGGCCATGATTCGCTCCTTGCAAGGATTTCAGAGAAACCACGTCTTAGTATATATGAGTGCAGAGAGAAGTCAAGTATATCGTTCAATTTTTATATTTATATTATTATTTATAAAATATAAAATATTTTATATATTTTTTTTAAGAATTGGAATATCGGGTTGTCCTGTTCAAGCCATATGGCACACAGGCTGGCTGGTTCGGCTGCATTGCAAACAAGAGAGGAGCCGGATGCCCTACATCCGGCTCCTGAAGAGATTACGCTGAGGTGTGGCTCAATCTTCTGCGATTCTGATATGCAGTTCGCGGAGCTGGCGCTCGTCCACCACATTCGGGCACTGATCCATGGGGCTCACCGCAAACGAATTCTTCGGGAAGGCGATGACTTCCTTGATGGAAGTCTCCCCCGCCATGAGCATGACCAGGCGGTCGAAACCAGGTGCAATGCCACCATGAGGAGGCGGTCCGTACTTGAAGGCTTCCAGAAGGAATCCGAATTTCTGCTGGGCCTGTTCGTCGGTCATGCCGACGATGCGGAAGATGCGCTTCTGGAGATCGGGATCATGGATTCTGATGGAGCCTGAGGCGATTTCATAGCCGTTCAGCACGAGGTCGTAGAGGTCGCCCTTGACGGAGCCCGGATCTGATTCCAGGGTGGCATGGTATTGTGCCTGGGGCATGGTGAACATGTGATGAGCAGCCTCCCAGCGGCCTTCTTCCTCGTTGTACTCAAAGAGGGGGAAGTCGACGATCCAGGCAAAGGCAAATACATTCGGATCGCAGAGGCCGAGGTCTTTTCCGAGCTGGCTGCGCACCGCGCCGAGAGCCGTACATGCAATCCTGCGGTTGGCGTCCGCAACGAACAGCAGGAGATCGCCCGGGCCAGCTCCGAGTGTTTGCAGGATTTTTGCATGATCGGTAAAGTATTTTGAGACACCACCTTCAAGGGCACCGGCGGCGTTCACTTTCATCCAGGCGAGCCCCTTGGCTTTATACACTTTGGCCTTCTGTTCCAGTTCCTCGATCTGGCGGCGGGAGTAGTCAGCCTTGCCGGGTACGACCAGTGCCTTGACCGCACCGCCTGCAGCGAGCACCTCGTGGAATGCCTGGAACGTACAGGCATTATCGACGAGGGTGGAGGCATCCTGCAGTTCCATGCCGAACCGAAGATCCGGCTTGTCGGTGCCGTATCGATCCATGGCTTCGTCATAGGGGATCCGCACAAACTGCGCAGGGAGTTCTACGCCGAGGGTCTTGCGGAACAGGTGCCCCATCATGCCTTCTACAAGACTGAGCACATCCTCGCGGGTCACAAAGCTCATCTCGATATCGATCTGGGTGAATTCCGGCTGCCGGTCACCGCGCGAGTCCTCATCACGGTAGCATCGCGCGAGCTGGAAGTATTTGTCAAAGCCCGAAACCATGAGAATCTGCTTGTAGAGCTGGGGTGACTGTGGCAGGGCGTAGAATTTGCCGGGATACAGG
>JAOABY010000003.1 GCA_026418115.1 Spirochaetaceae bacterium | reverse complement strand
CTGGCGCGGTTCTGCAATTGTGAACATCTCCATGAGAATGTCATCGGGCAGGTCGCCCCAGTCTCTCTGCCACTGTGCCATCCGTGAGGGACCTGCATTGTAGGCAGCCATGCCGCGCACCGGCTTTCTTCCATAGCGCTCGAACATATAGGAATAGTAGGCCATGCCGATCTGCAGGTTGTCCGAAGGATTGGTGAGCGAATATTGCGACATTCGCAGGCCACGCGCCGTTTCTGAGGCTGTGGAGGGCAGGAGCTGGCTCAGCCCGACAGCCCCGGAACGAGATACGGCCTTTGGGTTGAACATGCTTTCCGAACGCACGATGCCATAGGCAAGCGGTTCGGCAATGCCTCGACTTCCTGTGATGGCGGGGAACATGTCCCGGTACGCTCGGGGATACAGAAGAGCATAGCCGATTTCCGGCGGCACGCCGCTGGAGCGATTGAGCAGCTCACGCCCAATCCGCAGCGCAGGATAGTACTGCTCATGCTCAGTAAACTTCAGCGCCAGCCAGAGTAGCGTGGTCGTGTCGAACTGCGAGAGACTCGATGCCTGTGCGCTCGCCAGGCTGTCGAGGCCGAACTCCAGTGACCATTCGATGAAGTTGAGCACATCTTCCAGTGCTGGCGCGCCCGCGGGTGTCATGTCTGCTTTCTCCCCAAGAAGAGAACGGAGAAGGGCAGAGGATTCAAAACTTTCGCCCAGACTGGGTACGCGTGCCAGGAGAGGTGGATCCTTGCGAAGCCGCCAGGATGCCAGCGTACGGTAGTGCTCTTCGATTCCCTGCAGGCCGAGGATGGCTCTGAACCAGATTGATGCCTTGTCGGTGGTAGGCGCTGGCTCTGCATTACCAGCTGTGTCTGCAGGAGTCGTGCCTGCCAGTACCAGGAGCGACCGCCAGAAAGGGCTCTCCTCCCCGATGCTTCCTTGCGCCAGGCCAAGCTCGATGAGGCGGGCAGACACATAGTACAGAGGCCCGCGCACAGATGCCGCCAGCCGATCGCTCATGAGTGCACAGTAGCGTACGACATCCTCATAGGCTCTCTCACGAAGGAGCCGGCGAAGATACAGCTCCGCGATATCTGAAAAGTACGAAGGACTCTTCCACAACGAGGCCGCGAGTGAGAGCGCGCCAATTTCAAGAGATCTTCGTGGCGAAAGAAAGGCAGTATCTGCAGCGTCAGGGCTGCCAGACAGCAGAGGCACAGGCAGGGGATTGTCAGCAATGGATGTCATCGTGATATCAAGCCAGTACCAGAGCGCTGCATCGGCATCCTGACTGGAAGGCGCAGATGGCACCAGATCGAAGAACAGACTTGCAGCAGTCTGCGAGAGGCCGGCTCCCTGGTAGCATCGTGCCAGATGAAAGGAGGCTACCCATTGCGATTCGCTGGCAACCGTTCCGGCATCCAGTTTCAGAGGATCGCCCGATGATTCGGGCAATCCCAGCATGGCGGAAAAGAATGCTATGCCTTCCCTGAAAGCGCCTGCACCGTGGAAGGTCTTTCCCAGTTCGGAAAGCCAGGATCGAGGAGTCCCGGGACGCGTGAAATCCTGCAGTATGGGGCGCACTGTATCCAGGGCGCGCGCCCAGTTTTTATCCTGTGCTTCAGCCCTGAAGAGTGCGAGTGCTGCCTTGTCGGCCGGTACTCCCGGAATTGATGCATACAGGCGCCAGATTCTGGCCAGTGAGGCATCGGGGCTTGCACTGGTGATGGAAGGCGGTCCAGCAGTAGCCCAGGAGAGGTCGCCAGCCGCAGTCCTCACGCTGTACTCAAGCAGGGCAAACTCGTTCTTTCTCTGGGCTGCCTGCGCGGCAAGCGCTTTCTGCATGGTCTTCAATGTCTCAAGCGCCTCGGGATGCCTGCCGCTTGCCGAAAGCAGCTCGACGAGCGTCTGGAACACCTGCCAGTCGGCGCCAAAACTGTCGAGCCAGTTGCGGGCAAGAGTGATCGCTTCCTCGATACGGCCCTGCTTCTGGTAGCGCGTAAGCAGTCGCCTGCCAGCCTCCTGCCCTGCAGGATTCCGCGCGAACAGAAAAGCTAGCCGATAGAGAAACTCGATGGTGTCGGAATCTGCGCCGGCCTCTGCCGCGCTCTTCTCCGCCAGAAAGAAGAAACCGGAAGGATCCTGTACAGAAGTAAGGATGGGTAGTTGCAGGAGAGGGGTGGCGGGTTGCAGAGGAGCAGCATCGGGCTGGCTGCCTGCAAGATCTGTCGCTCCAGCCGTGCTGCCAGGATCCCCTGATGCAGCCTGAGCAGCATCAGTCAGGTCCGGATCAAGGGCTCCGGCCATGCCGTAGAGGAACATGCTCAGGACCAGGACGAGTAGCAGTCTGCGGTTCATGATCATGCCCTCGCCACTGCAACCAGCATCTCGGCAGTCTGATCATATGGCCTGCCGTCGAGCCCGCCGAAAAAGGCAACATTTCCAAATCCGGCTTTTTCAAGTGCAAGCCCGAGCTCATATGCCGAATACAGACGCAGAGTGAACCAGCGCTCGTAATGCTGGGTATCCTTCTCCGCACTCCAGAGATTGCCCAGCGCTTCCCATGGTCCTTCTATCGAGTAGCGTGCCGATACCTGCCAGCCCTCATATTCGAATGCCTCCGCTTCCCTGAAGTGCAGTGCAGTACTCTCCTTGCCCAGTGTTTCAAGGACGAGCACACCGCCGGGTACCAGATTGGCGTAGCACCGTGCAAGCATGGCGAGATCGTCTTCGCGATTTCTGAAGTATCCAAAGCTGGCACCGAGGTTGATGCAGAGATCGAAGGGGCCGCCTGTGTAGGAACGGGCATCGGCCTGCACAAACTCGACATTGAGTTCCTGAGCCGCAGCGCTTTCCCGTGCTGCCTCGAGCAGGCTTGCCATGAGGTCTACACCTGTCACTGCATGCCCTCTTCTGGCAAGCGCAAGACTGTGCCTCCCCACGCCGCAGCACAAGTCGAGTACCCGGGCAGGCTCCGAAATGCCTGCAAGTGCTAGAGTGTGCGCGATTTCCTCATCTGCAAGATCCCAGCGCACTTCATCGAACATGAAGGGCGCAAAGGCATCCCAGAAGCTTTCGTCTTCAAACCATTCGATGCCGGACACTGCCTGCTGCCTCGCCAGTTTCTGCTGCCTGTTTAGAAGGCGCCATAATCCATGACCAGCGACATCGCATAGGTTACGATATCCATGTCGAGCTCATCGGCGCCATCAGCCACAAGATCACGTATTTCGCGCCACTCGGAGAGTGTGAGAGGCGTCTCGTCATAGTCGCCAAGCAGGATGCTCGCAAAACTTGCGATAATTGAAGGAGCTCTGCCGGTGTTCTCCTCGAATTTCTGTATGGCTATGCCGGTAAGAGCCTGCCGCACCGAGTGCGGAATGGCGGGGAGTGCCCGATCCAGGCAGCGCGCGATCTCATCAGCTTCCCACTCCCTGGATGCGAGTTTGGCCAGCTGGCCCAGCAGTTCGTTGACCGCTTTCTGTTCAGGTTTCATGGTGCCCCCCTCTGGTGTAGCGTTCGGTACGGTTATAGCTATTATAGCGCGGCGAGCATCAGAATGGATGCATCATATGCAGCGTGCCCGAGCGCCAGAGCATGAAGTCCATAACCCTGTTCCCTCAATCTGGTGTAGAGGAGGGCAATGCAGGCGGCGAAGGCTATACCGTACCAGCCTTGCGCATAGTGCGCTGCGGCGAATGCCAGAATGGAGGCAAGATCTGCCGAGCGCAGGGGAATGCCGGCCTCCACGAGCGCGAGCGGCATGAAGAATCTGAAAAAAGCTTCCTCAATATAGCCGACCGAGATTCCCGAGAGCAGCGCGAGAGGCAGCATGGCCAGCGGGCCCAGAGGCAGCCGCGAAGAGAACAGTGGATTTGATACCTTCATGAAATGAAGCATGACCGCACCGATTCCCGCAATGCCGAGACTGGCAAGCGCTGCTCGCAGCGATTGCCGCAGAACTGCAAGAGAAGGCATCGTACGCAGTTCCCTAGCCCATGGAGCCTGCTCCTCTCCCAGCCAGCGGTTGAGCCATACCAGGCAGAGCAGCCTGAGCACGTTCTTGCTGATCACCGTGAGAAACCAGAGGAAACTGAAGGCAGCCGGCATGGGAAGGCCCAGGAAGATATCGGACCACAGTGCTGCATAGGCTGCCAGTACTGTGAAATAGCCTCTCGACTGTCGGAGAAGATGCTCACTCATGCGATGTACTGACAATACTACGCTTTTGCAAAAGAGTCAGCGAGTCTGGAAGGCTTTTTGCAACATTCCGCCATGAACATGCAAGCGAAAAGATTGCTGGCCGCGTCTTTCAGGTGTATGCGGCTGAGGATCAGGCACGACACAGGCAGAAACCTGAAAATCATGGCTGCCGGGCTTCTCAGACGGCTGGCACTGCACACCGAGCCAGTGTGCGCTGCTGCTGCAGGCATGGTGCTGGCGAGAGTCACAGGTCAAACTGCCTGTGCGCTTGGCCTGGCTTTTGTTGCCGGGGCGGCAGGCATGGTATGCCAGGAGCTTCCTCGAGGTGAAAAAGGCCTCTGGAGCGGTGTGAGGCCGGACATCATCAGGAAGACAGCACGACTCGGTAAAGCCATGGCGCTGGGGCTTGTGCTCGGTGCAGCCATACAGCTCTACCTTGGATGGATGCATGATCTGACGGAGATACTGGCGCTGGCGAGGCAATCCCCAATTGTCATGGTTGAGGGAGTGCTGGCTGATGATCCTCGGGCATGCTCGGATGGAAGGAGTCTTGCGAGCCTGGAGCTCCAGGGGCTGGAATTCAGACAGGTCCGAGGTCTGTGCGGCAGGGTGCGCTGGGAAAGGCCAGTAGTTGTGTTGCCAGTGCTCCTGGGCGCAGAAAGCGGGCTGGTGAGGGGAATGCAGGTACAACTGAGAGGCAGAATGCTGGCCGGAATGAATGGCACATCTTCCATGGTGTTTCTGGCACAGCGGTATGGCGCCCTGGAGAAACCTCCTTTCCGAGCCAGACTGAGAGGCCGGCTCCTGGAGCATCTGGGCAAGGCGGCAGGCATGTCGAGCGGGCTGGCCGAATCACTCCTGCTTGGCGTGCGGGATAACCTTGATCCTGGCTATGGGTCGCTCTTCAGGAATGCCGGCTGTGCCCATCTGCTGGCACTCTCGGGGCAGCACCTGTCGATTCTTACGGCAGTGGTGGTGTTCCTGCTGCGCCGCCTGCATGCAGGCAAGACTCTAGCTGGAGGAATAGCAGTACTCTCTGCATGGGGATTTGTATGGCTCGCAGGGCCGGGACCTTCTCTAGAGCGTGCTGCGATCATGATGAGTGTACATACCCTCGCAGCACTGACCGACAGGCCTCAGGGTGGCATGGCCTGTCTGGCATGCACGCTTGTGCTGATGGGGCTCTTTGATCCGGCGCAGGTCTGGTCTCTTTCGGCGGTCTACAGTTTTCTCTCGATTGCTGGCTTGCTGCTGTTCAGTCCCCGCATCGCTGCACTCTTACGGCCCTATCTTCCGCAATGGCTGGCTCTGGGCATGGCAGTCTCCCTCGGTGCCATGAGTGCAGCGGCGCCGGTCTCGCTGCTCGTGTTTGGCGCTTTTGCACCAGCAGGCATGCTGTGCGCGCTGCCTGCCGGTCTGGTAATGACACTCTATATGTGGAGTGCCCTCGCTGCTCTCTTTCTGACCATGCTGATACCCTCGCTGGTGTGCTGGACTGCGCCTGTTCTGGAACGACTGGAATACCTTCTGATCGCTGTCCTCAGGGCAGGCGCATCGTTTCCCCTCCTTGAGGCGGGGGAAAACCCGGTTGCCCGTGCAGGTGCAGCTGGTGCGGTTGTCTTGATCGGCCTGCTCGTATATGCTGTCCCTGCAGTTCAATGGAGAGTGTGGCACCGATATGGAACCCTTGCTGGTAAATTACGACTCTCCCTCTTCGATCCGGGCGCTGCTCGAATCGCAGGGGCTGGCGATGAGCAAGCGTTTTGGGCAGAACTTCCTTATAGATCGCTCGATGCGTGAACGCATTATCGACAGTCTGCAGGTGGAACCGGGCATGTCGGTCTGGGAAATCGGCCCCGGCATCGGTGCCATGACTGAAGGCATACTCGCCAGGGGAGTCAGACTGACGGCCTTTGAAATCGATTATGGTTTTGCAAGGCTCCTTGATGCAAAGTTCGGCGCACATGCGAACTTTTCACTGGTGACAGGGGATTTTCTCAAGACCTGGCGCACCAGGGATGATCGACCGGACAGGATCTTTGGAAATCTTCCCTACAATGCAGCGCTCGCGATCATTGCAGACCTGCTCGAGCGCGACTGCGTGCCACCTGTCATGGTGTTTACCGTACAGAAAGAGGCGGCTCGACGTATCGCGGGCTCCCCGGGCTCGAAGGATTACTCCTCCATCAGCGTGCTCTGCTTATCGGTCTGTGATACCCGCATTCTCTTTGATATTGGTCATGCAGCATTCTGGCCTCAGCCAAGGGTCACAAGCTCGGTAGTCAGAATGATTCCGGCCCGTCATGCTGTGCCGGGGCACGAACGCAAAGCCTTTTCCCGCTTCGTTCGCGCAGCTTTCTCTTCACGGCGCAAGACCATGCGCAATAACCTCATGCCCTGGATGCATGAGGTCCGGCCCGATTGCACGGAAGCAGCATGCAATACTGCATTCGAGCAGGTACTTTCGAAACTTGGCATTACCCATACGGCGCGCGCCGAAGCTCTGTCTCCCGCAGTACTGTACACACTTTACAGAGAACTCCGTACCGTGCTGGGCCTCGAACCTGGCGCGCAATGACGGCTGCTATGGCTGAGTGCACCGGCGAAGTCTCCCCGGCCGTGCCCTCCTCTTCTTGCCGCTGAGCTGCCATTTCTTTATCATTGCGATGTCATGGCGCATGATCCCGTCCAGCTCAGCGTGATTGATGAAGAGGAAATCGATACCATTCTCGGCTCGGAAATCGATTTCGAAGGAGAGATCCTTTCTTCTGAATCACTGATGATCAAGGGCAAGGTCAGAGGTTCGATCCGCTGTACTGCAGAACTCTACATTGCCGAACAGGCTGTCGTGCAGGCATCAATCGAGGCTCCCAAGGTCATCGTGCGCGGTACCGTGCGTGGCGACATTACCGCGTCCTCGCTCATCGCCATTCTCGACTGGGCGCATGTCGAGGGAAACTTGCGGGCACCTGATATCTATCGTTCGCCGGAATGCTTTTTTCAGGGATCACAGGAAATCGTACAATGAATTACTTCGGCACTGCATCATCCTCTGTACGTACAGGGAGTGTATCCCACGCCATCAAAGGCAGAGGAGCAAGTTTCGGGCTCAGACTGCTGCCTGCAGCCATCAGGATGGCAGTACTCTGCCTGCTGCTTGCGCTCAGCCAGGCACCGGCAGAGGCGCAGGTTCCTTCCGTACGCCCGCCATCAGGCATGCTGGGAGCTGATCTTCTCAGGATGACGCTCGATGGCAAGTATGGAGAAGTCGCCTTGCTCGCCCCGGAAGTGCTCAAGCGCAATTCTGCGGACCTTGATGCCTATATCGGCTATGCATGGAGCCTGAACGCTCTCGGTCAGCATGCACGGGCCCGCGATGTCGCCACGGAAGGATACTCCAGATTCAAGGATGCGCGCCTCGCACAGGCTCTTGGCGAAGCATGCTTCAATCTGGGGGAAAATGAAATTGCGCTCAAGTACCTTCAGGAATATCTTGCCTATTTCCCGGAAGGGAACCGGGCTGCCTACAGCTTCTATCTTTGCGGCGAAATCTATATTCGCCTCGGCAAATTCAGCCATGCGGACATTGCACTGAGCGCTGCACTGCAGTTCAATCCGGCTCAGGCCCGCTGGTGGGAGCGCCTTGGATGGGCGCGGGAGAAGAATGCCCAGTACCTGTCTGCGCTCAAGGCATATGAGCAGGCGGTCTCTCTCAACCCCGGTCTGCAGGATGCCCAGCAGGGGCGCAGCCGCATGCTGGCCCGGATACAGGGATAAGGGGTCGGCATGACTATTCTCCGTGCTGCGTTCTTTACCCTCGGATGCAAGCTGAACCAGCTTGAGACGGAATCGATTGCCGACCGTTTTCTGGAGGCCGGGGCACGATTCGTCGCATTTCATGAGGAAGCAGACCTCTACATTGTTAATACCTGCACCGTTACCTCGAAAGCCGAGCAGAAAGCACGGCGCGATATTCGCGCTGCCCTGGGGCGGTCACCCCATGCAGTGGTCATTGCGACGGGATGCTATGCCCAGATGGAGCCAGAAGCGCTCGCAGCTCTCGGTGACCGGGTCGTTGTCGTGAAGGGCGAGCACAAGTCGATCCTTCTCTCGCTGGCAGCCTGGCTATCTGAGAACTGGCAGGGGCATGGAGATCTTTTACTTGCGGTTCGCCAGTGGCAGGAGGAGCATGAGCAGCATCCTCCTCTGCAATCGAGCGGTGGTACAGTGCAGCCGGCTCCTCTGGCAGATCGCTTTGCCTTCCACCCTCAGCGCTATGCCATGCATACTCGCCCTGCGCTCAAGATACAGGATGGCTGCAATCACCGCTGCGCGTATTGCCGGGTATGCCTTGCCCGCGGTCCGGCCATTTCCCTGCCCGCAGAAGAAGTCCTTCGCAGAGTACGCACGCTGGAAGCAGCAGGCAAGGCAGAAGTGGTACTGACCGGCGTCAATCTGGCTCAATACAGGGATGGAGAGATTGATTTTCCGCGTCTGGTGCGCCTGCTCGTTGAGGGCACCAGCCATATCGCCTTCAGAATATCCAGCTACGAGCCGGAGCGTATCGATGAGGCATTTCTGGCCATGTTTGCGCTTGAACGCGTGCGCCCGCACCTGCACCTGTCCGTACAATCAGGCTGTACCGACACGCTCCGGCGCATGGCGCGCCCCTATGATGCACCAAGGGTCGCCCGTGCCGTGCAGCAGCTCAGAGAAGCCCGGCGGGACCCCTTCCTCGCAGCCGACATTATCGCCGGTTTCCCGGGCGAAACAAGTGAGGAATTCGAAACAAGTCTCGCACTGCTGCGCGAGCTTGATTTTGCCTGGATTCATGCCTTTCCTTTCAGCCCCAGGCCTGGCACCCCCGCCGCCACCATGAAGCCTCACGTGCCTGAACGCGAAACGCATGCGCGCGTGGCGCGTCTCACCGCGCTTGCGAAGGAGGGCCGCGCGCGGTATATCCAGCGCTGGCTTGGCAGTTCCGTTGAGATGATCATCGAGCGATCAGACGGGCAGGAAGATGGGGAAGAAGTCACGACCGCCTCAGCTGATGATCACAGTCTCCAGAGTTCCAGCCCGGCGCGATCCTGTATCACTGGCACCACTGCCAACTATCTCAAGGTCCTCGTCGAGGTTCCTGCATCCATGCCGCATGAATCGCTCAAGCCGGGAACAGTCCTCCATGTGCACCTCGACAGCCCTGCTGCCGGCTCTCATGCCGACATCCTGGGATACCTCATTGAGCCATGATGGTGCAGTGTACAACGTCACAATCCGTATGGAATTCATGACTTCCCTACTCATAAAAATTGCCACACAGGCCTTTTTTGTGCTATGCTGAATATGGCAGTCAGATTAACCGCAGGACTGCTGCAGCCCCCCGGACAGAGAACGAGAGACTGTGAGGAGGACACAATGGGTCGGAAGATTGTAGTGGCCTGTGCTGCATGCATGCTTGCCGCATTCATGGCCAGCTGTGACAATCTTTTTAGTAATTATTTCAGGGATAATGGATTAGGTCAGCCTGACTCTGTGGTGCTTGCAGAGCTTCCCGTGCGGCAGATTATTCAGCAGTATGCCTTCATGCCGGATGGAGGTGTTTCGCCACAGTTTCTGGATACGCTTGCAGCAGATGAACATGCAAGAAATGTAATTGTAGAGAAACTGGAACAATTCGCAGCGACAGAGTCGGATCCGGCACAGGTCCAGGATGCCCAGAGTCTTCTGATCGAACTCAAGCTCGATGAAATTGCCGTGTCGTTCGAAGATGATGGAGCCAGAGCGATTTCACGCGAGATGATGCGGGTGAGCCTAAGGGATCTCTACAGCCGTCTGCAGGAGGCAATCAGGCTGGCGCTTTCCACTGATGCTTCGCAGCTCACGCCAGAAGCCATAGTAGATGCGCTGATACCGGCTCCACTCCAGGAGCATCCCGAAGCATTTGCCGAACTGATCGACAGGCTGGCGGCAATGTCACCCTATTTCGATCAACTCTGCCAGGCCCTCGTGTACAACGGCATTGTTGCCTCGCGCAGGATCGACATTGTCAAGATGGCACAGCTCGGCGCAATCTGCAAATTTCTCAATATTTCGATCCATCCGTCATCCCGCTTCGCATCGATCGGAGCTGCCGTGGCGACGCTCGTAGCAGAAATAAAGAGCGGCGTCGCTGCATCTCGCTCCCTTGATTATTATTTCACAGGAGAGCCTGATTTCCGGAGTCTGGGTTATGACTATACGGTAGGTGTCCTCTTCTGTGCTGCGGGTATGCAGGATTTACTGGAAATGTTCAGGAATTCATTCCGATAATAAACTATGATGCTATGTGGAAGGAGCCTTGCATGAAGCGTGTGGTCTGTCTCCTGCTGTTGGCAGGTCTTGTTGTGTCCGTAATGCCCGCGCAGTTTGTGACGATGCCCCCCGTTGTGGCCAAGGATGCCCGTTCGATGGGCATGGGGGGAGCATTCAGAGTATTCAGCACAGGCTATTCGAGTTTCTTCGGCAACCCGGCCGGTTTTGCCTCATCCGGGTCGCTGACCTTTGCTGATATGGGTATCTGGGCCTATGTGAAGCCGACCATGGACAAGCTCGACAAGGTACGCGAGCTGTCCCTGATTGAGAACGAAAGCGAGTTCCAGCAGGCTGTCCTCAATACCGCAACGGACTGGTACCTTGAGAATGCAGGGCTCGGTGTCGGTGCCACACTCGGTGGTGGCTGGGCTGGCAATGGTTTTGCCTTTGGCGCCAATGTCGTGACGGACTGGGTACCAGTGGGACCTTCGCTCATGAGTTCGCGTCTCACGCCCGTTCTCCAGGCCAATGCAGTCGTCGGCGTTGCTAATGAGGCAAGACTTGGTCCTTTCGGATTCAAGCTCGGTGTCGATGGCAGGATTTTCTACAGGGTGCAGGCTGCCGGCAATGGATGGGGCTTTGATACGCTTCTCTCGGATTATCTGCCGGATGGCTCGTTCGAACTCTCATCACTTACCATGCTGGGCGGCTATGGCTTTGCGGCTGACGCTGGTGTTGTGCTCTCGATCGGACCGCTCATGGTGGGATTCGCGGCGCGCGATATCGGTATGGCATTCGCACTTGAACCCTTCACAGCCAAGGACCTGGTCGACTATGGATTCTCGGCACTCCCCATTACCGGAGAAAATCGCTACACGCTGACACCCCGATATTCGGCAGGTATCGGTATCAGGCTGTTCGAGAATTCCCTCTTTGAGCCTTCGGCCTATGCCGAGGTGGATGAACCCTTTGTGCTGCTGAAGAGCGCCACACCAGCACAGGATGTCTGGAATTATCTGCATGCGGGTGCAGAACTTCGACTGCTCAAATTCGTTACAGGCAGAGCTGGCTTCAACAAGGGCTGGATAAGCCTTGGTGCCGGTATCGACCTGGCGCTGCTCGAGATCGATGCAGCGATCTTCACCGAGGAAGTGGGGCTGTACGCTGGCGAGCGGGGCCGCAGCGGCCTGTCCCTGCAGGCATCGCTCAAGATAGGAAGATGATTGCTGCAGAAGGCCGGCCAGAAAGCCGGCCTTTTTTGATTGCCCGAGCGATCGTGCCGTATATGCAATTCCCTGTGATTCTTGACAATCGGGGCAAATTCGGCTACAGTGCGCTTCGCCCCTCAAGCATGGGCCGCTAGCTCAGTAGGCAGAGCAACGCCCTTTTAAGGCGTGGGTCCTGGGTTCGATCCCCGGGCGGCTCAGCAGAGAATACAACAGCCCGGGAGTACCCCGGGCTGTTTCATTTTTTCGGTTATCCCCTGAAGTACAGCTTTGTCAGAGTGCGGATTCTTGCAGCGAGCCTGCCATTGAGCGCCTGTGCAGGCATTCTCCACTGCCACCATCCGCCTGTGGTGCCCGGCCTGTTGAGTCGCGCCTCCGAGCCGAGATCCAGAAAATCCTGCATGGGTGCAATTGCCAGCATTGCAGGGCTCGCCCATGCCCCTCTGATCATGTCCCAGGCAAAGGTTCTGCTGCTGCCATGCAGATAGGCGAGTGCGCGTTGTCGTGTCTTCGGTGCAGCAGTCTGGAACCATCCGCGGGCTGTATCGTTATCATGCGTGCCGGTATAGACGATACACTGTCTCGGATAGGTGTGGGGATAATCCTGGCTTTCGGTATCACTCTCGAACGCGAACTGCAGGATTCTCATGCCTGGGAATCCGAAACGGTCGCGAAGCTCGATCACCTCCGGCGTAATAAAACCGAGGTCTTCCGCGATGATGGGGACCTCGCCAAGAGACTCGCGAAGCGAGGAGAACAGCGCGTGGCCTGGCGCTTTTTCCCAGGTGCCTCCGATTGCAGTGTCCGCTTCCGCCGGCACGGCCCAGTACGCCTCGAAGCCTCTGAAATGATCGATGCGGAGCATGTCCACATACTCCAGCGCATGTCGCACCCTTGCCTTCCACCATGCAAAGCAGTCGCGCTCATGGGCAACCCAGTCATACAGCGGATTGCCCCAGAGCTGACCGGTTGCGGTGAAGTAGTCAGGCGGCACGCCAGCTACGCGGCGGGGCATCCTGTGGGCATCGAGCTCAAACAGCTCAGGATGAGCCCATACATCAGCGCTGTCATAGGCAGCAAAGATGGGAATGTCCCCGATGATGCCAACGCCCTTGCCGTGTGCATATGCTCGCAGATCTGACCACTGGAGGTGGAAGAGGTACTGCGTGAATTCGATCCGTTGGATTCTGTCTGCCTCGCTCTCTGCGAAGGAAGCGAGCGCTGCAGGTTCGCGCATGTGCAGCGATTCAGGCCAGGCATTCCAGGGCGCATAGCCATGACATTCCTTGATGGCCATGAAAAGGGCGTAATCTTCCAGCCAGGAAGACTGACTGGCGCGGAAGGCTTCGAATCCTTCTGCCGAAGGCATGGTCCATGCCAGCTCGCCGGTTCGCTTTGCTCGCGGTCTTACCGAACCAGGTTTGCCGCCGTTCTTCTTGAACGTCTGCCATGCGATATGCAGCATGTCAGCTGATCGAACGAACAGTGTGCCATAATCAACACCAGCTGACCCGGAACAACGCATGGCAGCCACCTCGTCCTCAGTCAGCAATCCCTGTGCATGCAGAATCTCCGGACTGATGAAATAGGGATTACCTGCAAAGGCGCTGGGGCTCTGATAGGGCGAGTCTCCATAGGCCGTCGGGCCGAGAGGCAGAATCTGCCACCAGCGGACTCCGGCAGTGGCCAGAAAATCAACAAACCTGAATGCCTCCGTGCCGAGCGTACCGCTCAGCCATGGCCCCTGGAGCGACAGAGGATGCAGCAAGACTCCACAGCTTCTCTTGATATTCATAGTGGTAAACCGTTTTACATACTATGTTCGAGCCTGGGGGCTTTGTCAAGAGCCGGATAGGAGAATCCTTTGTTTCCTCACTTGACACTCTTCATGATACTTTGGTATAAGAGCACCTGTCGTTCATCACTGCGATGCGCGGGCGGTTAGCTCAGTTGGTTAGAGCACCAGTATGACACGCTGGGGGTCGCAAGTTCGACTCTTGCACCGCCCATCGCTGTTCATGGCGACATGCAACGCCGCTGTAGCTCAGTTGGTAGAGCAATGGACTGAAAATCCATGTGTCATCAGTTCGATTCTGATCGGCGGCAGCAGGGCCTCCCTGGCGGGAGGCCCTTTTTTTCATATTACTCCGCCTCTGATGCCGGCCCGTCCCCCCTACAATTGCGCATCTCGCAATCCTGCAGTACAGTACCCCTTGCGATCAGTGCAACGCATGCGGCGTGCATACCCGCATGCCAGAGAATCCTGCATGAAGGGAGCTTGCATGAAAGTACTCGTGATTGGAGGAGCAGGCTATATTGGCAGCCATGTCGCGCGCTGCTTTGCAGATCATGGCATCCAGGTGACCATCTACGACAACCTCTCCACAGGCACTACCGACAATCTCTTCCCTGATTATGTATTCCATCAGGCCGATATTCTGGACTATACCACCCTGGTATCGGTCATGCGAGAAGGCTTTGACGCCGTGGTGCATCTTGCGGCAGCCAAGGCAGCCGGAGAATCCATGGTGAAGCCGGAGAAGTACTCCCTCCAGAATATTACCGGCACCCTCAACATTCTGAATGCCGCATGCGAAGCAGGCATTTCGCGCCTGGTGTTTTCATCCTCTGCCGCGATATATGGCGAACCCGCCTATCTTCCCATCGATGAAGCCCATCCCAAGCAGCCTGCGAACTACTATGGCTTCACCAAGCTCGAGATAGAACGCTTCCTTGAGTGGTACGACAGACTCAAGGGGCTCAAGTTCGCGGCACTGCGCTATTTCAATGCTGCAGGTTATGATCCCGAAGGGCGCATCACCGGGCTCGAGAAAAATCCCGCCAATCTGGTACCTGTCATCATGGAAGTGGCAATCGGCCGGCGGCCGCATCTGGACGTATTCGGCACCGATTATCCGACCCGGGACGGCTCCGGAGTCCGCGACTACATTCATGTCACGGACCTCGCCGATGCTCACTACCGAGCCCTGCTCTACCTGATGGATAGGGGAGAGAGCTTTGCCGTCAACCTCGGTTCGGAGCAGGGATCCTCCGTGCTCGAAATCCTTGAGGCTGCGCGACGCATCACAGGGCGGGAAATCCCGGCACGTGTGACCGGCCGCCGGCCAGGCGATCCCGCCACGCTGGTTGCTTCCAGTGCCGAGGCAAAGCGGCTTCTCGGTTGGGAAGCGCACTATTCCGATATGGAAACCATACTTGCAACGAGCTGGAAAGCCTATACCTCCAGGCTCGGCAATCCATGACAGACTTGTCTTGTCTGTCGAACATGATCCAAGGAGTGCACCACCATGCATGAGAAAATTCTGTCCTACCTCGATGCCGCGACTGAAGGCATCATCGAACTCGAAACCCTGCTGACTTCCTATCCGGCACTCGCGCCTGAATCCGGTGGTATTGGAGAGATCGAAAAGGCTCAGGCTCTCGAAGCCTGGCTCAAACAGCACGGCATCAACGACATTGTCCGCTATGATGCGCCCGACAGCCGTGTGCCTTCAGGCATACGACCGAATCTTGTGGCTACGATTCCGGGTGTCCGCAGTGATGCGCCGATCTGGATCATGTCCCACCTCGATGTGGTACCCGAAGGAGAGCGATCGCTCTGGTCCTCCGATCCCTGGAAGGTAGTTGCCAGAGACGGCAAGGTGTATGGCCGTGGCGTCGAGGACAATCAGCAGGGGCTGGTTGCATCCGTGTTCGCAGCGCTTGCCTTTGTAGCGCAGGGTATTACACCGCAGCGGACCATCAAGCTGCTGTTTGTTGCTGATGAGGAAGTCGGATCAAAATACGGCATCCAGTACCTGCTTGCCAACCACTCGCTTTTCGGCAAGGACGACATCATCATCATCCCCGATGGCGGCAGTGCAGATGGCACCGAAATCGAGATTGCCGAAAAGAATCTCTGCTGGCTCAAGGTGATCACCCAAGGCAAGCAGACACACGCCGCGATGCCCGACAAAGGCTCCAATGCATTCCTCGCTGCCTGTGATCTCGCGCTCAGAATCCACAAGCTGGAGCTGACAGTCTTTACCGCGCGCAATCCACTCTTCAACCCTGATCGCAGCACCATCAATCCCACGAAAAAAGAGGCGAATGTCCCCAACGTCAACACCATCCCGGGAGAAGACGTCTTCTATGTCGACATGCGGCTGCTGCCGGTGTACTCCGTTGCCCGTGCGCTCGAAGAGTGCAGGAGACTGGCAAATGCGGTAGAAGCTGAATACAACGTCAAGATCCGTTTCGAGATCGTCCAGTCGAACGAGTCCCGAGCCACGCCTGCAGATGCACCTGTCGTAAGGCTTCTGTCCGACGCGGTACGCGCCGTGTACGGGGTGGAAGCAAAGCCTATCGGTATTGGTGGCGGGACGGTGGGAGCATACCTCCGCAAGGCCGGATTCGACTGCGTAGTATGGTCCAGAATGAATGAAACCGCACACCAGCCCAATGAAAGCGCCGATATCGCCAACATCATCGGTGATGCCAAAGTATTTGCCATGCTGGCGATGCAGGATTGAAAAGACTCCATCCGGAGCGGCAGGTGAAAGCCGCTCCGGCGGGGTTCACTGCGCAGAGGGTACCTTGAGTTTCTGACCGATGCGCAGGGTAGAATTCATCGAAATGCCATTCAGGTCCGCAATCTTCTGAGGGGTCGTGCCATACTTGCGAGCCAGCCCGTATAGAGTATCGCCTTTCTGGACAGTGTGCAGTTCGCTCTGCACGCTCGCCTGAGTCACAGCGGCTGTGCTGCCGTGCAGCGGCTGCAACGACATTGGAATCATCAGTGTCTGGCCAATCTTGAGCCGGTCGGGATTGAGACCGGGATTGGCCTTGGTAATCATAGCAATTGAAATGCCATATTTCCGTGAGATGGCCGTCAGCGTCTCGCCCTCCCGCACCTTGTGTATTTCATAGCGCACCAGCGGAGCATCGGGATTGGAGAGTACTGCCTTTACCGCTTCGAGCTTGTCTGCAGGTACCTTGAGTGAATGGGATGGCGAAGGTGGCGTCACGGTGTAGTGAAGCTCGGCATTGCCAAGTTTGATCACTTCGAGAGGAATTTCAGCCTTGGCAGCAAGCAGCTTGATATCTACCTGTCTGTCCAGTGTAATGACCTCCCACCGCATGGGCTCGGGTATGAGCGGTTCAAAACCATAGAGGTCGGGATAGCGAAGAATAGACGCTACTGCAAGAAATTTCGGAACATAATCCGTAGCCTGCCTGCTGAGCAGCCCCTTCTGCACGAGCTGCCAGTAGTCTGCAGTGCCGCCTGCTGCCTTCAAGGCCCTGGCCACTGCACCTGATCCCGCATTGTAGGCAGCAAGTGCGAGGTTCCAGTCACCAAAGGCCCGATAGTTGTCGAGCAGCTTGGCAAGGGCGCCGTCGGTACTCTTCATGAAATCGCGCCGCTCGTCTACCCATTCATCGATGGTCATTCCGTAGCCCCGGATCGAATTCTTCATAAACTGCCAGATGCCGGTTGCGCCGCTCTTCGACACGGCAAAGGGCGAATACGAGGACTCGATCACCGGCAGGTAGGCCATTTCCACAGGCACGCCAAGCTCCTGCGTCTTGTTGATGATGTAATCCATGAAGGGAGCAGCCTTCTGCAGCACCGAAGCGAGTACCTTTCTGCCCTGCGCTGAAAGATAGTAGCTTCTGTACCGCTCGAAACGTTCCTCTCCCCATGGCATGGGAATGCCGTATTCGAGGGCGCGCGCTCTGGCTTCGAGGCTCTCCTCGACGGGGGGAAGGGCTGCATCCTCGGGAAGCTGCTCTTCGTCCAGCGGCTCCGTGGGCAGCACCTCGGGCACCTCTCCGCTTTCCTCTCTCGAGTCAGCCTGGGCGATCACAGTGGCACCGGCAGATGAAGTCTCACCTGCTGTGGTCTGCTGCGAGGCAGTGGTGATCATGGCGAGGCTCAGATTTGATGCCGGTTGCGTCTGTGCCTGCAGTGTGCCGCACAGGGCAAGCATTGGAAGCAGGAATGTCCATCGTTTCATTGCAATTTCTCTCCAAAGTAGATACCTGCCCATTCCCAGTGCCCGTGCACCCGGGGATCAGCGGGGAAATGGACTTTTCGGAAATAGAAATACCACACAGGTATGAAACCCGTCCAACCTTCGGTTCTGAGAAAGGCCTCACGGTCCCCGGACGAGGGATCAAGCGAGGCTGCGACCTTGATGGGACGGAGGTTCATGAAGTTGCTGAAGTTGAAGAGCACTCGGGAGTTGGCTTCGTCGGTGCCTTCCTTGTACCAGGACATGGCGAAAAATCCTGCCTTGGCCATGAGTTTTCTGAGATTGGATGCCGAGCCTGAAGCAATGGCTTTCCGGACTGCGGCTACCAGATCGTCAAGTCGCTCATAGGTCCAGTCTTTGGCGGATTCGCTGAATTCCACTATTGCGCGTGCCTGCTGATGGGCGTCGGGCCATCCCGGAACATCGGCTGCAAAGTAGGGGAGGAATCGGCGATACTCATCGATTGCCTCATCCCATCTGCCAAGATCTTCCAGGCATTTGGCAAGCAGAAAGTGATAAACGCCTGCCTGCTCGGACTCTGGAAAGCGCGCAAGATACTCGCGATACCATAGGACTTTCTTTTCGGGAGGTGCGTCGGAGCTGAGTAGTTTTTCAAGACTTGCCTTGTGGAGCGAAACATCTCCGACCTGCATGTCAGGCAGTGTTGCAACCAGTCGCTCGTGGAGGAGAAGGGCTGCCGGCGCACTGCCATCAGCCTCGAATGCAGCAGCTGCGGCAAAAAGATACCATGGCTCGTACTCATCATGCTCATCAGCCAGTGACATGTAGAGATGTGCTGCTTCACGCGCCTTGCCGTCGCCAATGAGCAGACCGCCCATGCGCCGGGCGGCAAGCATGCGCTGAAGAGGGTAGTACCCGCTTTTCTTCAGCGATGGGTTGCGGATCAGTGCCGAAAGCTCACGCAGTTCCTGCTGTGCATCAGAGGAAGAAAGTCTGACTTCCGGCAGGTCAGGCCCCTTCCTGCCTGCAAGCGCGGTCAATGCCTGGTCAAGTGGTGCGCAGCCGCCCGCCAGCATCGCCGCCGAACAGGCGACGGCAAGTAGAGAGATGAGGTGATGCAGTTGACTCAGGAACCTGCGGCATGCCATCAGCGATACCCTACCATGCAAAGCCGTTGCGGACAAGTAAGCCTTTTCTTGTATAAATGAGAGTTTTCATATATGCTTACAGTATATGGATGTCCGTATCGTCGCACGCAGGTCGGGGCTGGGTGTCTGTCTCATTGCCCTGCTGCTTCAGCTGTCAGGTGCAGTGTCGGCCCAGCAGTTGCCCACTGCGGATGTTGCAGCCCTCCTCCAGATGACCAGAGTCTGTGCAGATATCGAAGATGCAATCATGCTCGCTACTGGCTCATCCCTCGATGAGGCTGAAAAGCAACTTGGCCAGGCGCAGTCTCTTCCCGACGCCAACCGCCGGGCACTTGCGGAGATCCTTCGAGGCGTGCGCCTAATCCTGCAGCAGGATTCTTCCCAGCCCTTCCAGGTAGCGGTGACGCTGGACGGGGCCGACAGAAAATATGTGACTGCTCTCGCCATCCTCATGGATGCCTCTCGCGGGAGCCTTTCGCCTCTGCGTGTGGAAAGCCAGGTCTGTGCGCTCAACGAGCTGGCCGTCATGCTGACCTACTTTCGCATGAAGCCGAAAGATGACCGCGAGCCTGTTCTGCAGGCGGTGAAGCATTTTCAGGATCTTGGCGGGGTTTCGGTCGTTTCATTCCTGGTGCAGGGATCGATCCATCTCGAGCGGGAGAATCCGGAAGCAGCATTGCTCAGTTTCGCACATGCAATTGCCATGGATCCTGATTCATGGCGAGCCGCCTATGGCTACGCGCGGGCTGCCCTGAGACTGTCACGCCCAGCCGATGCCTATGCTGCACTTCTGCCTCTTGCTGGCAGGAGGGGCTCCGACCCCACCTTTGCGGCGATGATGGGTACTGCACTGTATCAGATGAACAGACTGGCAGATGCCAGACCATGGCTCGAGGAAGTCAGAAAGTCATCCAGACAGACGCCTGATGTGATGCTGATGCGCGCCCATGTTGCAGTGCAGGAACGTGATTTCCTCACCGCAGGTTCTCTGCTGAATGCCTTGTATCGAGAAAGAACGAAGGATCGTACCTGGCTGGTGCTCAAGAGCGTGCTTGCACAGGAAAGCGGCAGGCTCAGGGATGCCGAACGGTATGCGAGGATCGCAGTACAGCTGTACCCCACGGATGCCTGGTCGATAGGGCGTCTCATCGAGGTGGGCAAGGCATCCGGCGATGTGATGTTGCACAAGGAAGTGGCGGATCTGGCTGAGAAGCTGCTCGCCATGCCACTCCCCTCGGGCGCACTGCCAATCGAGACTGCACTGGCTGATCAGGCACACCGTGCAGCCCTCGCATTCCTCGTGCTGGAATATTACCGACAGGGCCGCTGGTCGGCTGCCGCTGATCTGTGCCTTCAGCATGAAGGGCTTGGTCTCGACAAGGCCATGGTGGCCGAAATTCTGCGCCGGTCGGGCAACCTGTCGGAAGCACTTGCCTTTACCCGCGATTGGATGGCAGGGGAGCCTTCTTCGGAGAAAGCCGCTGAAGCCTATCTGCGTACCGTCGCAGCAATGACGGGTGGCGGTATCGCCAAGGCAGAAGCACCTTTGCGCGATGTGCCGATACCACAGGGACTGCTGGCTCTGCCTCTGCAGCCTGTACCGATGGACAACCCTCTCATTGAGCTGGTTGTCCGATTCCTGGCCATGCCCTTTTCCAAGGACATGCGCTCATTCCTGCTGGTATTCCGCGCCAGCCTGGAGCCTGACGAAGACAAGGCCATCGGTTACCTCAGAGAAGCGTTGCTTGCCCGCGCCGACAATCCGGAGGCTTTCCTGAAGCTGGCAACGCTGTACACTGCCCGCCATGAGCGCAGGGCAGACCTGACCGACAGAACGGACAGAGATCGGGCCTTGCTCTACCTGGATCAGGTAAGGCTTCTTGCACCCAGTGATCCGGAAATGATGCAGGCGGCGGATGCTCTCAGGGCCCGGCTTATGGATTGAGCGATTTCCGGCATATTCATGAAAACATCAGGAAACACTACTCGGCGTGCCGATGCGGTGCCAATATTCGATCCGGCGCTCGCAGGCTTTCTGGAAACCATCTATCAGGACTGCAACCGTCCGGCACGGCTCGAACGAGATCCGCTCGCCATAGTAAAGCGCTATGAAATGCTTGCGGATCGAGAGATCGCAGGCCTGATCTGCTCGACACTGGCTTTCGGAGCGGTGGATCTGCTCATGCGAGCCTGTGAGACAGCGCTAGCCTCTCTGGGCGACTATCCCGCGCAAACCCTGGCCGACATGGACATGAGGGACCTCCGGGCGCTCTATGGCAATTTTCAGTACAGATTCTGCTTCTCAAAGGATATGATCGCACTGCTGGGAGCTGCTAGCCGCATACACAGAGAGCATGGCAGTCTGGCAGCGCTGCTTGCCTCTTGTGATAGGGGCGAGCCAACGCTTGTGGAAACGGCATCGCGCTTTGTTCGGGAATTCAGAGCCATTGGAGCATCACTCGAGCCTGGCGGCATCAGGCCGAACCTTCTGCCAGATCCTGCCGATGGTTCCTCCTGCAAGCGGCTTTTCCTGTGGCTGCGATGGATGGTGCGCCATGATGACATAGACCCGGGTGGCTGGGAGCAGTTCGGCAGAGAAAGACTTATAGTGCCTCTCGATCTGCATATGACGAGGACCTGTGTATTCAGACTTGGCTTTCTGCCTGCATCAAGAGCTGCTGCGAGTCCGACGCTCAGGGATGCAGTACGTGTTACCGATGCATTTCGCGTGTACGCGCCCGACGATCCAGTGAAGTACGATTTTGCGCTGACAAGACCGGGTATCGATCCAAAGCCCGGCGACGAGCAGTATGGCTGCCTCTGAGATCGGTGCCAGTCAGAAATCATTGACATGCAGGCCGTAGCTGTGATAGGTTTGCTCGGCTTATCCAATCAGCCATCGGGCAATAGCGCAGGTGGTTAGCGTACAAGTCTGGGGGACTTGGGGTCGCCAGTTCGAGTCTGGCTTGCCCGAACAGAAGCACGTCATTGCGAGGCAATGGCGTGCTTTTTTGTTACTGTTGCAATGTTGCGTAAGAGTGTGCAGCCTGGCCGGCGCTACTATGCACGGAGTGTCTTCAATGCGCCAGCCCAGGCGACAAGTTGGTTCAGCATCGCAGTGAGCTCTGCTTCCCTGTTGGGTAAGGGACTGAATACGCTGAAATTCTCAAAATCGGTAGAAAGCGGCAGATAGACCGCCGCCCGTACATCGGCGACCTGGAGCTCTGCCATGATAAGCCGGAGGTTCTCGATTGCGCGAGCTCCGCCCATCGAGCCATATCCCACAAAGCCCGCAGCCTTGTTATTCCATTCCGTATACAGATAATCGATCGCGTTCTTCAGCGCACCCGATGTTGCGTGGTTGTATTCCGGAGTGACAAAAACAAAGCCATCGAAGCTGCTTATTTTTTCTGACCATTTCTTTGTGTGTTCATGCTTATAGGAATGCATTGAGGGAGGAACAGGCTCGTCGAGGAGAGGCAGATTGAAATCCTTGATATCAACGAGCTCAAACTGTGCATCATTGCGTTTTCGGGCCTGTTCATAGACCCAGTGACTGACTGCCTCATTGTTTCTTCCGGGGCGGGTACTGCCGGTGATAATAGCGATTCTTATCATATGACCTCCACATATTTATATTATTAAATTAGTAATATTTAATGGCACGGGCAACAGGGCAGCGAGTGCCTTCGTGTTTGCTTGACATCGCGCCTTGTGCGCTCTACCATCCTCTTACCTGGGAACTACTTAAAAATGAACGTTTCTTCAGTATAATAAGGCAGCTTTCAGAAGCAGGGGAGGATTCGACAGCCATGCGGCATCACATCGGAAAGGTGAGTATCGGTAACGCCAAGTCATGTTTCGTGCTGCTGTTCGCGATTATGGGTATGGTCGCGGCAGGCGCTCAGACAACAGGCCTGAGCGGCTACGACATCATGAAAAAGGTGAGTGAAAAAATTGGCGGCAACGATATGACCGCGAGCGTGCTCATGAAAATCACCTTGAAAACAGGAGCGGTCAAGACCCGTGAATTCATGCTCTATCAGCTCAGGCAGAAAGATGGCGGTTCATCGATTCTCATCAGATTCGTGCAGCCTGCCGATGTGAAAGACACAAGTTTTCTCACCCTGGAAACAAGCAGCGGAGAGAAGAGCCAGTACATCTATCTTCCCAGTCTGAAAAAGGTGACACGCATCGCTGCCTCTGACAAGAACAAGTCATTCATGGGAAGCGATCTTACGTATGATGATATCGGAAGTCGAAAGCTTGACGAGTATTCCTTCACACTTCTTGGAGAAGAAACATTCAATGGCGAAGTATGCTGGAAAATCGAGTCAGTGCCCAAAGACACAGGCCAGAGCACGAGCAGAATCATTTCTCTCATAGATAAGGAAAGCTACATCGTGCTGAAGGCTGATTTCTACGACAAGGCAGGGACTCTCTACAAAAAGATGGCTGTCAATAAAATAGAAAAAATTTCAGGGATCTGGACGATGCTTGAGCTCACGATGAACAATCTGTCGAATGGCAGCTCGACGAGCCTGAAGTTTGATCAGGTGAAATACAACACAGGACTTTCTCCTTCGATGTTCTCGAAGGACGGGCTCGGCAAATAGAAGAGCGCCCAGAGGGACACAAGGAGCTGCTTCATGGGAATCAGGAAAAACGTCCTTCGCGCGGTACTGGTGTTGCTGGTGCTGACGCTGGGGATAGCGACTCCAGCCTTCGCGCAGGCAACCGTCGGAGGTGAGGTCTCAGCGTTCAGCGGGATATTCTTCAATGCCTCGGGCACTTTTCAGGCAGGCCAGTATTTTCATCCCTCAGTCAGCCTGAAACTGATGCCTTCCTTTCAGTCAGAGGGGCTCAGACTGAAAGGTGAGCTGACAGGCATTTTTTCAGTGGAAGATACAGGCTATACAGCTGTGATGAGGCTGGGAGAAGCCTATGCAACCCTTGATCTTGCCGAAGGGCTCTCTTTTACCGCGGGCTCCAGGATTATCTCATGGGGCACAGCCCTGGTATCCAACCCGGAAAACTTTATCAATCCGGTCGATGTGCTGGGCCAGCTGGTCTCCGAGAACCGGTCTGACTGGCTGCTGCCCGTCATTCTTGCATCTGCCAAATACATTAGGGGGCCATTCAGCATTGAGGCGGTAGCCCTCCCGTTTTTCAGGCCGAGTCTTCTTCCTGCACGAACATCGCGATGGTATCCTGCGCAGCTTGCTGAGCTCGACGCGCTGGACGGCACCAGTATGCCACCAGATCCGCCTGCCTTCCCTGGTGCGACGATTACCGTGCATACTACGCCGGCAGAGCTTTCTCCTGCTCTTGAGACCATGCAAGGCGCGGTCCGCGCAGGTCTTTCGCTGGGTGCCATGGATGCAGGGCTGTCTGGCTGGTATGGATACACCAAGACTCCAGCCTTCGACGTGACAACTACCCTGAGCATGCCGATAGGCATCGATATCAGCGCCTGCTATAGGCGTCAGGCTGCGCTCGGCATGGATTTGTCGGCTACGGTCTTCGATGCCTCGGTGGTGTGGCTCGAATCGGCGCTCATGCTGCCGGAATACTATCTTGGTACGGAGAGTTCCGGCCTGCCTGTGGCGATTGAGAAGCCCACGCTGAAAGCTGCGTTTGGCGTGGACAGGACTTTCGGCCTGGGGGAGATCGGGGATCTCTATTACGCCATTGAAGGCAATGCTGGCTGGATTCTCGGTTATGACAGCCGCCTTGCACCGGCGACTCGAGAAACAGAGCTGGGTGCTACCATGGTCGCAGAATATCGCCTCCCTCTGGATCTCCTCTCACTGAGGCTCGTCATCATGGAACCTGATTTTCTGACCTTGCAGACAACCAGACAGTACCTTGTAAGGCTTTCCATGAAGGCAAAGCTGATGGATGGCTATACGCTCGGTGCAGGGGTTACTTTCTTCAATGGCACGGCAGGCAGAATCGGCCAGTACGCCGGCAATGATTTTGCATATATCGCGCTGACCGCATCGTTCTGAACGGGATACTGATCATGCGCCAGGTCTGAGAGAGGATGCTCGATGTCTCAATTCATATATCGATTCAGGTACGTTATCATTACTCTCTTCATTCTGCTTACCCTTGGAATGGCACTGTTCATCCCGAACCTGCGTTTTGATGGCGATATCCAGGCGCTCGCTCCCACTAATGTCTCTTCAGTAGAAGAATATAAAAAGGTGAATCAGACCTTTGGGGGTGCCGATTCTCTCGCTTTTTCCGCACAATCCAGCAAGCTGTTTACGCCCGAAGCGCTTGCAGAAGCTGCTGCAATCAACAGGGAACTGCAGAGCCTGCCTGATGTCTCCGATGTCGTATCGATCTTTACCTATGCCGAGCCAGTCAACAGCGAGGAAGGGCTCAGCTTTGTTCCCTTTGTTGATCCTGAAGCGCTTCCCGAGGATCAGGCCTCGGTTGACAGCCTCAAGGCCCGGTTGCTGGATAACTGGGCAATAAAAGGGAAATTGCTCTCAGCTGATGGTGACACCCTTCTGTACATCATCCAGACCATGCCTGGCGTTTCCAACCTCCGCCTTATCGAAGGCATTCAGGGCATCATGCAGCAGCACAGGGATTTCTCCTTTCATATGGCGGGAACATCCTTTATCGACTACCAGATGGTCAGTTACCTCAAACAGGATGTGCTGATTCTGGTTGCGTTCGGACTCGCTTCGGTCCTTCTGGTGCTGCTGATCGGATTCAGAAGTATTCGGGGCATTTTCCTGCCGCTCTTCACGATAGGATGTTCGCTCATTGTCACCTTCGGCTTCATGGGACTTCTGCATGCGCGGCTGACGATTGTCGCCCTGATTATCCCGGTCATGCTGATCGCCATATGCAATAATTACGCAATTCATTTTCTGACAAGATTCTATGAAGATGTATTCATCAATGGCATGACCGACCGAGTCGAGATCATTCATTCGAGCCTGCAATCGCTCAGCAAGCCGGTCTGGCTCGCCTTCCTGACGACTGTGGCTTCGTTTGTTTCCTTTGTGACATCGCCAATTCCGCGCATCGCTGAGATGGGGCTCTTTGTTGCCTTCGGCATCACCTATGCGTTCGCGATGACCATGTTCTTCATACCTGCCATTCTGAGTGTGCTCCCAATGCCCCAAAAGCACAGGAACTATCACGCCAATGAAGCGCTCATATCGAAAATCGCAAACCGGACGGGCGCATTCATAACCAGGCGGCGCCATGTGATCCTTGCGGTCACGGCAGGTGTCGCGGTTGCAGGTATGGCAATTATTCCGAACATTGCTGTTGATTCCGAGCTCGCGAATTATTTCAACCCCAGCGATCCTGTGCGCCAGGGTATCGATTTCATCAACACGAAAGTGGCAGGATCGCAGCTGATCAAGGTATCGCTGCCTTGTGATCCGAGAACAGCGGAGGGGCTTGCAAAGGCGCAGGAGTTCCAGAAGTATGCGGAGTCTCTAGGCGCAGTGGGCAGTGTGTTTTCAATCGTTGATCCGATTCAGACACTCAATCGTGTCTTCCACGACAATGACCCGGCATTCGACACAGTGCCAGACGATGATGATACTGCCGCTCAGCTGCTTCTGCTGGTCGAGACCTCGCTTGCTCCCGAGCGCCTGGTACAGCTGGTTTCCGAGGATTATCAGAACCTGTGTTTCAGCGTGCAACTCAAGGCTGTTGACACGGCAACACTCCAGAAAACAGCGGATCAGCTGCGCGCCAGGGCGATTGCGCTGACGGGCACCCGGGACATTGCAGTGGCAGGTGTTTCGCTCATTTCCAACCAGCTCAACCGTCTGGTCATTCTCTCAATGCTGCAGAGCTTTGCGATTGCCTTTGCGCTCGTGTTTGCCTTTGTGGCATTCGGCTTCAGGAACATCCCCGCCGGTTTTGTCTCTTCCGGGATCATGATTGCGATAGTGCTTGTGGTGTTCGGGTTCATGGGTTTGACGAAGATCGAGCTTTCTACGGCGACGGCGCTGGTCGCGTCCATTACGCTCGGCGTGGGAATCGACTATCTCATCCATTTCTCAGCACGATGGTTCAACGAACGAAGCAGTGGCAAGAGCCTGCAGGACGCGACAGGCAGAACACTCAGGCTGACGGGGCGGGGGATCATCATCAACGCGATGGCGATTGTATGTGCCGTCATTCCGCCGTTCTTTTCGCAGTTCAGGCCGATCATGTATTTTGGAATACTGAGCTGCATATCGATCCTGCTGTCGCTCATCGGCGGACTCGTGGTCATGCCCGCGATGCTTGCAGCGCTGCCTGAGAGATTATTCAAACGGGTCAGGACTGTATGAAGGTTGGCAATGTGACATCAGGTTTGTGAACGGATTGTCACCATGGACGGGCGGGGGCTCATCTGCAGTCAAGTATTGGAGAAACACCTCGCCTCGTCTTATGGCGCATGAAAATTGCAGCATTACCGTCTGTTGTGTACCCATTACCCATCGATGACTTGGCGAAACCTGCAATATTTCTTGGGTCGTTCTGGTCCTCTCAGGCCTTGCCGCCCATCCCTACAATCAAACCAATCAGATAGGGAATCAGCCAGAAGCCCCACACCACTACTGAGAGCCTGTGGAAATTGCTCAATGCCGAGGGGTTCTTTCTCACGAGCACAATAGTGCCCCAGACAGCATGGAACACCATGAGCAAGATGGCGAGCGCTCCGGTAATGCCGTGAAGATTGAATGTAAAAGATCCGTCCGAAATGCGGCCCATCAAGGCGGTGCCAGTCGAATCACAGACCAGCCCCAGCCAGAACAGAATGAGATGCCAGGGTCTCAGCGTACCTGCCTTCTTTTCCGACCATACACCTGTGGTGTAGAAAACGAGTGCCGCGGTAATGAAGATGATTGCCCAGATCAACATGATGGTTACTCCTTGTGTGCTTCTGATGCATTCGATTTTGATGCTCTGAGTGCGGATGCGATTGCTTCAAGCCCCGCGGTGATGCTTTGAAGTTCCCTATCGCTGATAGACTCGAATGCCTGCGCGAAACAGACATCAATGGCTGATCTCGCAGCCATTGCCTGTGCAGAGCCTTTTTCAGTGAACGAAACCCAGACTATTCGTCTGTCTTCTGTGTCGCGCCGCCGCCTGACGGTTCCGGAAGCCTCGAGCCGGTCGATGATCCCTGCCACGGTAGAAGGGCTCGCGTTCATTTCCCGCCCGAGTTCCGACATGGTCATCTCACCCCGGTGGGCAAGTAGCCGGATGGCGGTAATCTGCGGGAGGGTGAAGCCGCTCGATACCAGGCGTTCGGTAATGGTTGCGTTTACGAGCGCATTGATTTCCCGTACCAGGAGCGCGATTCGGAAGCCCAGGCGGTCTCTGCTCACGGGCGCTGCGGAATCAGGTTCGGAATTGGGGCTGGTATTTTCTATACAAATGTTTCGCATGCGAAATAATATACTATGCAGCGGACAGAGTGTCAATGGCGGGGCTGCTACGAAAAATGCCTTTTTCTTATAATCATTTTTTGATTGAAATGGTGTATTTGCCAGCACAACGCATGGTCATCTGGAGAGTCGTATGAATAGATCGCCAATTACCAATCTAATTGACTATTATAAATGCCAGCGGCCTACTTCTGTATTAGCATATGCATCGCAAGGTATGAGGCGAAAAAGAGTGGCCAAACTGTCTGACAAGTAAGGAAGCGATATACGTGTCCCCCTTTCATCAATCATTCGATTGCAATAGTCTGATGAAAGTAATCGAGGCTTGTGGTTACCAATGCGCGGGCTACAGGGGAAAGGCGAGAAAGAACGCGAGCCATCGATATCTGAGCAAAGAGGATATGGATGCCCTCGCGGGCAAAGCGCTCGCATGCTGAGATCACCGCGGTATCGTGGGCTTGGGTGTCGCCGCGGTTGAGAGCAGCAAAAGCATCGTCGAGGAGCTCATATTGCCAGGCGGGAGTAGTGTTCTGAGTCAGTGGAGAAGAGCAACCCAGCGTACCAAGTTGATTTTTACAGGTCTGGCTAGAGGGCTGCTGCATCTCGCTTGATTGCATATCTGGGGACTCAACTATCTGTAATCCTTTTGGTGTGTTCAGATGAGAAGCCTCTTGCGCTACGATAATGTGCATAGGGTCGCGGGTGCTCGGGTTAGTTGCGAGGATGATGAACGGCTTGCGCGAGTTGACTGCTGCGCGGATCATGGCAGTGTCAATTTTGACGAAGGGAACCCCGAGCTCTGGAGCAATAAGGTCCACGACAGGTGAGAGGGAAGAACAAGTCAGCACTAGGCGATCAGCGCCAGCGCCTATGAGGCTCTTGGCGAGCCATTCGATGCGTCGGCGTGCTCCTTCGGTGACACCCTGGCCTTTGGCGAGTTCAATGATGAGTGCTTCGTCGAGCCCATGAAGAAACGTCACACGTGAGAGGAAGGGTTGGGCTGCCTCTTCTACCCATGGAATCACTAGTCGAGTCGAGTGGATAAGACCAACCTTCATGGCTGATCTCCAGCGTAGATCGGGATGCCATACGGGCCATCGGCAAGGTATGCAATGCGACAACGTCCCGAGGCGACATCAGCCAGGGTAAAATTGCGCTTTTTGAGGAAGTTTGCCACTGCTGCATCTATGATGGCAGGTATGTCATTAGCGGAGGGCTTGGCATGCGCACTCTGAGAGGAGAGCAATATGCGACCGTCAATTCCAGGAAGGTCACGCCAGTCACGGCTATCGAGCTGTGGTGCAAAATATATGAAATCCTGCATTGAAATGTGTTTGAACACTTTTGCCCATTCCTGCACCTGCCATTGCTCGGGTATGAATGGCCAATCTGGTGATGAGAGCGCACGATCAAGTGCTTCGGCACCAACGAGTTTGAGCATCGCCAGGACAGTGCGATACCGGTCTGAACCCACTGGGTTTGGGTCGGAGTTGTTGGCAACTAGAATAAGGCTTCCTCCAGCTTTTAGTGCGCCAATGGATGCGACAGCGGCCTTCGCAGCCTGGTAATGATTTACTGCTACAAAGCCGCCATGAGTCACTACGAGATCGTATTGCTGTTTTACTGGTATTCCTACATAACTTTTGAGCCTGGCAACTGCAGCGGTGTGAGCTGCCTCAAGATCACCACAGAAAATGCCGGTGATACGGAAACTTCCATCGATTGTTACATTCACGATGAAGTCGACACCTGCCATCTTTGCTACAGCGAGAGACTCCTCATGGACGGGATTGCCTTCAAGCTGGAGGTCTCGGGCGTTAGGATGTGCCATAAGCGCGGCTGAGTGAAAAATGAAAGTACCCTGTTCACCAAATATGCCGGGGCAGATTGCCTTGCGGCCACCAGAAGCGCCTGCCATGAAGTGGCTTTCGACAAGTCCTGTCAGTATTTTAAGGTCCGCTTCGACATAACGGCGATTGATCTTGGCCACGGTGCCACGTGCAGTGGTTCCGATATACACAAGACCAGTTTCATCGTGGCAGTCATGGAGCACTACCTCGAGGCCGAGCTCAAATGGTTCGATACCAAGCATAGTCTCAAGTTCTGAGCGCGTCATGGCACGGTGGGTGCCGGTAGCGACAAGGATGCAGATGTCTTGAGGTGCAAATCCCACGCTGAGAAGGGTTCGGATCACCGGCATGAGGATGCCATTCGGGCCTTTGTAAGGTACCGGGCGTGTATTGTCGGAAACAACGATGCAGGCATGCGGAATACGCTTTGAAGCATGAGCACGAATCATTTTTTCAGCAGCAATGGCTGCGAGTGATTTCGAGCCGATAGGTCGGGCGAGCGCTTCACACAGGGAAGAGGCTGGATCGTTGAGTGGCTCGGGCTCGGCCATGCGTAGGATCTCACTTCCTTCAGGGAGCCTGGCCAAAATACGCCCACTGAAGTTGTTACCGGTAGAAACGCCTCGGTCGCCAAAAGGGATTTCGATCTCAATCATGACATATTCCTGATAAGTTCAAAGTCGCCTGTTGCTGCAGCGCGAAGGATCGGTTCCATGTAGATATCAACTAAATCAGCGGTGAGCGGTACAGGCATATTCTTCAGTTTCATCTCGAGCTGAGGATCCTTGGCTGCGGCCAAGGCACGGATGATGTGCTTTTCGCTAAATCCATTGAGCTCGCTTAGGGTAGTGGGTGCACCTATCGACCTTGCGAATGCAACCATGCCTTTGGCAACAGCGAGGCCTAAATCCCGGCCAGAGAGTGCGGTGAGATTTTCGGGAATAAAGCCATGATCTTTGAAGATGGCACCGACAATGCGTAGTTTGCTCTCGATTGCAGGCGCAAAGAAAACAGTATAGTAGGGATTCATGATGCCACAGGCTGTGCCGTGGGCAGCGATGTCAACGAGTGAAAAACTAGTGAGGTGTGCACCGTTTGTACCACCAATCATGATTGCATAACCTCCAAGGTCGGTTGCCATCCCAATAGCCTCGCGCGCTTCCATGTCTTTTGGATTCTTTATCACTCGTGGTGCATATTGCACTACGAGTTCAATGGCATTGCGGGCGATTTCGGCGGCAAGGTCGTATTTTTCAGCGGGGATGCCGGAAAAGACTTCAAAAGCATGAGCTATGGCGTCGAGGGCACCGTCGATAGTCACACTGAGAGGCATGCTTGCAGTTACTTCATAGTCGAACAGTGCTTTCTTCGGCACGATTGCTTCGTCGACGATAAGCTTTTTCTGCCCGATGACAGGGTCGGTAATGTTAGAGTACTTCGTGAGGTGTGCGCCTGAACTCGCAGACGTCTGCACGGCGATGACAGGAATGAGAGAGGCTCCGGTTTTTTTGATGGCTTCAGTTACGATATTCGTACCGAAGTACGGGTCGATTTCTGGCGAGTAGACAGAACCGAGAGCGGCCAGGAGACTTGCAGCCTTACATGCATCTATGGTCGATCCTCCGCCAACGGCGACGATGCAGTCGGGCTTGAAATGGAGCACATAGGTTTCGAGGCGGTACACGTCCGCGCGTGGGGCATTGGGGCCTGCATCGGGAGCGATGACGCCGCCAGCGAGTTCGACGCCTGCTGCTTTGAGCGAAGCGGCTACTGCGTCGGCCAATGGTTTCATATAGGTAGTGTTGCAAACGAGTAGAGCCCTGGTGCCAAAATCCCGTGCCATTGTGCCAACCTGGCTCAGGACGCCTCTACCGAAGATATAGCTCTCGCCTTTCCATGTACGGAGCAGTATTCGAGATTGCTCAAGTAAATTGCTCATGATAGCTCCTAATAGTATTTATGCCAGCGATGCCGCTTGTCGTGCGATCGCCTCAGCGCTGATTCCATATTTCGCCAGAAGTCTGTCGTAGGGGCCTGATTCAGTAAAACAGTCCGCTACCCCCACACGTCGCATACTGAAGGGCAGTCCCCGTTCCGCCAGTGCTTCTGCGCACGCACTTCCAAGACCACCTATAACGCTATGTTCTTCTGCTGTCACAAGATGCCCGGTTTTAGCAACAGATATTGCCAACGAATCGATATCGAGTGGTTTTATCGAAGTGACATCGAGTACTTCAGCAGAAATTCCCTGGGAAGCGAGCGATTCGGCAGCTCGTCCAGCCATAGCGACGCACATACCCGTTGCAGCAATCGTCACATCACTTCCCTGGCGAAGTACGCGGATCTTTCTTATATCAAGACCAGCTGATCGTTCACCGAATTTCTCGGAAAGGTTGGGGGCTTCGTTGCGTGTGAGTCTCAGATAGGTTGGTCCATTTCTATCCAGGGCATAGTCGAGCGCTCGTTTCATTTCATCGGCATCTGCAGGGACCAGGACTTCTAGACCAGGTATCGCTCGCATAATCGCTATGTCGGCCAGTGATTGATGGCTTGCGCCATCAAAGGAATCTGAGAGGCCTCCGTAAGCGCCGACAAGTACGACCGGCAATTCATTGTATGCCAGCACATTGCGAATCTGATCGGTCGACTTGAGCGCCAGGAAGATGGCGAAGGCGTTCACCACAGGTCTTAATCCAGCTGTTGCAAGACCGCCAGCGATATCTGCCAGATTTGCCTCGGCTACTCCTACATTAAAGAAACGGTCGGGGAACGCCTTTGCAAAGTAAATCGATTTCGTACTTGAAGACACATCAGCATCGAGGACCACGATATCGTTTCGAACCGCACCAAGCTGAGCCAGATATTTCCCGTAGCTGTCGCGCATGGTTTCTCCCATTATCTCACCTCCGCAAGCGCACGCTTGTAAGCTTTTTCGAGCTCAGGCTTGGCAAGCTCAAACGAGGTGTCGTCGATTGGAGCACCATGCCAGGTATTCTTCCCTTCCATAAAAGAGACTCCCTTACCCTTCACGGTCCTATAAACGACGACCTTGGGCCAGCTCGTCGCGCGGTCGAGCGCATCAAAGGACTCCAGAATTTCGTCCATATTGTTGCCGTCGTAAGTCTTGGGAAGTACATTCCAGCCAAAGGCTTGAAACTTGTCCTCCAGGGGACTGATCGGCATAATCTCATCGCTGGTACCATCGAGCTGGACACCATTATTGTCGACAAGCACGGTTAGCCCCTCTGGCTTGAATTTTGCAGCGCTCATTATTGCCTCCCAGCTTTGTCCTTCATCGAGACAACCTTCGCCAACCATTACATAGGTCTGATAATCTTTACGGTGGATGCGGGCAGCAAGGGCCATTCCGACACCGACCGAGATGCCGTGGCCTAACGCTCCGGTGGACATGTCAACTCCTGGAGTCTTCTTCATACAGGGGTGTCCCTGCAGGGATGAGTCGATGTCACGAAAAGTTCCAAGCAGCGCAGGAGAAAAGTAACCGCGGTGTGCGAGTACAGTATAAAGAAGCATCGATGCATGCCCCTTCGAGAGAATGAAACGATCGCGGTCATCCCATTCCGGGTGTGCTGGATCGATGCGCATGCGGTGAAAGTAGAGCGCAGTGACAAGTTCGCAGGCGGATGAAGCACCGCCCCAATGGCCGGTTTGTTTGGCATGGAGTACCTCAAGAATCTCCATGCGGAAACGGCAGGCAAGTGCTGTTAGAAGCTTTGATTTTTTTACCTTATCAGTTTCGGTGAGGGCTCGCTGCTCAAGATTCATGGTTCTTTCCTTCAGTGTTGTTTTGAGTCGAATGCCTTACCACGGCCTGACAGGCCGGTGGACTATGTGGAGCCGGTTACCCTCTGGGTCAGTAAAAAATCGTACTTTCCCACCGGCGAAGATGTTCCTGGTTTCTCCAAGAAAGATCACGCCATGCGCCTCAAGATCAGTGACTGCTGCCTCGAAGTCGTCGACAAGAATGGCGAGATGCATCCCTGTGCGATCCATGAAAGCGGGCTTGGATTCATCGGATTTGCGGGCAAAGATTTCAATAGAGGTGGACATAACCTCTGACGCATCCATGCTTGCCGTAGCAACCTTGCTATACCCTGCTTGCATGAATATTGTGGGCATCTCATCATCAGTTCTGAAAAATTCACGAAAGCCCAGGACGCGACTATACCAGTCAGCCAGTGCATGCGTATCGTCTGCTGCAATTCCAATGTGTTCAATAAAATACTTTCCCATGTCAGATCCTTACGCGAAGCGTCGCAGGTAGCGGATTGCACGCTCTGCAGCTGTATCGGGATCGGGATGAGGCAAGATTTCGACACCGATCCAATTTGAATAGTGGACTGCATGCAGTGCTGCAATGATTCTTGAAAAATCGAGATGACCATCCCCGGGGAAATGGCGGTTCGAGTCTGCAAAGTGGATGTAACCTATGCGATCAGCCCACCTCATCAGGCTTCCTTCGATGGATGCTTCTTCTATGTTCATATGAAACAGATCCGGCATTATCCTGATGCTATCCATGCGATAACGATTCAGAAAATCGACTGCTTCCTCGCAGGAATTGAGGAAATCAATTTCATAACGGTTTACTGGTTCGAGAATGATGTATGTTCCGGCCTTCCTGGCCTGTTCTCCCAGACGATTCAGCGAGTCGGCAACTCTTGCTTCGACATCGGTCCGGCTGCCGTTTGGCCCAATGGAGCCACGCACTCGTCCTACATTGATAGCAGCACCGAGTTCGCCAGCTATTTCGATGAGGCCTTCAAAAAGCCGTTCAGCCTTGGCACGAACATCCGAATCTGCTGAGGCGAATGAACAATTGCCCGCTGCAAAGACTTGCCCTGTCGAGACAACGGGAACGCAAAGTCCAGTGTTGGTGAGAAGATGGCGCAACTCAGTTATGTTGATCTGGGATCGATCAAGAAGCGCAAGTTCAACGCCATCGTAGCCCATATCTGCGATTTTGGGCAAAGCTTCCGAAAGGGGAAGACGGTATACGACAAAGGCCGATGGAAGAGCTCCGGGTGTGGCGACAGTGAGAGCGAAGCGCAGTTTAGGTTGATGGTCCATAATGCCTTTCGTTCCATAATGAAGTGCAGGTCGTCAGGTTGGATTTGGGCAACCTGCAAGAGATTTGGAATCAGGGACCTGGGCGATATATAACACCGCCCAGGTCAGTCTTTTCCTCGTAAAACCTTACTTGCCTATCGATTTCAGATAGTCAGCCTGATAATCAGTCATATACTCCCTTGCCTGCTCATAATCCATGTAGAAGGGCTGGAGTTTATATTTTTCGATATAGCCGGTTTTCCATGCTTCGGATTCAGAGACTGCCTTGAATACGCTGCTCCAGAATTTTACAGCAGCTGGACTCATACTCTTCGGTCCTACCACACCGCGCCATACGGGATACTCGACATTCTTGTATGGACCAACTTCACTGAGAGTAGGAGCTGAAGCAAGATTGCCAGTAAAACGGGTGCTTGAGAGCGCCAGAATAGGCGTCAGCTTGCCTGCGAGAACATACTGGTCGGCTGCAGCTGGCTTGGACATTACAAGGTCCACATGTCCACCAAGGATTGATGTGATGGCGTCAGAAGTCGCGTTGTTGGTGATAAATGCGAGCTGGGTTTCAGAAAAACCAAGTTCCTTGATAAGCAATTTGTAGGTGGCTACATCGTCACCTTTTGATCCGGCGATAACAACATTCTTACCTGCCTTTACTGCTGCAATCACCTCTGCGAAGGTTTTGTACTTTGCCTGTTCACCGATGTAGAGTAGCTGCTTGTCGACTGCCATGAGAGCGATCGGAGTAAAGTTTTCGATGCGGTTTGCAGTATTCGCAACCATGGGCATGAGATCACCGGAGTTGAAAGTGAGGAGCGTGTGGTCCGCCTGCCGGCCAGCTGGGACTCTGGACACAGTGAGTCTGCCAACTTCGCCACCACCGTCAGTCTTATTTGTAACGAGGATGGTTTTACCATTGACAAGATTCATCTTTGTCATGATGTCACTGATGATGCGGGTGTAGATATCGCTGCCGCCACCAGGACTGGAAGTGACGATCCACTCGATGTTCTGCGAGGGTGCAAATGCTGCCTGGGCGAAAACGGGTACGGTGGCTGTGATCGCAAGCAGTGATGCGATCAGCATGAATCCTTTTCTCATTCTTGGCTCCTTCTTGAAAAAATATTCAAATACCAAACGACGTTCGGTATTGGCGACGGTCATCTGGCGGTTTTCGGCTGTATCACCCCGATCCGCATGAGGAAATAGCGAACGACAGGGAAGAGTACTATTCCCACGATCGCAATGAGGAACACGAGCGAAATTGGCTTCTGAACGAAAATTTGGACAGAACCGCGCGAAATGATGAATGCCTTGCGCATATTTGACTCGAGCATGGGAGAGAGCACAAAAGCCAGGAGGAGAGGCGCATAAGAGTACTGAAATTTCTGCATGATATAGCCAACCACTCCAGAGATGAACATTATAATGACGCCATACATCGAGTTACTCGTGCTGTAGGATCCTACGATGCAGACTACTGTGATTATGGGAATGAGCAGTTTCGTGGGAACAGAGAGAATCTTTATAAGGAAAGGAATAACGCCCCACGATACAGCGAGTGCGAGGACATTCGCGATGAAAAGCGAAGCGATGAGGCCCCATGCGAAGTCGGGTGAATTCTTGAAAAGGAGAGGACCAGGATTAAGACCCCACAGCATGAGGCCACCAAGCAGTACAGCGCCAGTACCTGATCCAGGGATGCCAAGCGCAAGGAGTGGCGCAAAGGCACCTGCTGCTGCGCCATTGTTGGCAGATTCGCTAGCGGCGATGCCCTCAATTGCCCCAGTTCCGAGAGGTTCTTCGGATTTAAAGGACTTTTGGGTAGAGTACGACATGATCGATGCTGCGGTTGCACCAGCACCAGGCAACACTCCTACGAAGGTACCGAGTATGCCACCACGTATCGCCGGGAGAGCAAGCCTCTTTACATCGTGTTTTGTGATCATGCTGCCACGAAGGGTGAGTTTTTCCGTGACAAGTTTGGGTGCTGTGTTGCGCTGCTCCATCAGCAGAATAACCTGCGAGAAGCCAACGATGCCAATCACGAAGGGTGTGAAAGGTACGCCACCCAGGAGATACACGTTGCCGAAATCATATCGTGGGCTTCCGGTCAGTGTATCCATTCCCATGCTCGCCACGAGCATTCCGAGGAGTGTCAGAATCAGGCCCTTCGTCGGATTCTCGCCTACAAGCCAGCCAATTGAGGTCATTGCGAAGAGGAGAAGAGTGGTCATTTCGACCGGGCCAAACTTCAGCCCAACATTCGCAAGCGCTGGCCCAGTGAAGGTCAGGATGATCATGCCGATGAAGCCGCCGATGAAAGATGAAAAATTCGCAGTGAGCAGAGCCTGGCCGGGACGTTTTTTCTTCGTAGCCATCGGATAACCATCGAGCGTAGTCATGATGGCTGGCGTATCGCCGGGGATATTGAGGAGGATTGCGCTGAATGACCCGCCAAACATATTCGCGTAATAGAGGCCTCCCAGCATAATGATTGCGGTAGTGGGGTTGAACCTGTAGGTCAGCGGCAAAAGGAGAGCGCAGCCTGCCAGTGAGCCTATTCCAGGCATCGCACCTATAATGAGACCAAGCAAGCACCCGATCAGGGTTGCAATAAGATTCTCCAGTGTAAAGACAACCTGAAAACCATGTAGCAAGAACTCGAAATTTTCCATCTGTGGTCTCCTATTTCATGATTGCGTCGAGAATCATGCCTCGAGGGAATGGTACCTGAAGCCACAGAACAAAGCAGCCAATCACTATCGCCATGATTACGGCGAAGGTTAAGAGCGTGGTTTTCCAGGATAGTTTCTCGTACCACCTGAGCCACAGAATGACATAGATTCCCGCACTGGGAATAAGGCCAATCAGAAAGGAAGCCGCAATGATTCCCAAGGCTCCGAGAACGGCCATCCAGCTATCTGCTGGAAAGATCGGCGTCTTGTCCTTGAAAGAGAATATGAAGCCGACAATCGACATAAGGAAAAGCCCTATGCCGATGATGGTGGGGTAGAAGCCGGACATAGGTCCCTGCTGTTCATTCCAGAAACCGTACTTCGAAAGTCCGAGCCAGACGAATACAATCGCAATAATGGCTGAAACGACCGGGATGATCTGATTGATACTGAAATGTCTTTTTTCTGTCGATGCAGTGCTCATTTCGATCCTTCCATTACAAGTGCGTGGCGAGCCATGCGGCAGGTCATTCGAATGGCATTTTCCAGAGCGCCTGTTCTGGCAATCCCTTTGCCAGCGATATCGTACGCTGTACCATGGCCACAGGTCACTATAGGTGCGGGCAATCCCCCTGCGATGGTAATCCCTTCGTCGAATCCTTTCAGCTTAAGAGCGATCTGGCCCTGGTCGTGGTACATGGTGACAACGGCGTCAAAGTCACCAGCGAATGCCTTGATAAAGAGCACATCCGAGGAGTAGGGACCATAGGCGTCGATACCATCAGCGCGTGCGGCTTTGATGGTTGGTGCGATTATGTCGATTTCCTCACGCCCGCACAGGCCATTTTCTCCCGCATGAGGGTTGAGGGCTGCAAGAGCTATCCGAGGTCGAACAATGCCGGCCCGCTTCAGTGAGGTGTCCGCCAGGCGTATGGCTCTGCCAATTGATTCAGGTGTGAGATTCTGGCTCACTTCCTTTATAGGGATGTGACTCGTGGTCCGTGTTGTCCAGAGATTGCCCACCACGTTGATTTCGCCGAAAGGACCTGTATGCCCGAAAAGATGAGCAAGGTAGTGGTGTTCGCTCTCATAGGGACAGCCGGCCATCTTCATCGCTGCCTTGTTGAGTGGTGCGAAACAAAATCCGTGGATTTCCTTCCTTTGAAAGAGATCGACCCCTACCTCGAGCATATGGAGACAGGCAGCGCCACTATTTACGCTCAGTTCACCAATCCTGAAATCGGTAGCGGGGTCTAGATCCTTCTGGTCGAGAATGGGGATTGCGTGCGACCAGTCAGCTTCTGACGTCTTCTTTATGATTTGATAGGGAAAGGAGACTTTCGCGACTTTCATGCCGAGTTCGAGTACACGAGCGTCGCCAATGAGAATCGGCCTACAGAGATTGTCAAAGAAATGCGATGCGCATAGTTTTGCCACAAGTTCAGGGCCAACACCCGCTCCATCACCCAGCAATACGCCAATGATTGGTGTATTCGACATTCGGTTTCCTCTCCATTTCGATGGTGCATGATTATAGTGAGCATTGAATAATAAGCAAAAGACGTGCCAGATTTTTTATTTCATGGAAAATAAAAAGATATTTATTAGACTGGCAATGAATTGCGTGTTTATAATTAGAAGAAGGTCATGCAACGTTGATAGCCAAAGAAGGGTAAGTAATGAGGCATTTGTTTCAGATATGAAACAAATGTTTCAAGATTTCTGAAACAATTGTTTCTCCTGTTTCAATCTGCGCCAGAGAGTGGTTCGGCTCATGCCGATCGAAGCAGCAAATTCAGCGTGGCTTACACCGCTGGCAGCGAAACGGGCAGTCAAGCTATCACTCTGAGTGTAAGGCGTGGAACTGAGCGAGTTGAGATTCTGAATGTTCTTTTCAAGTTTCGCACTATCACGTGGAATATCGAGTGCTGCCTCAATCATGGCTGCATTCACAGGATTTCCATCATTCAGAATTACAAGTCTCTCACAAAGGTTGCGGAGCTCGCGGACATTGCCGTTCCAAGGGTACCGCATGAGCACATCGATTGCTTCGGGGGCGATTTTCGGCTCATGCACCGAGGCTCGTGCTGCAAATCGCTTAATAAAGTGAAAGAAAAGCATTTCAATATCCTCTGCGCGCTCACGCAGAGGTGGTATTGCAAGATTGAGAAGGTTGATCCTGTAATAGAGATCCTGACGGAACTGACCGGTTCTCAACTTTTCATGCATGTCGATATTGGTTGCTGATATAACCCTTACATCGATAGGTACGACAGTGTCTCCGCCTATGCGTCGCACTTCGCGCTCTTCGAGGACCCGGAGTATTTTTGCCTGAAGGCTCAAAGGCATTTCACCAATTTCGTCGAGAAAGATCGTTCCCTTGTGCGCAAGTTCGAAGAGTCCGATACGACCACCTTTTGCTGCTCCAGAAAAGGAACCTTCGGTGTAGCCGAATAGTTCGCTTTCAAGCAGTTGCTCAGGGAGAGCAGCGCAGTTTACTGCCACGAATGGCTGGGCACAGCGCTTGCTGGCGTTGTGGATACTTTGAGCGAAAAGCTCTTTGCCGGTCCCCGTCTCACCAACTATAAAGACGCTGGAGTCAACCTGACTGTACTTGAATGCGCTCGCAATTGTGGTGCGCATGATCTGGCTTTTGAATATGATATCGGTGAAGTTGTAGTGCGCAATGAGGCCTTTCTTGCTGAGTGCCTGGCGGATGGTACGCTCAGTCTCGCGCAGTGCTTCGACATTGCGACAGGTTATCAGCATGCCGTAGCGCTCACCATCGACCGTGATAGGTGTCTTTTTAATTAAAAGAAGTTGATCTCCCACGGTTCGTAGCACTCCAGTTTCGCCTTGGTCGCTTAAAACGGTTCCGCTCTCCGTTTCGGGGAAGATCTGGGAAAGTGACATGCTCTCAAGAGACTTGGATCTGTCGCCCAGAAAGAGAGCTGAGGCTTGTGTGTTGGATGCGAATACAACACCCGAGCTGTCGATGGCGAGCATGGCGTCTTCAGCGTTGTTCAATACGGTAGCGATGAGGTTTGTTCTTGTGCGTTCTCGGTTGAGAGAATTCGCTGCAGCGAGCGCATCGTTAAGGGCACGAATTGTGGCATCCTTACCCGATTTGATATGAAAATAGCGCAGGCCAAGGTCTTCGCAGCGGCGGCAGAGCGTAAGGCCACCTATAAAAGTACGTACACCAAGGTCATAAAGCTCCGAGATCGCTGAATAGAGTTCAGCCTCGTCTTCAGCCTGTCGAAGGAAAATCGGTATGCCGAGCAGATCTTGAAGAAGAAAGGGGTCACAGATACCAGGATCGGTAAGAATCACCCCAACCCCTGCACCATTATCGATCTCGCGGCACTTGAGGAGCGCTTCAATCAGGTCACTGATGGATATTGATATTTCGACCATATGCACGTGTGGATTCGCACGTGCGATCGCCTTGGCGGTCATGCCTCGCGCTACCACGATATCGTAGTCGCAGTTCTTAATGGTCTTTGCCTCACTGCCGAAGAGGTGATCGAGTCTTACCTCTACATTTCTCATGTCGATGTGCTGAATGTACTCTTCGACAGTTTTGTAAAGCTCTTCATAGGGCACAATGATGAGCATTTTGATCATAAACGCCACATCTCCACGCAATGATGATAATTGATTCACAGACACTTGGTAAGTACAACAGATGAGGCAAGGATAACTGCATTGAAACCGAGGAGTGTGCAACAAGTGGAAGGAAGGCAGACACCCCTGTAATTTACTCCCTCTCGAACCCCTGGCTGTCGAATCTGAGCGTGCGGGCATTCTCGGTGACCGTGCGCACCAGCGATTCATTAGCACCTTCGGGCAGTTCGGCATGGATTTCCAAGGTCACAGAGATGCGCGCTCCTTTCTGCACCAGGAGGTGTGAGATAACTTCCTCGGCGATTTTTCCTGCGTCGCGACCTACGCGCTCGGGATCGAGTCTGACAGTGCCGTGGAAGCGTTTGGAAAGGGGAGCGGGGGTTGGTGGCTTTGGGCCAACCGGTGGATGTGGATCGGGGTCAGGAGGTGGTACAGGTGGTTCTGGCGGAACAGTTTCCTTCTCCATCTGCGCACGTGCAACCTGCGGTTTCACCAGCAGCCCTGAGCTTGCTTCATCGATCGACTGAATGTGTTCGCCACCTCGCAGCCCTGTATAGCGCTGTGCAGCATCGTCCCAGGTGTCTGCCCAGGCGAAGGATTCCTGATCCCAGGTGAGCCGCGAGACGCCCTCTTCTATGCAGCGGAGCAATACCTCCGGGGAAAGCAGCCGTGGAAGATATACATACTGTGCAAAATCATCAGCCAGCTGTCTGACGCTCACTGAATCGCCACGCCAGAGCGGAACTCCGTCCAGCTCCATGCGCAGGCGGGAAGCTGCCAGTGCAGGAATCAGCAATTCTTCATTTCGCAGCTTCTTGAAGGCGCGCACCGCGAGCGCATCCTGTCCACTTAGCTTGAGTGCTTCAAATTCGACTGGGGCACCTGGCGTGTGCTGAACCGGCACCAAAAGCCACTGGAAGGTTTCCGGAATCCTGGCGGTTACCGTAGAGTCTGCCGCTTGCCGCTGCTGCTCAGCCTGGCGCACCTGAAACGGTGTCAGATTGAGGCTTTCCTTTTCGTTCACAATGGACTGCCATGCCAGGAAGCGGCGGACTGCCTCGTCGAGGTCCTGAAGGCGTGTCTTATCGGCTGCCAAGAATACGAGGGTGTTGCGGTACATGCGGGGGGTAGTTCCGCGCCATTCAAGGATAGTGCGCGCTGCGCTCAGTGCAGCACACGATTGTTCCTTTGAATAAGGTGCCTCAATGCTCAGCACCACAAGGCGCGTTTCGCGCTCATCGGGAACATCCTGGCTGCTGCGCGGGAACGCATGAATGCGCTTGAACATGCCATTTTCGCGCAGATCTGCCCGTACCCGGTTCTCAATTTCCTGTGTCACGGCGTCGGGGTTACGAAGCAGCTGCTCCGCACGGTCTTCAGCCATCTTGGTTACTGTAGGCTGGGTGGAATACCAGAAGCGGTTTCCATCCTGGAACAGGTAGGTAGCCGCGCCTGCCAGCCTGCGAAGCGCATCGCCGAACACGGCGGGGTTCTCGCCCGGCATGACGCTGCCCAGCTTGATGCGCCGGTCATCAAGTCCATGGTGCGCGGCATCGCTCGTAGGAGCCGAGCCAAGGAAAATGGTGCGCGCTACGCGTCGGGTTGCTGCGAACTTGCCGAGGTTTGCAACTTCCGCATCGATTTTCAGCGGCAATGATTCGGGGCCATCAACATCCTTCTCGATGATGGGCGCCCAGTTGTCGGAAAGGTAGCGCGTCATCTCTGATTGCACGCGCGGATCGTCGATAGGGATATTCGCTGGCATGATCAGGGGATTGCGGTCGCCCTTTTCCCAGAGGCTGTGAATAACCGCCGCCATGAGGCGCAGCACGCCGCGGGTGCGCTGAAATTTGAGGAGGGTTGACCAGTCGCCATAGAGCCGGTCGAAGACCTCAGGGTGAATGGGATAGGCTGCCTTGATGCGCTTTTCGTATTCAATGCTCGCACAATCGGGTGGGAATTCCTGTTGCTGAGACTCGTACAGCTCGGCAAAGGCCCGCGCCACGGTATCGCGATCCGTATAGTGTGAGGCATCACCAAGCGGCTCAAACAGCCGGCGACGAACAATTTCAAAACCCTCCTCGGCACTTGCCGGTCGCCAGGATGACTCCACGCGGCCTACCACGTTGCGCAACCGTACTAAGGCTTCGCGGCCGCGCTCGCCGCCGACTTCTGCATCATCGGCAAGGGTGTGGGGTGAGCCGGTATCATCCGATGCCGGCAATGAGATGACAAGCAGGCAGTTGCGGGCCAGCTTGGCAGATTCCGTAAGCGCCTGCGCAAAGCTGAAGTGTGTTTCAAAGTCGCCGGCAGGGAGGTCTGGGTTGGCATGGAGCTGCCGCGCATAGGCAATCCACTCATCGATGAGCACGAGGCAGGGGCCATATTCGTTAAAGAGCTCACGGAGCGCATCGCCGGGGCTTGTGGCATTGCGATCATCCTGCGCGATTTTTTCATACGCTGCACGGCCGCCAAGCTGCCAGGCAAGCTCACCCCAGAGCGTACGCACTTCAGTGCCATCGGGCTTGATATCGGGTCGTCCCGGAGAAATTCGGTTGCCTACCAGGACCACGCTGCGAGCCCGCGGCAGTTCGGTCACCCCTGCCATGCGCGCCAGTTCCTCGATACCCGGCAACTCGGCGGGATTGGCACCTGAAACCAGATGATACAGCGCAAGCATGGAGTGGGTCTTGCCGCCGCCGAAATTCGTCTGGAGCTGGACGACAGGATCGCCCCCCTTGCCATTGAGGCGTTTGATGGCATTGATAAGCAAGGCCTTGAGGCTCTCGGTCAGGTAGGTCCTGCGGAAGAATTCCACCGGATTCTGATATTCGGCACTACCCTCTCCCTTGTAGACCTGCCAGAGGTCTGCTGCAAATTCCGCCTGCTGGTACTGTCCACTGGCGACATCGCGGTGGGGCGTGATGACTTCCCGCCATGGTTTGAGCGTGCCCGCTGCCGCGCTTTCAATGGTCGAACGTGTACTCTTGCGGCGCTCATTGCGTACCTGTTCGTCGTAGCGTATGCGTAAAAGCTCATTTTTCTGCCGGTCGAGTTCTTCAACTTCAGGAGCTGAGATGGCAAGAAGCAGCCTTGAAGCGGTATCAAACACTCGATAGGCATCTTCGGTGGAAAAAGCCTGCTGATGCGCCCATGCGTTGCGATGCTCACGTAGCTCGCTCACCAGGCTGCGCCCCGTGTTTCCCAGGGTGCGGCTGAACACCTCGTTCCACCTGAACCACATGAAGTTCAGAAGCGCGGCAATGTCCCACTGGGCGACAGGCTTGCCCGCGAGCATCCGGTCGCTCTCGGTGAACTCATTGATGGTGCGTTGCGCCTCACCATCACCAAGCCTGCTGCGCACCTCTCGCTCTACAAAGGGCGCAAGCCCCGCCCGCAGAAGTTCCATTGCCTTGCCGACTCGTTCATGGTTGGTCAGTGCCATAGTTGGGTCCTTTGCATCATGAATGTTCTCTCTCTGCATTCATTTCATTTTGAATCATTCTCAATGCTGATAGAATTTCCGAAAATGATGGTGCATTACCCACAATCATTTCCTTCTGTAGTGTATCATAATCAGATTGCCAGAAATCAATCCTCTCATCAGGCGGAATAAGCATAAACCTGCCTGGTTTCATACTATCGTAATCCAGCCATGGGTAATGGAAATACGTTGTTCTGTTTATGATGACTCGAGACAGCAAGGCTCTGTCGGTTATGGCTTTTTTGCCAATTTCTGCAATATGCAGGCAATAGAGGTCATAGAGATGACGTGACATACGAGTCTTAATCTGCTTATCGAGGGGGCGAAGGTTTTCTTCATGGATGAGACAGGCTTTTTCAAGAAATGTGCGTGCTGGATCGAGTGTTCTTACAGAAAAATCATACGCCCAGGGTCTGTCTCGGAATACTTCGAAGACCATCGATCTGATGTTCTTTTCGTATGTCGGTTCATCTCCCGAGCGAGCTCCCATTTCAATTTTTACCTGAGGAGCAATATAGGAACTGGAAATCGAGCGAAACTGAGTCTCATACGACACGAGTACCGTTTGTCTGTCCTGATCATGCGGGTCGAGCCCTATCGCACAACGGGAATTGCTCACGAATGTTTCGATGTATTGCTGGAGTGAAGGAACAATGCGTTGTTCGATAAAGTCAGCACAGGACTTTTTGAGTGCATCGACGAGCCTTTTCTGATCGCTCCGACTCTGTGACATTTCCGGATCGCGACTCTCCGTGAATCCTAAATACCTGCGATCTACCACAATATCGATGTCTTCAGAAAATCGCCTGATAAGCCCGAAGGCCTTTGACAGGGATGTTCCACCCTTGAAGGTGAGAATGCTGTGCAATGTTGAGTCTGCATACAGTGCTTCAAGCACCACACATACCCACCAATCCTTCTCGACGCTTACAGGGGGCAAGCCAAGGCGCGCAGCGGTTTCTTCAATCAATGATGTCTGGAATTGTTTTGTAAAGAATTGCTGATCAACCATCAGATGTATGCTCCTTAAGCAATAATGATGTCACCAGTGATCTGATCCATATTGGAGCTGACAGGAGATCCTTCAGCACATTCTCTCTCTGATCTGGAGGTATGACAGCGAGTAATCGAGCTTGCACGGCTGGGGTTATCGCATCTTTTCCAAGATACCGAAGTGCCTGGATGATGATGCCGCCCAGTCTCCCTGCAGCAGCCATGTTTTTTGGTGTGGTTCGTTTGAAAATGAGCTCACGATTATCAATTTTAATCTTCTTTGATGGTCCATCGGTGAGAAAGATGATCTTCATGGGCACCTGTTCAGAAAGTCCGAGCAGATTGGCAGCATAGGCACCCGAAGGCTGAAGTCGAATTTTTTCTGATGCAGCCAGTGCTTTGGCGATCGATTCAAGGGATGGGCTCATTGCTCCCAATTCGGGATGTACTACAGGGTAATCATACAATCCTCGCGCAATACGCCGAATTTTACCTTGCTTTGCAAGACGTGATAGAGCGATATCGATGAAGGCCCTTTCGCCCAAATCGGCAAAGTCGTCAGCGGTAAATACGGAACCCCTGCCTCTACGCCATACTCTTCTAAGTATTTTCTGTGGAAGGTTTTTTTCACCACTATCTTTAAAGCTCATGTTAGAAATTATAGCATTTTTTTCTAACATGTCCATGACCTTGTTTCTCGAATGGCGCATTAGAACAGCTCACCGGGAGCCGCCTCGCCGTGTTTCCTTTCCTGCGCCAGCCGCTGGATTTCCGGCCAGCTCTGCACGAGGCTGTTGTAGGCAAGGGCTTCGGCGGCGCGCTTTTTGCGCTCGCAGACGGTGTAGAGGCGGTAGCAGAGCTCGCGGGCGGGTTCGGCGCGGCTGCCAAGGACGCGAACAACGTCGGCGGTGCCTGCCTCGCCTCTGGCTTCGAGTACGCGGATAAGCTGGTGCAGGGTTTCCCAGACGGGCATGTTGAAGTCGGTGGCTGGATCCCAGTCAGTGGCGTACTCCGAGGGCCTGAGCAGGCGCACCCTGCCTTTAGCTGCGTACAGAATGCCAGCGTCGACCATGGCATCCACGCTGGTGTCCTTGGCCTTGGAGAGAGTTTCAGCCACACCGAACTCGCCTTCTTCAAAACCGTACTGCTCGAACCAGGCGAGGGCCCAGCGGCTTTCGGCGTCGAAATCTCCTTCCTGCTCGGCGATGGTTTCGTCCAGCACCTGGTTGATGAGGGCGAGCGCATCGCGGACGGTAAGGGGGCGGCCTTCGGCATCGAGGATGCGAGCATAGCGGGTAAAGATGGCCATGCCGGGGCCGATGGCAGCCTGAGCAAGGTCCACCGGTGCAATGTTGCTGCGCTGGAGGGTGCGCAGGGCCTCGGGCAGCGCTGCCTTAAGCTGGGAGACGAATTCGCGCCGGGTGCCGGTGGGAGCGTCCTGCGGGCGCGGGCGGCAGACGAGGACGATGCTGGAGGCAAGGGCGTTGGTGCCGCTAGCGTTTATACGACCAGAACCTTCAGTACGTATCGGCCATGTGCCAGAGACGGCAAAGCCAGCCTGGATCACCGCGTTCAAGAAGGTTTCCCAGCCGGTGCTGGCCACGCCCAGCTCTGATTCTTCTTCTGACTGCTTGAAGGCATAGTAGATGGTGACCGGAAAGGCAGGGTGCGCCTGCTCGGCAAGGCGGTGCATGGCCGCCTGCATGCCGGTCAGGAAAAAGCGCTCAGCCTCTTCCCTGCTGCCGTGGCGGTAGGGGGTGGCAACCAGTTCATCCGCCTTGGGAACGGCGAGGGTGCCGAAAAGGTCGGGATAGATGGACCGCAGGGTCCGACGGAGCCAGACGTAGAAGAAGTCCGAAAGGTCCGCATAGCCGATGTTGTCGTAGTAGGGGGGATCGGTGGAGATAATCTTATTGCAACTGATCATTTGAGTTTGAGCGTTCATATGTACTGCGAAACACTTACTGCATATTGGAAGATTACAAATGGCCATAGCACCTTTATCGATAGCTGCACTAATACTTCCTCCAGCATCAGCAAAAGGATTTGACTCAGCAAAGTCCCACATCATTGGAATCGCTTGGCGGGCGAAGGTTTCGCGGAATGCGCCCCTGTCATTCATCCAAGATGTGATTGACGAACTAATATTTGCTGTTTTGCTTACCGCCAGTCCCAGATACACTCCCACTGCCTCGGCGTAGGCGCGGGCGCCTGAGCCACCTGCGGAAAGGGGGATGCGGTCGTTGGCACGGCCAGCGGCCACGGCATCCTGTTCAATCTGGGGGATTATCTCCTGCACGAGGTCCGAAAAGGTGGTAAGCGCGACAAGCTGGCGCGGGGTGAAGAGGTCGGCGAATTCATCTATACCATAATTTGAGACATTAACGCGGCATTTGCCTTCAAGCTTAATCTCTGGCTTCCAGCTAGGCGCAGCGCTTTGGGCAATTTTCTCATGTTCAGGTAGGGGCGACAGATACACTCTACCATTGTCACCTTCTGCTACGATGGCCATAAGCCGCGCGCCCATACGTCCAGCTTTACCTTCCGCTCTTATATAGTCATACGAGATGGGAGTGCCTGACATAATGCATCGAAATGCACTTCGCTTGCCTGCCGATGTCCCCCTTTTTGCCGCCTCCAGGTCCGCAGGCTTGCCCACCTTCACCCTGAAGCGGTAACCGCCTTGCTCAATAATCGGCTCCACATAGGCTTCCTTGCCGCTCTTGGTGGACAGCATGAAGGTGCTTGCCAGCGGCACTTCAATATTCGCAAAAGCTGGGTTGGGGCTCCGGACCGTGCGCGCCCAGATCCAGGCAATCACCGTGAGCTCCCTGCCGCGGTAGCGCTCCAGATCGGGCCGCTCCTGCACCATCTCATCGGTAATTTGTACCGTGGGATAGAGCGTGCCAATGCGCCGCTCAGCTTCCTGGCGCATCCGCTGGCCGTAGAAACGCACATCCTCGGCAAGTCCCTGGGCACCCTTCCAGGGACGCGCAATCAGTTCGCGACTGCTCCGCGCGTCGGGGTTCACCGGTGCCTGCCCGGCAAAGCGCGGCGGGATTTCGATCATCGCCTTGTTGATGAGCACTGCTACGGGATTGAGGTCGCTCGCCCAGGCTTCCAGCCCCAGGCGCTGGACTTCCAGCGGGATGCTGCCGCCACCAGCGAAGGGATCATGGAACGCTGGCAGCCGAGCGGGGTCAAAGAGCTCAGCGGCGCGAGGGTGATCCGCATTTTGCTCGCAGGTGCGCTCCCAGCTTTTCCGTATCTCTGCTCGAGCTTTTTCCAGTACCTCTTCATTGGTGGTATTTTCCCACTGCACGAGCTCCTCAATGATGTTGAAGAGCCGCTCGCGTTCCTTCTGTTGGGCTTCCTCGGTGGGGAACTTCTCGGGATGGGCGGAAGGGTCATCCACCATCTGGGCAAAGAGCACGGCGCGTGCAGCAGCCAGGGGCCGGCGCGCCCACCACAGATGCAGTGTGCTGGGGTGCCCGTGGCGGATGGACTTTTCCCGCGCGCTCGCTTCGTTGATCGCCTCGAGCGGCAGAGCTATCTCGATGAGTTTTCTGGGGGTGGTTGACGCATTTGCCGCAGGCTGCGGCTGGTTTCCGAACATACTCATGATGATTCCTTTGCAACCGTGTAGCAGTACAGGGCCGTGGGGATGCATTGCAGCGTCAGGCAGCCCGCTCTGATAGTTCCATTATATGTTTTTGTCGTGATAATGGCATTATGACCCAGGTTGTAGCGGGAGGCAAGTTCAGCGATGCCTCTCCATTCCTCTGGGTGGTCTACCACCCGATCAGACCATTTTACTTCCACTGCTGAAACTGGATTCTGCGTGGCTAGATCAACATTTACTAGATCAACCTCCAACGTCTTTCTCCCTTCCTTCCATCGAGCATAGCAGAGCGCACCATCCATGCCCTGCTGATGCAGCCATTGACTCCACACTGCCGACTCGGCTGCGTAGCCAGTTGCTTCGTCATTGTCCTTTAATGGGCCAAACAGAGCGCTTCTCATCGATGGATTGGTCAGATGCACCTTGAAGCTTCGTGCGCGTTTCAGTCGCCTTGCATTATCGTCGATGCGATGCAGTCTTTTAATAAGATATGCCGATTCGAAGTATTCAAAATATTCACTGATCCTGTATTTTTCTATTCCAGAATGCCGGGCGAGGTCTTCCAGACTGAATTCCCGTGCGGTATTGTAGGCAAGAACATTGAAAAACCGATTCAATTCAGGGGTATCAGAAATTCCATACAGACTGGGGATATCTTTTAGAAGCACTTTGTCTACAATATCCTGACGTAAGAATCGTACAGGGTTTTCTCTGATTGCCTGGTTCATAACTGCTTCAGGGAACCCACCGAAATTGAGATAATCAATGAATAATTCATTCAATGTATGAATGTCTGAGCAGGAATACGTTGGAATTCCATTTTGGTCAGAATTGACGACCTGAATAAGTTCTGCTTCCTTATCAATAAAATGAAGGAATTCTGAAAATGTGAGCGGCGGCAGAAAAAAATCGGTAAATCTTCCTGCACCGGATTCGATGCTTTTCATTTTCAAGGCTGCGGCTGCTGAGCCACTTGCGATGAATCGAATCGAGCCATAGCTATCAACGAGTGATTTTAAATGGATACTCCAGTCTTTGAGATACTGAATTTCATCAAAGATGACCCATAGCCTGGAGCTGACACGATGATCATGCATTTCCAGAAAAATCTGGAGGAGGTTCTCGAGTGATCTGCCCGAATAGATGGGTGTATCAAGAGAGAGAAAGAGGATATCTTTTCCCTGAACACCATGTTCAAGCAGACTTCGGATACATTGCCGCAGCATTACTGTTTTGCCTACTCGTCTGGGGCCAATGAGGACCAGCGCACGCCGAACATCCCTATTCATGGCTAACGCTGAAAAGGAGCTAAAATACGACCTTCGTGGCCAATTCCGTTCTTCGTTTTCGAAATCAAGCCCATACTGCCACCATGGATTATCGAGAATAAATCTCTGTCTGACCTCTTCCTGTGGAATTTCCAGTGATCGTTTCATATGTTTTTGCCCCTATGGGCCAAGTATGTAACAATAAGCATATAAAATCAAGCTTAATGTTACAAAATGTAATAAATAGCTGTAATATAATGAATAGACAATAGAATGTAATAATAAGCATATGAAATGCTGTCTAATGGTACATAAATTATTAATGATAGATATAAAAACAATATAGCTGTGTTAAGATTATAAATAAGAAAAATTCGCCGTTGCTACGAAGGTTATGAACTGGAAAGTTGCTTCCGGGTACGCAGCTGCCCGGGCTGTCGGCGCATGCGCTTTTTTGAACCTCATGAATTTTTCTGAAGTAATGGCTCTCAATTCCACAGATATAAATAAAAATTAGGTATTTGACTCTACAAATTATCAATTTCCTTATTTCATTTCCTTGTATTCGATCTCTATCGTTTATCGTGGCTCCTCAGCCCGAGCCAGCAGCCCCGCAAAATCGTACTCCACGCTGGTGACGAGGAAATCAGGCTCACGCTGGAAGGGACGGCGGATGTAGTGCACGTTATGTGAGCCATCGTCAAAGAACTCGACGATGGCGAGAATGTAATCGTCCGGTTTGTTGAGGGAGTAAAGGATTTCGTTTCTGGTGACGGTGAGCGTGCGTGCGCCGGAAATGCGCCCTTTCACTTCGATGAGGCGGAGCCGTCCGGTGCCGGGGATGCGGCTTTCAATATCGTATCCCACTTTCTCAAATTCGCGGTCAACTGGCTCATAGCCAAGCGAGCGCTCGATGTCCATCACAATGGCGCGGGCGCGTGCCGCTGCTTCCTGTGTGTCGATTGCTGGACCTGCTGCAGGCGGCTGGCCGCTCATGACACGCAGGAGTCCCATCGGTATCACCAGGAATCCTCCAACCAGCACTGGTGGCAGAGGGGCAATCTGGGCTTCAAGGTCGAGCTGGTGCAGTCGGGTTCTGAGCCGTTCCTGAAGCTGGTCGGCACGTTTGCGGGCTTCTTCGGAGTTGAGACGGGCGTTGGGCTTTCCGGCACGTTCCTGGGCCTTGAGCTCCTCGGCGCGGTGGTCCCAATAGTTGATCTCTTTTGTAAGGCGCTCCTTGACCGCCTGGCGGGTTTTTTCAATAAGCGCAAGCCGTTGATTCGTGACTTCCTTCAGGTGTTCCGGCACGACACGCTGCACAGCGTATCGCAGTGCCTGCTCCTCCAGGCCACGCTGGATCCAGGCGCATTCGGGGCGCGCAAGGATTGCCTCGATACCTGGCTCGGTAGCTTCCAGGGGCCGGTAGTCGAGGTAGGGCGCATAGTGCAGGTGGTGGCAGCTGCCCTGTGCATCAAGCTCGATGTAGAGCATGCGGCGCGAAATGGTTCTTCGCTCTCCTGATGGCGTGCGCGATGCGTCCTTGATTTCATGGTCGAGGTAGAAGCAGATGCGCGGACAGGTGCCTGGGTCGCTTGTGTCCACTAGGGCTGTGCCACGGGTGAGTATGTCGCGATTCTGTTCCAGCGTGAGATCGATGACTGCATCCAGGAGGGGATTGCCCGGGCAAATGAAGCTGGCGAGTGGGGAACCGTGGAGATTCACAAGGTCCTTTTCAAAGGTCACGCGCTCGTAACGAGATAGCACCGGTTCGCGGGTACCGATGAGACGGTTGCGCTGGCGAAGAACCGCTGGCACATGGGTAATCTCATAGCGGCGGGGCTCACGGGAGTGCATGGTACCGCCGAGCCTCGTGAAGGCTTCGCGGAAAAAGGATTCGATGTAGTGCGGCTGAAGGCGGCGCGCTTCTGCGCGTTCCATATCTTCGCGGATAGTCTGGACGCGACGGGAATCCATGACATCGTGCGCGAGGGCTTTTTCTTCCAGAAGATTTTTGAGGTTTTCCGTATCCAGTGCCTGATCGACGACACGATTGAGAAAATCGCGAACTTCGGGCCTTTCGCCATAGCGAATCGCATCGATGAGCAGGTCCTTGAGCGATTTGCCATCGAACTGGAGCTTGCCAAGGACGTTGAAGACCTGACCCCCAAGTGCTTTGGTAGCAGCCTCGAGCTTGGTGAGCAGCGTGCGATAGACATCTCCCTCCCGGGTGTCTTCGGCGACGAGGTTCCAGAGAAAGCAGGTTTCGGTCTGGCCGATACGGTGAATGCGCCCGAAACGCTGTTCAAGCCGATTGGGATTCCATGGAAGATCGTAGTTGACCATGAGGTGGGCGCGCTGAAGGTTGATGCCTTCACCAGCAGCGTCGGTGGCAATCAGCACTCGTACTTCAGGCTGAAATTTGAAAGCTTCCTGTATCTTGAGGCGCTCTTCGCGGCCCATGCCGCCGTGCATGACGACGACCGCATCCTGCTGGCCGAGGAGCGTGGTGATGCGCGCCTGCAGGTAATTGAGGGTATCGCGATGCTCGGTGAAGATGATGAGTTTCTGGTGAGGTGAGGTTCGGGGGCGCGGAGATGCTTCGGGCTCTGGCGGGCGTGCGTGGTCTTCTGGTGCAAAAATATACGCAAGGAGTTCCGCCAGTTCACGCCATTTTGTGTCCTGACCTGAGCGACGCACAATGGCAGCGCGTGCTTCCAGGTGGGTGAGGGTGGCAATTTCTGTTTTGAGTTCTGCAATGGTGCGCGCAGCGGTCGCCTGGTCGAGGACTTCCTCTTCAATCGTCTCCACTTCGCTGTCGGGGGCGTCATCGAGCTCATCGAGGGTTTCGGCATCAAGGGGGAGCGGTACATCGAGGATCGGGCCGAGTGCAGCACCACGCTGAACGGTCTCCAGTTCGCGAAGGCGCGATTCCAGGCGTTCCCGGCGGCGCTTGAGCGACTGATAGATTGCTTCGGGTGAGGATGCAAGGCGGCGCTGCAGCACGGTCAGCGCAAATCCGACATTGCTGGCGCGTTTTTCGTTCTGGAGCGCTTCAGCGCGATTGAATTCGTCGCGTACATAGGAGGTAACCGCCGCGTAGAGCGCAGCTTCCTCATCCGACAGGTGATAGGGAACCGTCGTAGCAACCCGCTGGGGAAAGAGTGGCTTTCCTTCGAAGGTAAGAAGTTGTTCCTTGACCATGCGCCTCATGAGGTCGGAGACATCAGTCTGATGGACACCGTCTCGGAATCGGCCTTCAAACCGGTCACCATCGAGAAGGGACATGAAAAGCTGAAAATCTGCCTCCTTGCCGTTGTGGGGCGTGGCAGTGAGGAGCAGAAAGTGCCGCGTCCGTGACGAGAGCAAGCGCCCCAGCTGGAAGCGTTTGGTATAAGTGATCTCCCCTCCAAAGTAGGTCGCAGACATTTTGTGCGCTTCGTCACAGACGATGAGATCCCACAGGCAGTCCTGGGCCTTGAGCTTATCCTGCAGCGATTCATTCCGGGACAGCATGTCCAGACGCGCAATGATGAGGTCATGTTCCATGAACCAGTTTCCCGTGAGCGATGCTTCGATCTTGTCATTTGTGAGTATCTCAAACGGCAGGCTGAAACGCTGGTAGAGCTCATCCTGCCACTGTTCGGCAAGATTGCCAGGGCACACCACCAGACAACGCTGCAGGTCACCCCGCGCGATAAGCTCTTTCATGAGGAGGCCTGCCATGATGGTTTTTCCTGCACCAGGGTCATCGGCGAGCAGAAACCGCAGGGGCTGGCGTGGCAACATGGTTTCATACACCGCAGTAATCTGGTGTGGCAGCGGCTCCACAAGCGAGGTGTGCACTGCAAGCAAGGGATCAAAGAGATGCGCCAATCTTATGCGCTGCGCTTCCGAAACCAGTCGGAACAGCGCGCCATCACCATCGAATAACCAGGGGCGGCCTTCTTCCACCAGCGAGAGCCGAGCCTCATCCGCCCGGAACAGAAGCTGATTGAAGACCCTCCCTCCCTGATCCTTATACGTGAGCTCGAGTGCGTCCTCGCCATAGCGATGCACACTTACTACACGGATCATTCTTTCCGGAATAATTCCTCGTACCAGCGCGCCAGGCTTCAGCGCTTCCAGTTTCACCATGGCAGTTTCCTTTGCTTGTAGTTTACCATGGTGCAAGACCTCAAGGGGAGCGTGAAATCAATAGAATGTTCTCCTTTGTCCCACTACTAATCTTCCTGCTCCTCATGCAGCTATCGATTGCGGGAATGAGGATTCACTACGCCATCGGCTGGCTCACGGTGCTCGTGCTGACAGTGAGTATCAGGTAAGCCATTTCCCCATGCAGATGATGTCTACAGGCTCTCCAGCCTTTCTGATGCTCCCTTTCCGTACGCCTTCCAGCTCGAAGCCAAGGCTTCGATACAGGGCGATCGCGCCAGGGTTGTTGGAAAACACTTCGAGCTCCAGCTTTTCGATGAAGCCTTCTCTCGTGCATACTTCGATGCAGGTCTGCAGCAATTGCCTGCCGATGCCACGGTTCCTCCAGTCTCTCGCCACGCACATGGCAAGGGTCGCCACATGGCACTGTTCGGGGCGCTCATGACGCGCACAGTCGAGCGAACCGATGGCGCGCGATCCCTCGAAGCAGACAAGCAGGAATGACCCCTCAACAGAGAGCAGCTTTTCCAGGTACTGTGCGCTGGATGGAGGGGGTGATGGGTGTGGTCATGGCGAACAATGTCGGGAGGTTTTCCGACTTGACGGCGTTCACCAGCTCAAACCATGCCGGTACGTCTTCTCTGGTGGCTTTGCGGATTTGCATGAGGTATTGTTGCGCACTGCCCGACATAACGCAAGCGAGTGCGAGTATTCCCAGGCGCCTTGTACAAGTGCATGTTTTGTACTAGCGTGCAGGCAAGTGAATGCAAGGAGATTCTATGGCAAATTCCAAAGTGGTATTTACCACCAGCAAAGGCAGCATCTCCATCGAGGTGTTTGAGGACAGGGTACCGGTGACCGCAGCGAATTTCCTGGAGTACGTGCGCGCGGGATTCTACGATGGCACCATCTTTCACCGGGTGATTCCGGGCTTTGTGGTGCAGGGTGGCGGTTTTGTCCCCGGCATGACGCAGAAGAAGACCAGAGCTCCGATTGTCAATGAAGCATCGAAGGCTCCATCCAATACGCGCGGGACGCTTTCCATGGCGCGCACCATGGTACCGGACAGTGCCACAAGCCAGTTCTTCATCAATCTGGTGGACAACAAGGCGCTCGACTACCGCGGGCCCGGGCCGGGCGCAGGCTACTGCGTGTTCGGTGTGGTCACCGAGGGCATGGAGGTGGTTGATGCGATTGCTGCAGTGCGTACGGGGCGTCGGCCGCCTCATGCCGATGTTCCGCTTGAAGATGTGGTGCTGATTTCCGCGCGCGTAGTGGAGTAAGCCCAGGGCCTCAAAGCAGACGCAGGAGCACCATGTAGAGCGCTGTGCCGCCCGCAATCGAAACCAGCACATTGCGCTTCCACAGATGCAGCAGGGCGGTCAGCACTCCGGCAGCGAGGGCTGGGATGCCGTACGGCGCGCTGGTGAAATCGATATCCTTGTACGAAGCAAAGACAAGGATGGTCATCACCATTGGCGGAATGTAGCGCTGCAGATACTCCAGATAGGCCGGAGGCCTGCGGCGCTTGAAGAACACGAATGGAAAAGCCCGCGTTGCAAAGGTGATGAGCGTCATGACCGCAACGATGAGAAGAAGCCGGCTCATGGATTGCTGCCTCCTACGCCTTCGGAAGGGCTGCCCTGCCTTGCTGTAGATGCCTGCTCCAGACGTGGCTTGAGCACCATGAGAGCCCCAATCGAGAGAAGCAAGGCTACCAGCAGAAAATCTCTCGAACCAGCCAGAAGCAGAGCAGCGATGCACGCTCCCAGGGCAGCCAGGTAGGGCTCACGCTGCGTCACCACCCTTATTTGTTCCACAAGCAGCACGATGAAGAGCGCGGTGAGCGCAAATTCCATGCCGGTAGTATCGAGCCCCAGCGCCGAGCCGGCGATGGCGCCGATGCTGCAGCCGGCAACCCAATAGAGCTGGTGCAGCGCAGTAAGAATTGCATGGAAATGGGCGGTGTTGGCACGGGCAGGGGGAGCAACCGTCGTCAGAATGCCATAGGTCTCGTCGGTCAGCCCGAATATCAGATAGGGTTTGAGAAGCCTTGCATGCCGGTATTTTTCCAGCATTGAGAGCCCGTAGACTGCGTGCCGTGCATTCAGAAGTAAGGTAAGCAGCGCGATCTCCAGGATGCCCGCTCCACTTGTCATCAACCCGATTGCCATGAATTGGGCAGCCCCCGCATAGATGAAGATCGCCATGACAGGTGACAGCCACCAGGGCAGCCCTGCCGCGACAAGCGTGAACCCAAAGGCAATCCCCAGTGTCACATAGCCCAGCAGGACGGGGATGCTGGCCTTGAAGGCGGCAGACAGGACTGCGTAGGGTCCCGTCGATTTTTCTGCTGGGTTGCTGAAGCTGGAATCTGGTGGCCGCTGTGCTGGGGGCATAATAGTTCCTTATACCTTCGTGGCGCTCACTCTACCATAGTTTATTTCCTTGTATGAATCTCCTGGCTTGCATGAGTTCGCGCCAGGAGAGAGGCGTGGGCGCTCGACTCGCCTGCATGAGTATTATATCAAAAATAACATATATTTCATGAAACCGGCAGCCTCCCTGCAGCTACAATATTGTATATTAGTGATATAAGGCAGAGAGAAAAGCCTTATGCTCACGAAGGAGTCACTATGAAAAGGAATAGGATTGTTTCGGTTGCAGGTTCGGCGCTTCTTGCCATGGTAGTACTGGCTATGGCGCAGCCACTGGCTGCACAGACATCGCTACCTCTCTATGGCAATTCTGCAGCCAAGGCGGATAACAATCTGACAATCGAATCGATGCTCACCTATGCCATCCAGGATGAATACGTGGCACGGGCTGAGTACATCGCCATCATGGCAAAATTCGGCCAGATGGCACCCTACTCGAACATCAAGGAGTCCGAGGAGCAGCACATTCAGTGGCTCAAGGATATGTTTGCCACGCTGAAGCTGACGGTACCGGCTGACAAGTCTGCCCAGTACATCCATGTGCCTGCAACGCTCAAGGAAGCAGCACAGACAGGCGTGCAGGCCGAGATCGACAATATAGCGATGTATCAACGATTCCTTGCGCAGCCAATTCTGAAGGACCCCAAGTATGCAGCGATAGTGGACCTGTTCACCCGGCTGCGTGATGCGTCCCGCAACCATCTCGAGGCGTTCCAGCGGCAGCTGGCCAAGTACTGAGAATGGAATTCGCAATGTCCGCTCGTGCTGCAGAGTATAATGCACTGCTTGAGCTTCTGGAGACTCGCTTCAGATCGCATCCGGAGCGGCATCCTGATCTGCAGTGGGAGCAGATTGAGGAGCGCCTGAGAAGCAACAGCGCAGCATTGCATGCGCTCTATGAAATGGAGGTCACGGGCGGTGAGCCGGATGTCATCGCCCGTGACCTTTCTGATATCTATGAGTTTTTCGACTGCTCGACCGAAAGCCCTTCTGGAAGACGGAGCCTCTGCTATGATGATGAGGCGCTTGCAAGAAGGAAGGCGAACAGACCCGCGGGCAGCGCCCTGGGCATGGCCAGCGCAATGGGCATCGCAATACTTGATGAAGAGAGGTATCGCAAACTCCAGAGCCTGGGCGAGTTTGATACGAAAACTTCAAGCTGGATTCTGACACCGGAGTCGGTGCGCAGACTTGGTGGCGCTCTCTTCTGTGACCGCCGGTATGGCCAGGTTTTTACCTACCACAATGGCGCAGAGTCATACTATTCCTCTCGCGGATTCAGGGGCTATATAAGCATATGATCCTGCCTGAAAAGTGCCGGCTTCGGTGTATTGTTGGTATCCGTGTCATCTGTGCGTTATGATTAGCTGAAGCGAATGCATGACTTCGCTGCGACATTGTGCGGTGCAGGAGAAGGAAAGTGCGAAGAACAATCACCTGTCTTTTTATGGTCATTCTGGCGTTCGCAGGCGCGGCTGTGCTCCACGCCCAGAGCAGTTTTTTCTGCACCTGTTCTTCAGGGACTGCGCAGGAGGTCAGGAGCATGCTGCAGAACGGGGCATCAGTGCATGCAAGGGATTCCTATGGCATGACTCCTTTGATGATCGCGGCTTCCTACAACAAGGATCCCGAGGTGGTCAGGATACTGCTTGCTGCGGGTGCGCAGCTGGAGGACCAGGATACCAAATATGGCACCACTGCGCTGATGTATGCGGCAGGATGGAATGAGAATCCTGAGGTGCTTCGGGTGCTTCTTGAGGCCGGGGCTCGGATAGATACGCGGGACAACAAAGGCCAGACAGCCCTCATGTATGCTTCTCTCTACAACCGAAATTCTGAAGTCCTGAAATTGCTGATTGCGGTTGGTTCTCCCCTCAATGCCCAGGATGCACAGGGGATGACTGCGCTCATGCTCGCCGCAGGCTGGAGCAGGAACCCGGAAGTAGTGCACCTTCTGCTCAGGGCGGGGGCACTGGCATCTCTGAAAAGCACTGCCGGCCTGCGTGCGCTTGATTTTGCACGCAACAATAAAAACATGAAAGGTTCGGCAGCGCTCGATGAGCTGCAGAGAGCCGACATCTAGCATTCGGTTCTCTATTCTCTTCTATTGCCAGTAATGCCATGCTAGAATTGCTGGCTGATGGGTAATAATAGACAAAAAGATTCTGGTGACGGCAATCTGGGGTGCCTGCTCTTCTTCATTGCAGGCCTGATAATTCTTGTTCTTGCGATTCTCAATGTATTGCTGCCCATTCTTCTGGGCGGGGGAATTTTTTATTTTTTATATCAGTATCTGCATGCGATGAAGAGCTTCAGGCAACTGGAAAAAAGGTATCTTCTGCCGGAAGATCTTCTGTTCAGAGTCACGAAACTGGCTGAATACATCGCCATCAATGATCGCAAGATTGCGCTGCTCGAACAGCAGTTGAGCATGGATGAGCATGCAGCCCGCCAGCCATATGCGCAATCCATGATACAGGCGAGAATTCTGCATCTCAAAGAAATCAATGTGAAGCTTAGAGAGTTTGTTGCGTCAGTCTACTCGCAGCGAACGGCATGTGCCCGCGACATGAGAAATAAGTTTTCCTTGTTTGTCGCGTTCGCGACAGGCCTGCCGGCGTATTTTCTTACTGCATTGTATTTCAGCCATATGCATGGCATTCCTGCAAGCTACATCATACCTCTGCTCGACCTCAATGAATTTACGTTCATGGCTATTTTCGGGGGAGATAGCCTGACTCCAGGCTTTCTGACCTGGTTTGTCACTGCCTTTATAATGACATGCGCGTTTTTCCTGGCGTATCTGGGGTTCGCCATGCTGCATCTGAGGGAGGTGAAGATTGATCCGGCTTCGCTCAAAGTGGACCTGGACTCAACAGAATCGGAGGATTTCCGATTCGATGGCGGTGATACGGCGAGCGAGCATGATACGCGGCAGGAACAGGAAGAAGCGCAGCATGAGAACAGGTCATCGAATCGAAACCGGCAGGAAGAACATATGCGCAATCAGGATCCGCCCAACCGGTACGAAGCAGCGCTGGCGATTCTTGAATTGGACAATAACTGTGTACTCACGGCTGACCTGCTCAAGCAACAGTATTACAGGCTGGTAGCCCAGTATCATCCCGACAAGGTCGCCCATCTGGGAAAGGAACTCAAGGAACTGGCTGAAGAAAAAACAAAGCGGATCAATGAGGCATATGAATATCTGATGCAGTATGTACAGCAGTAATTCTGTGCTTCATACAGTTCACACCAGCCCGGCAGATCCAGCGCGAACCTGCCGGGTAAGCAGCATGGTATGTCAGTAAAGGTCCTCCCAATCGTAGTATCGTGGCAGAATCCTGATGTCAGTATCGCCATAGATACCGAGGCTGGGCATGTGGTAATTCCATTCAGTATTCTTGGCGTTGAATGCACCAAATTCATCTCCGTAATCGGAAGTGCGGATACCGCTGTACTTCATCCTTATTGCTGCATCTCGTATAAAGGGCCAGGAAAATACATCATTTGGTGTACCAAGTGGGGTGCCTCTGCCATAGGGTAGAGCCAGGAACATGGTCTTCTGATCAATGCGGGACTGTATCTCCTTTCTGGACTGGTTGAGTTCCATGTTCAGGAATACCTTATAGCCCTCGATATCAGAATAGGGAAGCTCATAGCTGCCATCCATTGTATCCAGGTAGTTCAGGCTCCGGTGATCGACAGTATGAGAAGCGAAGTAGAACAGTCTTTCACCGGTTGCGGTACGGTACCTTGCCATGGTCTTGATCTGCGTCCAGGTGAGGCGCCCCGGTTCTCCATCTGGAATACTCGTTGGCAAACCAACAAAAGATGTGATGATTGCGAAAGTGGCTTTCATGCCATACTGTTTGAGAAGGGGAAAAGCTCGTGTATACATCGAGACGTATCCGTCGTCAAACATTATGACTGCGAGCCGCTGTTCGGGCGGAAAACTGAGCTGGCCTTTCTGGATCTTCAGGATGTCTTCGAGGCTTATAACCTTGATGTTGTTGTCGCGCAGGTATTTGAGATCATTTTCGAAATCAGTGACATTGCGCTCGTATTCGCCGGGATTGGTGCTGGTGGTCAAATTGTGATACAAAAGGACCAGTACCTTTGCCTTTGGCTCAAGATCTATTCTTGCGACGGGTAGTTCGCTTGGCTTGCTGGTATCCAGTTCTTCCGGGCCAGAAGGAACGAGTTCTACAGGCCGGGCAGGGCTGTCTCTGTTTACTCTTATTTCACCATTGCTGAGCACCTCATTTCCCCCAACGATATCCCCTCCATCGGGAGAAGGTACGGTCCCCAGCGTGCAGGAAAACGCAAAAAGAGCTGCCAGTACCGCAATTGGCAGCACGCGAAGCATGAAACGGATTCTTATCATGGCACCCTCCACATTTATATGTTAATTCAAGATAATGCTTTCTGCATGGAATGTACAGCCTGAATCCGGCATGAAAAGCAGAAATATGTGTTCTGAAGAATTTTCCTTGACTGCGCTACCTGATGAACTTATAGTGAAAGCAAGGACGGAGCATCGCTCCGCCGATACCATCCGGGCATGCACCGGATGCACATGAGAGGCGGTGCATCACATCGCCTGCGCAGGACCAGCACGAGCCTTCCAGGGATCCAGAAGGTAAAGCTGGGCGGTGCGCGATCCCTGTACGGGAAAAGAGGCCGGACAGAGTGTGCCGGCCTCGCGTTTTTCTGGATAGATATACAAAAACCTCTGAAGCGGCTACTCACGGAAACCTGTTTTGAATGCAAATCTATTCGTCCTTATCGCATGTGTATTGCATAAAAATACGTAATACTGTAAATTCATGCAAATCCAACCGGGGGAGGCCGGCAGGAATGAAGCAGCAGCACGAACAGGGAATGCTGGTACTTGAAGATGGCTCATGCTATCCAGGTACCATTCATGGCGGGTATGTTCCGGCAGCGGGCGAGGTCGTCTTCGCAACTGGCATGACCGGTTATGCCCAGTCACTCACCGATCCATCGTATGAAGGCCAGATTCTGGTCGCAACCTATCCTCTCATCGGAAATTATGGAGTTCCCCGTCTGCGTCGTGATTCCTATGGTCTTCCGGAATTGTTCGAATCTTCGCGTATTCATGCAGCTGCTCTGGTGGTGAATGAGTTGTGCGAAGCTCCTTCCCATCATGCCAGCGCCATGAGTCTTGTGACATGGATGGAGGCTGAGCGAGTTCCCATTCTCTCAGGCATTGATACTCGCGCACTCACACGGCAGTTGCGCAGCCGGGGAACCATGCGCGGTGTCATCATCACCGGCAGTGTTGACGAGGGGCTCGCACTGCTAAATGAAGAAAAGCCTGAACATCCCGTTGCATCAGTCAGCTGCCGGGGCGTCGAAACCTATGAACCGGCTGCCTGGACCGGGGCGCAGGTAGTACTGGTGGATTGTGGCGCCAAGCTCAATATACTGCGCAATCTGCTGGCACGCGGGCTCAGGGTCATTAGGGTACCCTGGGATCATGATCTCGAGGGGCTTGTCTTTGACGGTGTGGTGCTCTCCAATGGCCCCGGAGACCCGAAGCAGTGTTCGCGCACCATTGCCGAGGTGCGTCGGCTTCTCAGGGGAGATCGCCCGGTATTCGGGATCTGTCTTGGCAATCAGATTCTCGCCCTTGCCGCAGGAGCGGATACCTGGAAACTGCCGTACGGTCATCGCAGCCAGAACCAGCCCTGTATCGAAACAGGTACCAGTCGCTGCTTCATTACCAGCCAGAATCATGGCTATGCGGTGCGTGAACATTCTCTTCCTCACGGATGGCAGGTGTGGTTCAGAAATGCCAATGACGGCACCATCGAGGGAATCAGGTCTGAAGATGGCAGGTTCTCTGCCGTGCAGTTCCATCCCGAGGGGTGTCCCGGACCGCGGGATACGGAATTTCTGTTTGACCGCTTCGTCCAGACCCTGAAGGAGGCCGGAGCATGAAAAAGCCGAACAGTGTACTGGTGCTCGGGTCTGGAGGTCTCAGAATCGGGCAAGCTGGCGAATTCGACTATTCAGGGTCACAGGCGCTCAAGGCCCTGCGCGAGGAAGGGATCAGAACCATTCTGATCAATCCGAATATCGCAACCGTGCAGACTGGCGAGGATATGGCGGATGCAACCTATTTCCTGCCTCTCGTGCCCGACATCATAGCAAGGGTCATTGAGAAGGAGCGGCCGGAAGGGATCCTGCTCTCCTTTGGAGGACAGACGGCCCTGAATTGCGGCGTCGAACTCGCGCGCAGTGGGGTCCTTGCCGCCTATGGGGTGGAAGTGCTCGGCACTCCCGTCCAGGCAATCGAAGCTACCGAGGATCGGCATCTCTTTGCGGCAACGCTCCAGGGAATAGGCATACCGGTTCCAAGAAGCCTGGCTGCGACGAGTGTGGATGAGGCATGCGAAGCGGCTTCTCATATAGGCTATCCGGTGATGGTCCGGGCTGCCTACGCGCTGGGAGGTTCGGGCTCCGGCCTCTGCAGGGATGAAGCCCAGCTCCGGTCTCGGTGCGAGCGGGCGTTTGCCGTGGCTCCCCAGGTGCTTGTTGAGGAGTGGCTTGGTGGCTGGAAGGAGATCGAGTACGAGGTGGTGCGCGATGGCGCAGGAAACTGTGTGACTGTCTGCAACATGGAGAATTTCGATCCTCTTGGCATTCATACAGGGGAGAGCATCGTAGTCGCTCCATCCCAGACGCTGGATGACCATGAATATCAGATGTTGCGTCAGGCAGCCATCCGCGTGGTATCCCATCTCGGGATTGTGGGGGAGTGCAACATTCAGTTTGCTCTTGATCCCTCCTCCGACAGGTACCGCGTCATCGAGGTCAATGCGCGACTTTCGCGCAGCTCGGCGCTTGCCTCGAAGGCTACGGGGTATCCGCTCGCCTTTGTGGCAGCAAAGCTGGCGCTGGGTGCATCGCTCACCGAAGTCGCCAACCGTATCACCAGAACCACGACAGCCTGCTTCGAACCGGCGCTTGACTATGTCGTAGTCAAGATGCCCTGCTGGGACTTTGCGAAATTCCGTGGGGCCGAGCGTACCATCGGCAGCGAGATGAAATCGGTCGGCGAGGTGATGGCGATCGGCAGATGCTTCGAAGAGGCGCTGCAGAAGGCGATCCGCATGCTGGGACTCGGTGTGGAGGGGCTCACGGCAGACAAGAAAGTGCTGGGTGATGGATTCAGAACCCTGACTCAGGCGCTCTCCAGACCGACAGATCGCCGCATCTTTGCCGTATACGCTGCGCTCCTGCAGGGATGGAGCATGCGCCGCATTGCACGGCTCACCCATATCGATGCATGGTTCCTCGGCAAACTGGAGAATATCGCACGGTGTCAGGAGAGCATGGAGCGGCATGCAGGCCAGGCATCGAATGCAGGAAGCGCGCTCAGCATGCCGAGTCCCGATCTTCTCCGCAAAGCGAAGAAGCTCGGATTTTCGGATGCCGCAATTGCCGATATCTATGGGTTGGAAGAAAAGGCTGTCCGCCGCATGCGCCAGAGCATGGGCATTCTGCCCGCAGTCAAACAGATCGATACGCTGGCTGCGGAATTTCCGGCTCAGACCAATTACCTCTACATGACCTATGGCGGCAACTCAGATGATGTAGCACCGCTGCGCACTGGCATCCTGGTCCTGGGTTCAGGTCCCTACCGCATCGGTTCTTCAGTGGAGTTTGACTGGTGCTGTGTGCGGGCTGTGACCACGCTCCGCGATCTGGGCAGGCATACCATCATGATCAACTGCAATCCCGAGACGGTGAGCACGGATTATGATGTCTGCGATCGGCTGTACTTCGATGAACTGAGCCATGAACGGGTACTCGATATTTACGAGAGAGAATGCCCTGATGGCCTTCTTCTCTCCATGGGCGGCCAGATCGCCAACAATCTGGCAGGCGCTCTCTATGACGACGGTGTAGTGGTACTCGGTACTTCCCCTCTGGATATCGACCGTGCAGAGGACAGGCAGTCTTTTTCGGCACTTCTGGACAGACTCGGCATCGAGCAGCCACCATGGATGCAGGCCAGCGATCTGGAGTCGGTGCGGCGGTTCGCTAGAGAAGTGGGGTATCCCGTACTTGTCAGACCGAGCTATGTGCTTTCCGGCGCGGCCATGCAGGTGGTGTGGGATGATGCAAGTCTGCAGAGATATCTCGACAAGGCAGCTGCGATATCCCGCGACAAGCCGGTGGTGGTGTCGAAATTTCTCGAGGGAGCCAAGGAGATCGAAATCGATTTCGTGGCTGCTCATGGAACCATGCTCTACTACGCAATCGCTGAGCATGTCGAAAATGCCGGCGTGCATTCCGGGGATGCCACGGTCGTGCTCCCTGCCCAGCGCATCTATCTCGAAACCCTGCGCCAGATCAGAAGCATCGCAGCGAAGATTGCGTCCGCACTCAACATAACGGGGCCCTGCAATATTCAGTTTCTGGCGATCGATAACAAGGTCAAGGTAATTGAATGCAATCTCCGCGCTTCCCGAAGCTTCCCGTTCAGTTCCAAAGTTGGCGGTGTCGACATGATCGACCTCGCGGTGCGGGCCATGACGGGAGTGGAATTGCCTGCAATACCACCCTCGGCAATGGAAGTGGCATGGGTTGGCGTCAAGGCTGCGCAGTTCAGTTTTTCCAGACTGGCAGGAGTTGATCCCGTACCAGGTGTCGAGATGGCCTCAACAGGAGAAGTAGGGTGCATTGGCAGCGATGTGCATGATGCGCTGCTCAAGGCTCTGCTATCGGTGGGGCATCGGATTCCTGCCCGGCGCATCCTGCTCTCTACGGGGCCGCTCGAAGATAAGCTTGATTTTCTGGAGAGCGCACGGGCGCTTGTCGAAATGGGATATGAATTCGTTGCATCCAGGGGAACGGCGAAATTCCTCGCATCGGCAGGCATCCCAGTTCAGACGCTGCATTGGCCGCTCGAGCGTCGCGAACCTAATATTGCTACGGAGCTCAGGCGGAGGAGTATCGATCTGGTCATCAATATTCCCAAGAACAATCGCGAGCTTGAACTGCGGAATGATTATCTGATACGGAGGCTTGCGGTGGACCTCGATATACCGCTCATCACGGACATCAAACTCGCGCGCGCCTTTGCCGAAGCGCTCCGCAGGTACCGGCAAAGGGGTATCGAAATCAAGTCCCTTCAGGAATATCGGAGCGCTGCGATTCCCTGATTCTGATGTCCAGTTTCGGGTAGGGGATTTCGATGTGCGCTTCCGCAAAGGCTTTCTGCATGTCGAGGATGAGCGAGTTCTTGAGATCGACGAGTCTCGAACGCTCGAACCACACGCCAAACAGTATTGCAATGCCCGAGTTTTCGAAGCTGTCGATGAGTATGAGCGGTTCGGGATTGTCGAGCGCATACTGATTCCGCATCACTATGCCTTTGAGTATCTGGATGACAGCTCCAGATCGGTTCCATAGGAAACCTGGAATCGTATATCCAGCCGCCTGATGGGAAAGCGGGTGAGATTCACCACATTGGTCTTGATGATTGATTCATTGGGGATGCGCACATAGCGGTTGTCGAAGGTCTGGATCTTGATGGACAGCAGGTCGATGGACAGCACCGTGCCGGTAATATCGCCGGTCTGAATCACATCGCCAATACCGAAAGGTTTCTCCGAGATGAGAAAAATGCCGCTGATGAAATTCGAGACCGATGTCTGTGCGGCAAATCCAAGCGCGATGCCAGCGATGCCGGCTGCACCGAGCAGGGCAGAGATGTCGATGCCCGCGGCCTTCAGAATAGTCATGGCCGCAATCACATAACCCGTATATCTGACGAGCTTGCGTACCAGGAAGGCCTTGGATTCGGGCAGGTGTTTTTCTGCGGTCCGTTTTACCAGTACCTGCAGGATGCGGAACAGAGCCAGGATGAACAGCACGGCCAGGGCGGTTCCGATCAGTCTGTTCCAGAATTCCGGTGTCATGAAAGGCTTGAGAAAGGTATTGAAATCGAAAGGTATCTGCATGGCATTCATGGCATTCTCCCCGTGCTGCCTATTCCTGGAGGCCTGCAATGCTCTTCAGAAAACTCACTCCCCGCTTGAGGAGGAATTCGCTGGTACCGGATCGGGCCGCAGGTTGCAGTATGGGCAGTGAGGCAGGACTTTTCTCGATGCGGGTCTGGAGCGAACCGTCCTGTGTTGCAATGATGGTCACCGTATCGGTGACAAGTCGGTCACCCTGCAGATAGATGTTGATCATGTCGGTAAAAATCGCGAATCTGTCGAGATCTACCTGATCTTTCGATGCATTGCGGACCACCAGCCTGCATTGGACAAGCGACCGGCATGTCGTATAGCGGGTTGAAGGAGTCGAGCCTGCGGGGGTATTGGCTGCAGCATCCTGCTGTTCGCCGGCACATTGCGGATCAAGTGACATCGGAAGGGAGAGACAGAGATTGCCGGCGGTTTTGTCGCCAAACCAGGTCTGGGATACCTTGAAAGGCTGGCCTTCGAGCAGCACCTTTCCGCCTTCCAGCTCGAAGCGCAGCAAGGGTGGCAGGGCTATGCTGAAGGAAGCTTCGGAACCTGGCAGCAGCCTCACATGGTTGCGCACCATGATGAGATAGGGAATTTCGCTGAGGCGGGGTCTGAGCGCTACGCGTGAGCCTAGCCCGACACCAAAGGACACTTCAAGATCCGAGTGGGGGCTGGCCTTTTCAGGACCGCCCGAGTCTGCTTCGATGTCTCTGAAGCCCACACTGCAGAGTGCGAGCCTCCATTCTTCACCGTTTTTCCGGAGCCAGGCCTCGGCGCCATCCAGACGCCACCGGTACCACTGCAATGGTTCTGGCGAGAAGAAATCCCACATGTCTGTCATGATAGCGCAGAAAAGATGCCTGCGCCATGCTGCAGTTGGTACCGGTCAGAGTCTTTCAGTGCAGGTACTCCGGATGATCCTTGAGGGTGCCGGCGAGATATGCCGCGATGACCTCATCGACGGTGGACAGTTCGGTCACGATGGGGCGTATGCCAGCTGACTGCATGGCGTAATACGCTCCTGCTCCCATGCCGCCGACTACCACTGCATGACAGTCTTTGATTGCGAGTGCCATCATGGCATGCCGATCCTGTGCATGATGATCGAATCCGTGAGCGCCATGATCGTGATGGTGCTCATGATTACCCGCAAAATGCTGGTGCCCTGCTTTGTCACGCAGTTCTCTGGAAACGACAGTGCCCTGTTCGAGAGTTACCACGACATAGTGCGTTGCTCTTCCGAAATGTCTGCTGATGGTCGTTCCATCATCGGAAACAATAGCTATCTTCATATGTTTCTCCTCTGCTTCGGTTCTTCCCTCTGGTAGATTTGCTGCGAGCTGGCAGCCCAGGGCTTGCAGCGCCTCATCCGCGGTTTGAGCTGCCGTGAGGCGCACCTCGATCCCATAGGCCTGCAATTTTCTGAGTGCCGGCATGCCAATGGCACCAGTTGCCAGCATTCGCACACCCGATCGCGCCAGCTCGGCTGCAATCGAACCAAGCGGCCCCTCCGCACTCGATGCCGGAATTTCTCCACATGCAGTCGCGCCATCCGGACCAATTTCATAGAGAGCAAAGCGCTCGCTCCGCCCGAAATGACTCGAAATGCAGGTTCCGTCCATTGCCAGGGCAGCGAGTATCCGTTCAGCTCCCGGTGAGCCGGCAGTCTGATCCACGTGGCAAGAAGTATTGATATGCAGGGGCTTTCCCTGCAGAATTGCCTCTGCTACCTTGCGCCGTGCCGAGGTGACAATGCGTCCGAATGTCTGGCGCGAGATGCCCATCCGGGCTGCTGCGGCTTCCTGGTACATACCTTCGAGATCAGCCAGTCGCAAGGCCTCAGCCTCGTCCGCCAGCAGGGTTATGGCAGGTGCATCCTGTGAGACTTCCTCGTGCTGCAGAGGTCCGAACCGCAGACAAGGGAAGCGGGCCTCGATGAATCGCGTGCAGACGGGACGGGCCATGGTCTTCCACGGATTACTGAGCGCCGGCCATGGATGCCAGCGCAAGTTCGACTTCGGCAGCCAGGGATTCTACTTCCCTGCGAGCATGAGGAGTCAGCTCTGACCATCGGATGGCGCGCGTCTGCGCGAATTCCTTGCGCCACGGCAGGCGGGCAAGAACAGGCAATCCCATTCTGGCGGTGCCATTGCTGCCATCATCGAAGAGCTTTACTTCCTCTCCACAGTGCGGGCAGACCATGGTGCGCATGTTCTCCACGACTCCGAGCACGGGCGTCTTGAGCATGGACGCCATCCTGATCGATTTTCGTACAATCATCGATACGTAATCCTGGGGAGTGGCTACCACCACGATGCCTGCAAACGGTATGGTTTGGAAGGCCGTGAGCGACACATCTGAAGTTCCCGGCGGGAAGTCGAGAATGAGGTAATCGAGGTCTCCCCACACCGTATCGTTCCAGAACTGTTCAATGGCTTTGGCAAGCAGGGGGCCTCGCCAGATGACCGGCTCATCCTCACGCTCGTTGAAGAGGTTGATGGAGAGCACCTTGATGCCTTCTTCATTCTGGATGGGGTAGAGATGTTCGCCGTCGGATTCCGCTCTGAAGCTGTCGACTCCGAGCATGCGGGGGATGCTAGGGCCGGTGATATCGGCATCGAGAATACCTACGCTCGAGCCACGCGCAGCAAGAGCCTGAGCCAGCAGGGTCGCTACCATTGACTTGCCAACGCCGCCCTTGCCGCTCACGACGCCGATGACCCTCTTGATGGAAGGATTCTGTTTCTTCTCGGGAACAAGATTCATGAAAGACTCCTTGAGGCGGATGCTGTATGGTCGGTACAGGCAGTTGAAATGAATGTCAGGAGCTGCTCCGCCAAATTATGAGCATATGACCATAATACCTCAACGATGGCAGAATGGCAAGGAGGAAGGACTAGCGGGCAACCGCAATCAGATAGAAATCATGCTGCGCATCGAAGGGCAGGCAATCCCATCCTCTGAAAAAGCTCACTGCATTGAAGCCTGCCTGATGGAGCAGTGATTCGAGCGCCGCTGGTTCCAGAGGATACAGCGTGGTGCTGTCCCGGTACTGTTCACAGTCTATCTGCAGCTCCGTTCTGAAGGCGAGCGTACCAGGGGAAGGTCCGGCCTCGTATGCTCTCCGGAATACCACGCCCCCCACCCGTATCTCGGGAAAGCAGTATCCGGGATGTACTGCAGGATGAGCATAGTTGAGCATCTGGATCACCAGTGGAGCGCCTTCTTCCAAAAGCTCGCGGGCGTCTCTGAAGAATGGCAGCCGGCTACCGGGGTCGATGTGGGGAAGCGTATTGCCAAGGCAGGTGATTGCTCCAAAACGCGCGCCGGCGGGGAACATTCGGCCTGCAATCGTACAGATATCGAGCATCGAGCCCTGGACTACCAGGGGACCGGCACGTGCCACCATTTCCGGATCCAGTTCGATGCCCAGAGCTTCCCATCCAAGATTCGAGAAAGTCCGTACGAGGGCTCCGGTTGCGGCTCCTGCGTCGATCAGCCGCCTGGGCGCGTGCTCCGGTACCATCGCAGCAATGGCATCGACGCACGCAGAGGGAAAGGGAAACACAAGGTCATACACGCGGGCAAGATGGGTGTACAGAGCACCTGTTGCCATGTCAGAACTCCGATTCTTTCCATCCGAATCGCTGCTTGAGCGCGCGGAAAAAAGCGCTCCACTCGCTTTTCTTCTCGAAGAACGAGGCAGCCGATCGATAGCCGGACTGGAACAGTGCCATGTAGCGCTCGTCCTGCACATCGATATCGAAGTCGGTAGGACGTATGCCACAGTCATCGATAAAAATCGTCCGGTGGTGGTTCTTCTCGCTCTGGATGACGAGGTGTTCCTGCACCAGCAGCAGGCTCTCGAATAGAGCCGTGATGTAGTCCGTCATGCTCTTTACAGGCTTGTAGCGGGTCGACTCAGGAGAAGTAAAGATGAAGAATCCCAGCGTTTCCTCGTTGATACCATCTGCAATGCTTCTGCCATACTTGCGATCATCGAAAATGTTGACAGGGTAGTTCCACATGATGCCACCGTCCGCGTAGTACTGAGGTTCATGTGTGCCGGGGTACTGGTATTCAATTGCCTCAAAGAAGACGGGGATGGACATGGAAATGCGAACCGCAAGTGCGACTTCCATGTCAGGAGTGGTTTCCCACGAGAAGACGCGGGGCATGCGGTTGCTGATGTCGGTGCCGGTTACATAGAGGTCAAGGAAAGGTCGTCCGNCCTTGTGGAGCGAAGGGTTTCTGAAATCGGCAAAGGTATATGCCTCCTTTTTGATGAGAAAGTGCTCTGCAATGATGCCCTGCAGCCAGCGGTAGAAATAGTCGCTGGAATACCAGCCCTTTTCCTGTACCAGGCGCATTGAGCACTGGAGGTTCTTGAACACCGACAGTTCGCGGTAACGGTCGCGCAGAATCTGCAGACGGGATTGGGTGATGGCTGGGGTGCGGGTATCTTCCTCCGCAGGGACTTTTCTGAAATCCAGACTGTCTGCCAGCCTCTTCAGATTCTCATAATTCTCTGGCTGGAGGGCGACGCCCAGCGCGGTGATGGCTCCCGCCGAAGTCCCGGCAACCCGTTCGACGTGCCGCATCATGCCATGTTCATAGAGATATCGCAGCGCACCGAGGTAGGCGATGCCCCGAACCCCTCCGCCCTTGAATACCAGATTGCGAAACCGTGGCATAGTGTACTCCTCTGCTGCTCAATGGTACGACAGCCCCGCAGAGAAGTCGAGCATATTCATGATATTGTCAGTGCAGGCTTTGAGTGATACTCTGATGTGGTAAGCACCATGGCAGCAGGAATGACAAGACGGCAGGAGCAGGCCCAGCGCACCAGAAAGGCTCTTTTTGAATGCGCGCTGAGACTTTTCAGAGAGAAGGGCTACGACAGCGTCACTGTCGATGACATAACGCAGGCGGCCGGCACCGCCAAAGGCACGTTCTACACTTATTTCAGAACCAAAAGTGACATCATCATTGAGGAATTCCGGACCATTGATGATTTCTACAGGCATTACCAGCGCAATCTCTTCCGTTACGACACCGCGGAGAAGAAAATTCTTGCCTTTGTCAGGGCGCAGATGCGATATGTGCGGGACAAGGTTGGTCTGGAAATGCTCAAGATCCTGTATGCCAACAATATCATGGAACCAGGTACCGAGAAGATTCTCATCGATACGGGCCGGTTTCTTCATGAACTTGTGCGCAGCATCATTGAGGAAGGACAGGCCCGGGATGAATTCAGAACCGATGTCTCTGCCGACAGGCTTGCCCAGCTCTTCAACCGCTCATTCCGCTCAGTGTTTCTCGACTGGGCGATTTCCAACAACGGCTTTGATCTGGTCAAGGAAGGTGTGGAGTTCTGTCGTATCATTGCGCTGCCCATGCTGCTGCACAAGCCTCATGCAGCGCAGGGCACCCACGGCAGAAAGAAGCATCAGGAGATTACGCACAACGAGTAGGTGCAGCGGCATGCTGGTCGCTGCCTTGCACCACAGGCATACGGGAGCACGCCGCTCTTGCTTTCACTGATATTCGAAGAATCCTCGACCGGTTTTTCTGCCAAGTCTACCGGCTTCCACATAGCGGCGCAGAAGCGGGCAGGGGCGGTATTTGTCCTCGCCGAATTCGGCCTGCAGGATTTCCATGATGGAGAGGCACACATCGAGTCCGATGAGGTCTGCGAGCGCCAGGGGACCCATGGGATGCGCGGCACCGAGTTTCATTGCCTCATCGATTGCAGCAGGCTCAGCCACGCCTTCCATGAGCAGATAAGCTGCTTCGTTGATCATGGGAACCAGCACGCGATTGACGATAAAACCTGGAGAGTCGTGGACATCAACGGCTGTCTTGCCCATGCGGGTTGCAACTGCCCGCGCGGTAGCAAGCGCTGGTTCACCAGTATTGAGGCCGCGTGTGAGCTCGACAAGCTTCATAACAGGCGCCGGGTTGAAAAAGTGCATGCCGACCACGCGGTCAGGATGGGCGGTAAAGCTTGCAAGGCGTGTAATGGCGATGGTGGATGTATTGCTGGCGAGCACCTTGTCCGGCGGGCAGAGCCCATCGAGGGTTCTGAAAATTTTTTCTTTTATCTGCAGATTTTCGCTTGCGGCTTCGATGATGAAGTCTGTCTGGGCAAGTGCAGTAAGGTCGGTAGTGGTGGTAATCCGTGCAAGTACAGCCTGCATGCCCTGCTCGTCCATTCCGCCTTTCTGGACAATCCGGCTGAGCCCCTTTCTGATCGTTTCCATGCCTCTGTCCAGAAACCTCTGCTCTACGTCGCAGAGCAGGACTTCAAAACTGCCTGCATGGGCTGCCACCTGTGCAATACCCGAACCCATGGTGCCAGATCCGACAATGCCGATTTTCTGAATATCCATGTTCCGCCTCCTCTCACGGGAATAGTGTAGCACTGGTTTATATAATTGACCACGGTCAAAATGAGTGCAAATTGATGACAAGTGTTCGAAAATTGGAAACCAAGCAGGCTTATCCGCGACCAATTGATAATTTAATATCTATAATATAATTTTAATAGATTTATAATTAACATGTATATAAACACTTATTCTGAAAATATCATTGACTTGCCGGATTTTTGAAAATTTTCCGTTGACAGGCTGCAAAAGCGGGTGTACGGTATTCAGTGACTGTAGTCATTGACTATAGACATCACAGGAGGCTGGGCATGAGCAGTGTAAGCATTGTCGGCGCCTACAA